>CAZBQQ010000077.1:0-24480 GCA_964493965.1 uncultured Solibacteraceae bacterium
TACGAAAGCCGCTGTCTTTGCGACGCGCGACGAGCGACGGGCAGCGCTGCTCAGCGCACTTTCAGCCGCTCCAGCGCCGGCTCGATGCGCTGGCGCGAGCGCCAGAAATCGGCCCACAGGTCGCCGGCCTTCTCCAGCCGTTCCGGCATGTTCTTCAGGGTAAACCGCGCCGGGGTCAGCGCGGGCTTCAACTCCTGCGGCGTGATGGGCGCCGAGACGCTGGCCTGCGGCTCGGGCCGCACGCTGTAGACCGAGGCTAGCGGCCGGCTATAGGCGAGCTGCGCGTAATCGAGGAGCACGCTGCCGCGCGGGCGCTTCGCGACGGTCCGCTCGAAGGTGGACTTCTCCGGGATGCGCGCCGCCGCCATACGCGAGACCACCTGGCCGAACATGGCCGCCTGCTCGAAGGTGTAGACGCGCTCGATCGGCAGGAAGATGTGGATCCCGCTGGCGCCCGAGGTCTTGACGTAGAACTTCATGCCCGCCTGCGTGAGCACCGCGCACACCTCGCGCGCCACATCGACCACCGAGGAGAACGGCGTGCCTTCGGACGGGTCGAGATCGATGAAGACGTAATCGGGATGCTCCAGATCGTCGATGCGGCTGGCCCAGGGATCGTGATCGATGCATCCCAGGTGCGTCAGCCAGAGCAGCGTGGCAACGTTGTTGCAGACCACGTAGCGGATGTTTTTCCCCTCGCTCGGGATGGTGACGGTTTCGATCCACTCCGGCATCTTGCCCGCTTCCTTCTGGTAGAAAAGGCCGCCGCCTACGCCATCCGGCAGGCGCCGCAGCACCAGCGGGCGCTGGCTCAAGAATGGCAGGATCAGGCCGGAAACGTGCGCGTAGTAGGCCAGCAGGTCGCGCTTGGTGAGGCCCACTTCGGGGAAGAAGACTTTGTTCAGGTGCGTGAGGCGCAGCTTGCGGCCCTCCACGTCGAGCGTGACGTCATCGCCTTTGGCGGCGGCGATTTCGCCGGCCAGCGACCGCTGCGCTTTCGGCGTCTCGGCGCTGAAGGTGCACTCCTTCGGGTCTATGTCAGGCCGCATCCCCAGGAAGACCGGGGCACGCAGGTGCGATTCCGCGGTCCAGCCGGCGAAGCGCACGCGCGCGGCCAGCTTCGGCTCCACCCAGGTCGCCTTCTCGCGCGTGGCGGGCGGCTCGGCGAAGGGCGCGTCTTTGACGATCAGCGGTTTGAGCTGGCGCGCGACCTCTTCCTGCGTGGCCTGGTCGAAGCCGGTCCCGACGCCGCCGATGAAGCGCAGGCGCGCACCGTCGTAGAGGCCGGCCAGCAGCGCGCCGAAGTGTTCGCGGCCGCCGCGCGGCGCGGTGAATCCGCCCACCACCGCGTCCACTTCAGAGGTGGTTTTGAGCTTCACCCACTGGGCGCTGCGCCCGTCGGGGTAGGTGCTGCGCGCCTGTTTGCCCACGATACCTTCGAGTCCTTTCTCTCGCGCCAGTTTGTACAGCGCCTCGCCCTCGCCCGCGACGTGGCTCGAGTAGCGCAGCGGGTCTTCGGGAAGCAGGATGCGGCGCAGGAAGTCCTTGCGCTCGACGAGCGGCACGCCGCGCAGGTCGTAACCGTCGGCGTAAAGCAGGTCGAAGACGTAGTAGACGACAGGCGCCTCGGCCACCAGCGTGGGCGAGGGCCGCTCGACGCCCATGCGATGCTGCAGCCGCGAAAAGTCCGGCCGGCCTTCCTCGTCGAGCACGACAACCTCGCCATCGAGAATCGCCCGTTCCGCCGCGATCCGCGCGGGCAGCGCCGCGAGCTCGGGAAAGTGGGAGGTCACGACGCGGCCAGTGCGCGCGCGCAGCTCGACCTTGCCGCCATGGACGGACGCCAGCACGCGCATGCCGTCCCACTTCAGTTCGAAGACCCAGCCGGGATCGGTGAAGGGCTTGTCGATCAGGGTGGCGAGCGCGGGCTCGATCTTGGCCGGCAATGGCGCCTTCCGCGCTCCTGGCAGGTCGGCTGCCGTGGCGGCGCGGCCGGAGAGGCCGTCCTCGATCTCCTTAATGGTGCGGCCGGTGAGCACGGACCAGTCGAGCGTCTCGATATCCCAATTCGCATCCGCGTATTGGTCCGCGTGCTTGATGAGCAGCCAGTTTTTGCGTTCCTTCGGATCCTGGGCGCGTTTGCCGGTATGGATCAGCGCGAAACTGCCGCGCAGCTTGCGGCCGTGCAGCTTGAACTTCAGCTCCCCGCGCGCGAGCTGCTCGGCGGCGCTGAGATCGCCCTCCATTTCGTAGGTGCCGGCGTCCCAAACCTGCACTGGACCCGCGCCGTAGTTCTTCTCCGGAATCACTCCCTCGAAGCGCGCGTATTCGAGAGGATGATCCTCGGTGTGGACCGCGAGCCGCTTGTCGGCGGGGTTCAGCGAAGGCCCTTTCGGGACGGGCCAGGAGACCAGCACGCCGTCGATTTCGAGGCGGAGGTCCCAGTGTAGCCGCGTGGCGTCGTGCTGCTGGACCACGAACGAGTTCCCGCCCTTGGTGCGAACCGGTTCGGGCGCCGGCTCGGGCGTCTTCTCGAATTTGCGTTTGCCGCGGTAGGTTTCGAGCGCCATCAGCCCTCGGCGATTTGCCGCATCGTGCGGCGGCTGAGCACGGACCAGGCCAGCGTTTTGATGTCGAAGGCCGGGTCGGCGTCCTGATCGCGGTGCTTGATGAGCAGCCAGGACCGGCCGTCCTTCTTCGATCCGAAGTGGGTGTGCACCAGCGCGAAGCTGCCGCGGAGCTTGGCGCCGTGCAGCTTGAACTTGAGTTCTCCGCCGTCGATCTGTTCGCGGGCCGGCTTCGAGCCCTCGGGTTCCCAGGTGCCGTTGTCCCACACCATCACCGTCCCGGCGCCGTAGTTGCCTTCCGGGATGACACCCTCGAAGCTGGCGTAATCGAGCGGATGGTCCTCGGTCATCATGGCGAGGCGCTTCTCGGCGGGATTCATGGAGGGTCCTTTGGGGATGGCCCACGAGACCATCACGTCGCCGACCTGAAGGCGGAAATCATAATGGAGCTGCGAGGCGTCGTGCATCTGGACGACGAAGCGGGCGTCGGCTGTCTCAGGCATCTCCTCGACTCTCTGTGCTTGCTCTACCCTGATCTTCTCATGGCTTCGATCTATCGAACATTCACGTCGAGAAGCGCCAGCCAGTATTGTACGGATTGCATCGCGAAGCCAACGAGAATCAAGACAACCCCGTAGACACCCATGCGCTTTTCCGGAACACGGTCGGCGGTCCATTCGACAAAGGGCGTGAACGCGCTTGCGACCGCCGTGACCACTCCGATCGCCAGTCCAGCCGTCACACCGACGCTCAGCGCGTTTGCGCGATGATGCGACACCAGGGCGCTGACGTATCCGGCGACGGCGTAACCAACGGTGCGATTCGCCGCCGCGAGAATGTGACTCCTAGTTACACGCGGCCGGGCAGCGGGCTGATAGTCGATGGTCGGCCGGATCCCGGCGCGGTAAGCCAGGACCTGTCCCACCGTACTCAGAATGCCGAACGCGGCGCCAAACGCGCCTCCATATAAGTAAGCCGCTCCCAGTCCAAAGCCGGCTCCGCGAATCGCGCTCATGGCGGTGTCCTGCCAGAATCCCGGTTTGGGAAGCTGCCTCGAAGCGCGGGAGTACTCCCAGGCGAGAGTGACGCCATGCGCCAGGCCGCTCGCGAGCCCAAAGACAGGCCCGAGGGCGAGGCCGTACCCGCTTCCGAACAACGCGCCGTAAGTAACTCCCCGGGTGAGGGTCCGCAGTGGGCCGTGTTCGCCGCCCAGGAGGTCGTAAGCGAGGTACAGCGCTCCAAGCACGTCGAGCGAACTGCCGGTAATGCTCACCAGGGCGAGCGTGTGCCTGTCGACGATCATGGAATCTCGGCAAACTGGCCGTTATCGAGGACCACAAACGAATCATCCCGCGCGCACGCAATCAGCTCTTTCTTCGGGGTATCGATCGCCTCATCCGTCAGCTGGAATGTCCCGTGGTGGATGGCGACGCTGGTCTGGGCGGCGAGTATCTCGTGCGCCCTGACCGCCTCATCGGGAGCCATGTGCACCCGCGACATGAACCAGCGCGGCGCGTAAGCCCCGATCGGCAGCAGCGCAAGCCGCGGCGGCCCGAATTTCTCCCGGATCTGGGCGAAATGACTTCCGAACGCCGTGTCTCCCGCGAAGTACACAGGCCGGTCCTGACATTCGATGACATACCCACACCACACGGTCGTGTTGAGGTCCCACATTTTTCGGCTTGAGAAATGCAGAGCCGGGACGCAGTGGATTGTGCAGCCCTGAAGTGATACGGATTCGCCCCAGTCCAACTCGTGGGTCGGGCCTATCTTCTCCGAACGAAACAACCGCGCCACGCCAGCCGGAACGATGAAGGTGGAATGTCCGAGCGCGGCCAGGCGGCGCAGCGTCGGCAGATCCAGGTGGTCGTAGTGATTGTGGCTGATCAGTACGGCATCGATACGCGGCAGGTCCTGCCAGGATACTCCCGGCTTTCTGCGTCGCCGCGGACCTATCCAGGACAAGGGACTGGCTCGTCCCGACCAGATCGGGTCCGTCAAGACATTGAAGCCCTGCTGCTGAAGGAGGACAGTCGAGTGGTTCACCAGAGTGGCGCGGAGCGCGCTCCCTTCGACGCTGCCGGGTGGTTTCGATTGCTCAACATCGGAGATGAAACGCGGCGACCGTTGCGGCCGGCTGGTCAGCTTCCATCGGAGGACGTCGAGGAATCCGGCTGCCTGCGGAGCACCGGGATTGTAGAAGCGCCTTCCATCAAAGTGCTTCGGAAAGCCCGAGCCGCTCGCGACCTGCTGCATGCACTATTGTCTCAAAACCCCATCGGCGGAATCGCTCCGGGGATAGGCAGCCAGGCCCGCGTGAGGTAGTCGGTGGAGATCAGCAGGAGCAGAATCAGGAGCCAACAGAATCCGGCGATCGCGAACACGAACGTCAGCCGACCCTGGTAGCGGACGTGCATGAAGAAGAGCACGACCAGCGTGGCTTTCGTCACCGCGATGAGCATCGCCACGATCGGGTTGAAGATGCCCAGATCGATGAAGGCTATGCCAGTGGTGGCGAATGCCAGAATCATCAACAGCGCGAAGATCTTGTAGTAAGTCGAAGTGCTGGGCATAAGTTACTTGTGCCTGTCCACCAGATAGAGCAGCGGGAACAGAAAGATCCAGACGATATCGACAAAGTGCCAGTAGAGCCCGCTGACTTCGACCGTGTAAGTCCTGACGCGGCCGAGCGCGGTTTGAAGCAACAGCACCCCCATGATGCCTGCGCCGATAATCATGTGCAGCGCGTGCAAGCCCGTCAAAGCGAAGTAGAAGTAGAGGAACAACTGCGCTGCGCGGGCGTCCGTCCCGTCCCAGACGAAGCCCGGCCCGGGGATGTGGTGGTCCTCCCACTTCTGGTAATACTCGTGGCCCTTGATCCCCAGGAACCCCAGACCCAGCACGATGGTGAGAATCAGAAACACCGCCAACGCCCGACGGTTGCCGAGGTGGGAGGCGTGAACGGCCATCGCCATGGTCAGGCTGCTCCCCAGCAGCACTACGGTCATGATGGTGCCGGAGACGATGTCGAGGGTCAGGCTGGCGTGAGCGAAGGCCGCTGAATAGGCCGTGCGATACAACACGTAGGCCGTAATGAGGCCACCGAAGAATAGCACCTCGGTACCCAGGAACACCCACATGCCAAGCGTGTCGGCGTGATGCTGCTGCGCCAACGTCTCGAACTGGTGCTTCATCCGGCTATGGAACGGTGACGCGGCGGCTTCAGGCAATGGGCGCCTCCTCGTCCGAATAGTGGTAGGCTTCCTCGAGCACGATCGGCGGCTGCTCGAAGTTCTCCGTGGGTGGCGGCGACGCCGTCTTCCATTCCAGGCCGGTGGCCCCCCAGGGATTCTCAGACGCCCGCAGTCCATAGCGAATCGACCAGAAGAAGTAGATCAGCGGCATCAGATATCCCACCGCTAGGATCGAAGCCCCAGCGGACGAGAGGACGTTGTAGACCTGGAATTCGGGCGAATAGGCGTGGTACCGCCGCGGCATGCCCAGATAGCCCGCGATGAACTGCGGGAAGAAGGTCAGGTTGAAGCCGAGGAAGATGATTGTGGCCGAGATCCGTCCCCATATTTCCGGATACATCCGGCCGGTGATCTTCGGCCACCAGAAATGGAGGCCGCCCATATAGGCCATGACCGCCCCTCCCACCATGATGTAGTGGAAGTGCGCGATGACGAAGTAAGTGTCGTGTACGTGGACGTCGATACCTAGCGTGGCCAGCATCATCCCTGTCAGGCCGCCCATGGTAAACAGGCCGATGAAGCCGAGGGCGTACAGCATCGGCGTGTCATACGAGATCGAGCCCTTGTACATGGTCGCGGTCCAGTTGAACACCTTGATCGCCGACGGCACCGCAACCAGGAAGCTGAGGATCGAAAACACCATCCCGGCATAAACCGACTGGCCGGAGACGAACATGTGGTGGCCCCAGACCAGGAAGCTCAGGATGGCGATCGCCAGGCTGGCGAAGCCAACGAAGCCATAGCCGAAGACGCGCTTGCGCGAGAAACACGCGATCAACTCGCTGACTACGCCCATGCCGGGAAGAATCATGATGTAGACCGCCGGGTGCGAGTAGAACCAGAACAGGTGCTGGAAGAGAATCGGATCGCCTCCCAGCGCGGGATCGAAGATGCCTATGTGGAAGACGTGCTCCAGTCCCAGCATCATCGTCGTTACGGCCAGCACCGGAGTGGCCAGCACCATGATGACGGCCGTCGCGTAATGCGCCCACAGAAACAGCGGCAGCCGCCCCCAGGTCATTCCTGGCGCGCGCATGGTGTGAATGGTGACGATGAAGTTAAGCCCGGTGAGGATGCTCGAAAACCCGACGATGAAGACCGCCAGCACGGTCAGCGTGACCCGCCCATTCGAGAACAACGAGCTGAACGGCGCGTAGAACGTCCACCCGGTGTCCACTCCGCCCGTGGCCATCACGTACAGCATCAGGAACGCGCCGGCGATATATAGATACCAGCTCAGGAGGTTGATGCGCGGGAACGCCAGGTCGCGCGCGCCCACCATCATCGGCACCAGGAAGTTACCCAAAGTCGCCGGGATGGACGGGACCAGGAAGAAGAAAATCATGATGATCCCGTGCATGCTGAACGCACGGTTGTAACTGTCCGAGCTGAGTAAGTCGCCCTGCGGCGTAATGAGCTCGATGCGGATCAGCATGGCGAAAATGCCGCCCAGGGCGAACATCAACGTGATGCTCACCAGGTAGAGCAGGGCGATGCGCTTGTGGTCCGTCGTGAGTAACCACGATTTGACGCTGTGCTCCGCGTTCAGATAGTTCGGGGTGCGTCCGACAAGAGGTTCGGTAGACGCGGCCATTACTGGGTCCTCACTTCGCCGCCTTCGCGCTTCTGAATCTCGGAAGAGCGGTCGCTCTGCGTGACGTGCGGGTTGGGGCCAGGCGGGGTGGCGTTCTGATTCCCCTGCTGCTCGCGCGCGTCGGGCGCAGCGATCCCGGACGCGGTGCCCGTGCCCTGGCCGGCGCCGATTCCCGCGCCTTCGCCCGCCAGCGCCGGAGTGCCGAGCGAGCGGATGTAAGCGATGACCTCGAGCACTTCCAACTCGCTGAGCACGCCGCGGAAGCTCGGCATCAGGTTGGGATAGCCGGCTACGATCTTGGCGCCGGGGTCGAGAATCGACTCTCGCAGGTAGGCCTCGTCGGCTCTTACAACACGGCCATCGGCCAGCCCCACTTGCTGCATGTAGAGCCGGTTCAAAGTCGGGCAGATGCGCCCATGGCAGTTGTCGCAGCCGTAGCGCACATATAGCTTGCCGCCCGCTACCGCCATCGGCTCGCCGCGCGCGCCCGCGAGCCACTGCTCGTAGTCGGCCTCCTTCATCACGTACACCGTGCCGATCATGTGGGAGTGGCTCGTTCCGCAGTACTGCGCGCAGAACAGGTGATACGCTCCGGGCGTGGTGGCGCGGAACCATTCCGTGGTGTACATTCCCGGCACCGCGTCCTTCTTGATCCGGAACGCCGGGATGAAAAAGCTGTGAATGACGTCCTGCGACGTGAGGATCAGCTGCACGTCGCGCCCCGCCGGCACGTGCAGCTCGTCTATCTCGCGCTGGCCGCTGGGGTGCTGCACGTACCACATCCACTGCTTGCCGATGACGTAGATCTGCATCGCGTCTTTGGGCGGCGCGGCATTGGCGAAGTAGATCTTCGCGCCCCAGAAAAAGAACACCAGGAAGACCAGCAGCGGAATGCCGGACCAGGCGCTCTCAAGCATGATTCCGCCGCGGATGGGGCGCGGGCGTTCGTCCGGCGAGCGGCGATGATACTTAATGGCGAACAGGAAAATGCAGCCGAAGATCAGCAGGACCATGAACGCGCTGATCGCGAGCTCGGTCAGGAACAGGGCGTCCATTTCGCGCGCCGCGTCCGACGCCGCGGAGGGCCATACCTGGAGCGGAAACGCCGGCGTGAACGGCCACATCATGGGCGTGCCTCCGCCCTGAGCGGCACCGCGCGATGACGGCGCGAGGCGATCAGGATGAACGCCAGGAGCGCCAGAATCGTGGCGGCCGCGCCGGCACGGACTAAGTTCAAGATCGCCAGGCTGTACTTACCCGTGGCGGGATCGTAGTGGAAGCAATAAAGCAGAACCTCGGCGACGGGGCTCCCTATCCTCTCGTTGGACGCCCCCACCAGCGCCAGCCTCAAATCGCGCGCCGAGTACTCCACTCCGTACTGGTAGGCCGCAACGCGGCCCCCCGGCGTAATCACTATCAGGCCGGTGGGGTGGGCGTACTGCTTGCTCTCCGGATCATACTCGTACCGGTAGCCGACGGCGTCGGCCAGCGCCCGGATGGAGGGCTCCGTCCCGGTCAGAAAGTGCCAGCCGGCTTCCGCGCCAGCGCGGCGGTAGCTGCTCAGGTAAGTGGCTTTCTTGGCTGCCGCGAGTGCCGGCGTTCCCTTCGGGTTAATGCTCACGACGACCACCTCGAACTCGTGGCCAACGCTGAAGTCAAGGCTGCGAAACGCGCGAAGCTGGCCGTTCAGCGCCAGCGTGCACAGCATTGGGCACTCATAGTAAGCCAGGGACAGCACCACCGGCCGCTTGCCGAAGTAAGTGCCTAGCGGCACCGCGTGACCGTGCTCGTCACGAAAGACCAGGTCGAGCGGGACCCGCGCGTTCAGTCGTTGTTCGAGCGCCACTTTCTTGAGTAAGTCGGGCCGCTGCCTGGTGCGCTCCACCCACGGCACGATGCCTTGGCCGGCCTGACCCCATGCCGCACTGGCACAGGCGAAGACGAGCGAGAGGAGGGGGGCACAGCCTCGCAGGGCTCCAAGAACACCACTCAAGTTTCGAGCCGGCCTCGACATGAGTGTCGAGGCGGCAGGCAGGAGTGCCTGGGCCACCATCCTCATTGCGTCCTCCGCGGTAGCGGCTGGCCTGTCTGCGGCCCGCCCGATTCGGGCCCGGTGTCTGGAGCTCCGGCATCCGCCCCGGTCCCGGATCGCACCGGCAGCCCACGCTGCGCCAGTAGGTCCATGGCGCGGTCGATCGGGATGCGAACGGTGCCCGCCTTCTGGTCGCTCCATCCGTACGACTTCAGGACCTCGTCCTCATGCGCCCGGAGCCGCCACAGATCAAGACCCGGATCGGCCTGGACTCGCGGCTCCGGAGGAACCTGGCCCAGCGCCGGCACAGGATCGGGTCCGGTCTTCGTCAGGAGCCGCACATACACGCCCCACATGCCCCAGACCAAAAGAAAAATCACCAGCAGCGATCCGATCAGGCCGGCGAGGAAGATGATGACGCCGTTCGCACTGACGTCCTGCGCCTCGAACAGATCCGGGCGCTCGATGCCGCGGGCGGCTTCCTCGTGCCTGGTCATATCGCCTTCTCCAGGGCCTCCGCAATGCGCGGGTCGTGCTCCGGCACGAGCGGATATCGCTTAATCTGCCTGAGCAGCAGGCCTACCCAGATGCCGCCGAGGCCGATCGGCGCGGCGAGGTCCAGCCAGTGGATATAGACGCGCGAGTGATACGCCGGTTCGACGTTCCAGTAATTGTCGAGTAAGTGCATGAGGACGATGAATGCTGCCACTGCGGCCAAGCGGTGGCTCTGCAACTTATTCCCGCGTGCCAGGAGAATGAAAAAGGGAAAGGCAAAGTGGAAGATGACGATCACGAACGTGACCCAGGCCCAGTTGCCCTCGGTACGGTGCAGGTACCACGTGATCTCCTTGGGCAGGTTGCCGGACCAGGTGATGATTAGCTGCGACACCTGCACGTAGGCCCACAGAATGACGAACGTGAGCAGCAGGTTCCCAAGGTCGTGAAAGTCCTTGGGCGAGATGACGTCCGAAAGCGGCTTGCGTTCGCTCACAAACCGCAGCACGACGATAACCACCGCGAAGGCCGTGAGCACCTGCCCGACAAGGTAAAAGCCGGGGAACATGGTCGAGTACCAATCGGGCTCGAGCGCCATGATCCAGTCCACGGCGGCGAAGGACATTGCCAGCGAGTAGAGAACGATACCGGGAGCGCTCAAGCGCGTGCGGCGGATCATGTACTTGTAATCCGCCGTCTGGTCCTGCCGCCGCGACCAGTAAGAGAGCAGGTAGCCGATGACACCCCAGATGACAAAGTAAAGTGCGAGCCGCGCCATAACCCCGGGCGCATTCAGATAGGCGCTTTTGTGCTGAAGGGCTTTGTCGAGCGCGACGGCTCGCGGGTTGTCATAGCTGTAAAGGCGCGGTATCCCGAACACGAGCGGGAGGACGAGCACGAACATGAACGGCATGGTCCGCAGGCCGGCTTCGAGGATGCGCTGGATGACGAAGCCCCAGGCGCCGCCGACCAGGTGGTAGAGCATCAGGATTTGGCCGCAGCCGATCGCGGCGCCGAGCCAGAACCAGTACGCCCACAGGTAGGAGCGCAGGAACTGTGTCGTGTCCAAGAGGGCGCCCGCGAGGCACGCCAGTAATCCGATACCGCCGATCAGGAAGGCCGCGCGCTCGGTGTTCGGGTTCATGGACGTCCTCCCGAGAGTTGCGCCCGCTCCTGCGCCGGCACGTCGGCCAGGGTTGCGCTCTGGCTGAACTGCAGCGCCCGAATGTACGCGATGATGGCCCAGCGGTCGCGCGGCGCAACGCGCGCGGCGTAGTCGTACATGGAACCGAACCCGTGCGTGATGACGTCGTAGAAGTGGCCCACCGGCGCCTTGCGCAGGCGCTCGATGTGATAGGAGGGCGGGGGGCGGAAGCCCCGGCGCACGATCATGCCGTCGCCGTCGCCCAGCCGGCCGTGACACGGAGAACAGAAAATGTTGAACCTGTCCTGGCCGCGCGCCAGCACCTCGCGCGTCACAGGGAACGGGAAGACCGTCGCCTCGCGTCCGTCCACCGTGCCGTTGTAGAGCAATTCGTCGTCTGCCAAGCCGGTCGCCGGCACCGTGCCGGCCACCAGTTGGCGCGCGGTCATGCGGTCGTCGTAGAACCGGCTCGCGCGAAACGTCTTGGCCTTGGGCGTGTCCTGCATGTCGGCGCGGCAGCCGCAGAGCACGCCGGCCAGCGCGAGCAACGCCGCCCTATTCCAGGACATCGTAGACCCCCAGGGGATCCAGGCCTTCGAGAAACCGCCTGGCATCGGCTGCGTCAAACTGAGCGTCTTTGGACTCGATGCAAACGAAGAACCGGTCCCGGCTGGCGCGCCCGAACTGCGGCACATTGAAGACCGGGTGATAGGGTTGCGGCAGGCCGTTGAGCCCTAGAACGCCGAAGCCCAGCGCCGACAAACATGCGAATAACACCGTGAGCTCGAAGGTGATCGGGATGAAAGAGACCCAGCTGTTGAGCGGGCGGCCGCCGACATTGATCGGGAAGTCGAGCGCAGCCGCGTAGTACTGCAAAAAGAAACCCGTGAACGCGCCAGTGAGCGCGCCGATCAGGACGATCCGCGACACGGGCGACTTACTCAACTGCATGGCCTCGTCCAAGCCCTCGAGCGGATTCGGCGAGTAAGCGTCCATGTGCTCGTAGCCCGCCGCGCGCGTTCGCCGGATGGCCGCCAGAAAGTGCTCCGGTTCGTCGAACTCCGCCATGACTCCGTAGAGCGGAGCATCGCTCATGCGTACCCTCCGGTAGAGGCGGCTTTGTGGGCCGTCTGCCGCATTTCGAACATCGTGATCATGGGGACGTAGCGGAGGAATAGCAGGAAGCAGAACAGGAAGAGCCCCCACGACCCACAGAAGACCAGCCAGTCGTAAACCGTTGCCGAATACATGCCCCAGGACCGAGGAAGGTAATCGCGGTGCAGGCTCGAGATGATGATCATGTAGCGCTCGAACCACATGGCGGTCTGGATCACCCAGGACATGACCCACAAAGCCAGTACGTTCCTCCGCACGCTCTTGAACCAAAGGGCCTGTACGCCCACCACGTTGATGATGATCACCGCCCAGAACACCGGGTTATACGGGCCGGTCATGCGGTTGTACATCATGTACGAGTCGTAGGTGTCCGCGCCATACCAGGACATGAACGCTTCCATCAGATAGCCGTAATCGACGATCAAGCCGGTGGCCAGGATGACCTTTGCGGCGTTGTCCAGATGGCGCATCGTGATCACGTTCTCGAGGTGCCAGATCTTACGCACGGGCACGGCCAGCATCACTACCATCGCGAAGCCAGAGTAAATGGCTCCGGCAACGAAGTAAGGCGGGAAGATGCTGCTGTGCCAGCCGGGCACGATGGCAACGGCGAAATCGAAGCTCACCACCGTGTGGACCGAAAGCACCAGGGGCGTCGCGAAGCCGGCCAGCAAAAGATACGCGCTCTCGAAATTCTGCCAGTGGCGGGCCGAGCCGCGCCAGCCCAGCGAAAGGATGCCGTAGACATACTGGTGACTTCTTCGCGTGGCCTTGTCGCGCAGAGTGGCGAAATCCGGAATGAGCGCGGAGTACCAGAAGATCAGCGAGACGGTGAAGTATGTCGAGACGGCGAAAACGTCCCACACCAGCGGGCTGCGGAACTGCGGCCAGACCGACATGTTATTCGGGTACGGTAGTAGCCAATAGAACAGATACGGCCGGCCCAGGTGCGCCAGCGGGTACATGCCCGCGCACATTACGGCGAATAGCGTCATCGCCTCGGCAAAGCGGTTGATGGAATTGCGCCATCCCTGGTGCAGAAGCAGCAGAATGGCTGAGATCAGGGTGCCCGCATGGCCGATTCCGATCCACCAGACGAAGCTGGCGATGTCGATTCCCCAGCCCACGGGAATATCGATTCCCCAGACCCCGACGCCTCGCAGCAGTAGCGCCGCAAAGCCGGCGGTCAGCGCCCCGAGCCCCACGGTCGCCAGGGCGACGAACAGCAGCCAGGTTTTGGTATTCGGGTGCTTGAGGGTGATGTCGGCGATCTGGTCGGTGAGGCCCGCGGGCGTTACGCCGGGCTCCACAACCGGCAGCAGATCCTCGATTCGAGACAGCTCTTCGATGCTATCGGGCATCAGTACAGCTCCCTTTCGAGTTCCGGATTCAGGTTCAGGACCTTGGCCATGTAAGTCGTGCGCGGCCGCGTGTTGAGTTCGCCCAGCAGCTGGTAATCGAGCGGCTGCTGCTTGAGCTTCGCGACCCGGCTGGTCCGATCGTTAAGATCGCCGAAGACGATCGCTTCCGTGGGGCAGGCTTGCTGGCAGGCGGTTCGGACTTCCCCATCCCGAACCTGCCGGTTCTCGATCTCCGCCTTAATCTTCGAGGCCTCAATCCGCTGGATGCAGTAAGTGCATTTCTCCATGACGCCACGGGAACGCGGAGTCACTTCCGGATTGCGCATCAGCTCCATGCTGGCGGTGTCCCAGTCCGTGTACAGGTAGAAGTTAAATCGCCGCACCTTGTAAGGGCAGTTATTCGAGCAGTAGCGCGTCCCGACGCAGCGGTTGTAGACCATCTGGTTCACGCCCTCGGAACTGTGGACGGTCGCGCCAACGGGGCACACCAGCTCGCAAGGAGCGTTCTCGCAGTGCATGCACGGCACGGGTTCGAAGAAGAGCTTGGGCTGGTCGGGGCCGCCGAAGTAATAGCGGTCGATCCGCAACCAGTGCATGATGCGCCCCCGGAAGACCTCGTGCTTCCCGACCACCGCGATGTTGTTCTCCATGTTGCAGGCCATCACGCAGGCGTTACAACCGACGCAGGAGTTCAGGTCGATCGACATGCCCCACTTGTATCCCTCGTAGGGCCATTGAGGATAAATCGTGAGGCCCGGCGGCGGCGCGTCCTCGAACGGGTCCTTACGCGCGAACTCGGGGTCGCGCTTGTATCTCTCGAGCGTGCCCAGGCGCACGGGATAGCGGCCGGCCATGCCGTTGCTGGTCTCCGTCGTCGAGAGCTCGAAATACTGGCCCGTGGGGCGGATGGCCAGCCCGCCGCCCGACCACATCGCATCGGACGGGCGGATGGGATAGACGTCGAAGCCGACCAGCCCGGTGCGGCCCGCGCGCTTGCGGCCGTACCCCAGCGTGACCGTAATGCAGTCGTCGGCGTGGCCCGGCTGGACCCACAGGGGGAACTTGGTCTTGCGCCCGCGGAAGTCAAGTTCCACCACGCCGGTGCTGTAAGTGGCGATACGATTCGCGGTCCGCGGGCTGATGTGGGCCACGGCGTCCCAGGTCAGTTTCGTGGTGGGTTTGGGCAGCTCCTGTAAGTAGGGGTTACTGGCGAAACGGCCGTCCCAGATGTTGGGGTCGGGCCGGAATTGGAGCTCGTAAGCGCCCTGATCGCTGGCGGCCACCGGCTTCGGTTCGAGTAGCGCAGCCAGGCCGGCGCGCAATGCCACCGTTCGAACGGGGAATGCGGTATCCGCGATCACCCCATCATGGAGCCACTGGCGCCAGGCCGATTCGAAGTCGCTCGCAGGCTTGCGACCCTTCCAGGTTTCCTTGACCATTTCATAGGGCTGCCGGTTCGGTTGGTGGAGCAGCGCCGCTAGCAGGTCGTGTCGCGAGCGGCCCTGATACAGCGGCGCGATCAGCGGCTGAATCACCGAAGCCGTGCCGTCCTGGGATACGCAGTCACTCCATTCCTCAAGGAAGTGCGTGGCCGGAACGTGCCACTGGCACAGCACTCCCGTCTCGTCGTTGTAAGTGCCGTGGTGAACTTTGTGACGCACTTTTCGCATCGCATCGGCAAAGCCGAGGTCCGCCGGACCGTCATACGCGGGGTTGACCCCCATCAGGACCAGCATGTCCACCCGCCCAGCCCGCATGTCGTCCACCAGCTCGCGGAACGAACCAAGCTGATTCACCGGACTAACTTCGTTGGAATCGGTGCAGGCGACGGTACTCCCGACATTCCCCAGCGCGAAGTTGATGGCATGGGCCAGCGCGTGTAACTCGGGTGGCTGCTGGTCGCCGGCCAGGACCACGCTCGCGCCGCGGTGGCTCAGCAGGTCCCGGACCACCGAGCCGATCCACTTCGCGTGCCGAGGCGGAGGTGGGGCGCCCCCCGGAGCGCCGGTGCCTTGTGCGATGGCGCGCAAGACAGGCTCCATCTCGCTCGGCTTCACGGGGAACCGGTGGTCGGCGCTCGCGCCGGTGCCGGTGAACCAGGTCTCGGCGGAGTAGAGGCGGTTCATGCTCGTCGCGCCCGCGCCCGCGCGCGACCCTCTCCGCAAAGCGAAGTCGTGGGCATAGCGGGGCCGGGCAGGGCTACAGGACAGAAAGTCAGCGTCGAGCGCGAAGATAACATCGGCCTTGTCGAAACTGTAAGTCGTGTTGACTGGGCTGCCGAAGGCCATCTCGGCCCCGAGCCGAACGTTGTCGCGCCCGGCCGGCTCCCACTGGTGCCACCTGGCGGCCGGATATTGCGCCAGCAGCGCCTTCAACTGGGCGCCGAGGGTCGGAGAAATCACCGTGCCCGTCAGGACGCGAACGCGCGCGCCGCGGTCCGGGGTCTGTTCGGCCAGCATCGCCTCCAGCGCGCCCAGAAACGAGACCCAATCGCTCACCCGCCCGTCGTAAATTACGGCGCCAGACCGGTCCGGGTCGTATAAGTCCATCAGCGATGCCTGCGCGTGCACGCCAGTCGCGCCCAGGCTCGCCGGGTGTTTTGGGTTCCCCTCGACCTTCACCGGATGGCCCATGTGACTCTTCACCAACAGGCCGAAGGCATCGTCGAGCAACGGCATCGCGGTGGCGAAGTAGATCGGCTCGCCCTGCACGATCTCGGTGGGCTGATTCACATAGGGGACGATCTTTTCCGGGGGCTGCCGCACGCACCCGCTCAGCCCCGCCATGGCGACGGCCGCGCCCATGACTGTCCAGAATTCGCGCCGGTCCAGACCCTCGATCTCTTCCGAGGTCCGCCAGGGGAACTCGTGCTTGAGGTCCTCGAGAAGCTCGGGAGATTGCGCGCGTTCGTCGAGGCTGCGCCAGAGCGCCGGCAGCTTGGTTTGGTCGCGGTCGTTGTTTTCGCTCATCGGTGGCACGTATAGCAGTCCGTCAGCTTCTGGATCTTGTATTCCTTCACCAGCCTGCGGCCCATGGCGAGCTGGTCCTCGGGCGGGTTCCAGTTCATGTCGAAGACGTGCTCGCGAGGCCGCACGAACAGCTCCGGCGAGCGATGGCACGAAAGGCACCATTTCATTTCGAGCGACTTTTCTTTCCACGTCAGCGGCATCTCGTCGATCCGCCCGTGGCACATGATGCAAGCCACGCCCTTGTTTATGTGAATGCTGTGGTTGAAATAGACGTAGTCGGGCAGATCGTGCACGCGTATCCACTGGAGCGGCGTGCCCGTCTCCCAGCTCGCGCGCACCGGCTCGAGCATGGGACTGTCCGCCCAGAGCTGCGAGTGGCAGGACATGCAGATGTGCGTCGGGGGGATGCCCGCGAATTCCGAGGTCTCAACGGAGGTGTGGCAGTAGCGGCAATCGATGCCGTCATCCCCTACGTGGTGCTTGTGGCTGAACGGAACCGGCTGCGGCCGGGCTAGGCCGACCCGGTTGAAATATGGGGAATCGTAGGCGTAGTAGGCAACAGCGAATCCCCCGAGGACCAAGACTGCGCTGCCCGCCAGTGTCAGCTTCGAGATGACATTGGCGCTGCGGTGGAAGATCTGAGGCATCCCCTCCCTGCCCTCGAGAACTCCTGCTTTCCCAGTTGCTGTTTCTATTATGCAAACTTTTCATCATGAATCAACTTTAAGACATACCCCTCCCACTTAGTCGAGAGAAACCGCTCCGTTTGTATGTACGAATTCGCGTTAAGAAGTAACTATTACGGCAAGGGTGTTGAGGGAGCGGCCGCAGTGCAACGCCGACTTCTCAGACGCCGGACAGCAGAGGGCCAAGTGCCACCCGGATTGCGTCGCGGACGGCCAGCATTTCGGCCTCGTCTTTGTATGCCCGGCGAGGCCAGAAGAAACCCCTGAGTCCGTCTTTGCGGCGGCGCGGCACGATGTGAATGTGGAGGTGAGGTACGCTCTGGCTTACGCGATTATTGATCGCCACCAGGGAGCCATCGGCGCCGAGGCCGGCCTCTACTGCCGCGGACAGAAGCCGCGCGTTGGCGAACAGCGGCCCCACCAGCTCCGGCGGCAGATCGGCCAGCGTCTCCGTGTGGCGGCGCGGGACGAGCAGCACATGGCCCGGGAACAGCGGCCGCCGGTCCAGGAACGCCACCGAAACCGGATCTGCGAGGACTACCGCCGCCGGCTCGCTGCCTTCGACGATGTCGCAAAACCTGCACACGGGAGACATCATGCCTCCATTATCCGGCTCCACAATGTATACAAAACCTGTCGGCACGATGGCAAAAAGTATCTGCCTGGCCTAGCCATGGGAGGCTCGCAGGTGACCGGACTGCCGGCAATGTCTAGCAATTTCTTTGTGTTGGGGCTTTGCGAAAGGCGCACTAGCTCTGGCATGGAACGTGCTCTGTAAACAGCGGTTGCCATGGTATATATGTTCCTCAACTGGACGCTGGGAACCGCGGGGCTGGCCCTGCTGGCGATTGTCCTTCCGGGCTGCCGGATCGACGAGCTCCGTTCCGCGTTAGTTGTGGCAGCCGTGGTCGCTCTGGTTCACGCCGCAGTGTCTACCGCTTTCAGGCCGGGCGCGGGCGAGCCGGCCCTGGCGCTTCCTGGAGTTTTTCTCGCGCTCGGGGACGCGCTGATCTTTCGCGTGGTCGCGCTTCTAGTGCCGGGCTTCGCCATGCGTAGCTTGTACCCCGCGCTTGCCGGCGGGGCACTCCTTTTGGGATTGAATCTAGCTTTACCCCTCCTGTTCCGCCACCGGGACGCGGCTGCTCAGCCCGCGAACTCCTGACAGGCCGGTGGGCCTCGCCAATTTGTGCTGACGGTCGCAGGCGCTGGGAACCCGGCCTGGGTGTAGCGGCCAATCGCGCCGCGCCCGGTTTTGAGGTCCGTTGTTGCGTGCGCGGCCTCCCGGTGGGAAGATGACGCTTCGGGAGGTGCACGGCATGGAAGTTATACGGTTCGCCCCGGTCCTGATCGCCGGACTCGTCATGGCGGTTTCACTCAGCGCCCAACAACCCAAGAAGCGGCTGCTGTTCATCGGCGAAAGCAAAGGATGGCAGCACGAATCCATCTCGAACGCTGCCGCCACGTTGTGGAAGCTGGGGCATGACACCGGCCTGTGGGAAACCGTTATCCGGACGGACTGCCAGCTCGTCACCAAGAAGAAGCTCGATCTGCACGCCAAAAACCTGGACGATTTCGACGCCATCGCCTTCTTCACCACAGGCGAGCTGGACATGGACGATTCGCAGAAGGCCGACCTCCTCTCCTTCGTCCACGACGATGGCAAGGGGTTCATCGCCATCCACAGCGGCACCGACACGTTTTACAAGTGGCCGGCGTACGGCGACATGGTGGGAGGCTACTTCGACGAGCATCCGTGGACGACCTTCGAGGCGCCGCTCGTTGTCGAGGATCCGAAGTTTCCCGGCATGGAGTTCCTGCCGCGGGCCTTCACCATGCTCGACGAGATCTACCAGATCAAAGACTTCTCGCGCGAGAAGGTGCGTGTGCTGCTGCGGCTCGACGAGAGCAAGCTCGATCTGAAGAACCCCAGGGTCCACCGCACCGACGGCGACTTCGCGGTGATGTGGGCGCGCACTTACGGCAAGGGCCGCGTCTTATATGACGGGCTGGGTCACGTCGAAGCGGTCTGGGACCGGCCGGACATCCAGAAGATGTGGGTGGAGCAGGTGAAGTGGATCATGGGCCTCGAGCCCGGCGACGCGACGCCGCGGCCCCGGCCATAAGGGCGGCATCGGATCAGCTAAGATCGAGGCATGCTGTCGCGGAGGGCATTCCTGGGCGCGTGCGCCGTTCCGTTCCTTGGCCGCGAACACCAGAACTCGAATATGTTCGGGGACGCCGAAGCCTACGAGCGGTTCATGGGCCGATGGAGCCGTCTGCTGGCTCCCTTGCTGGTGGATTTCGCGGGCGCGCCGGATGGCGCGCGGGTGCTCGACGTTGGCTCGGGCACTGGGGCCCTTGCCTCCGCGATCGCCGAACGGAATGGCCGCTCCCACATCGTGGGGATTGACCCGTCCCAGGAATACGTCGCATACGCAACCAGCAAAAATCCCGTTCCCGATCGAGCCAGCTTTCAGGTCGGCGATGCCCAGCAGCTGTCTTTTCCCGATGCGGCCTTCGAGGCGTGCCTTTCGCTGCTGGTGTTCAATTTCATTCCCGATGCGAAGAAAGCACTGCTTGAGCTGCGCCGCGTCACCAAGCCCGGGGGCGTGATCGCGGCTGCCAATTGGGATTACTCCGATGGGATGCGGATGCTCCGGGTATTCTGGGATGCCGCTCGGAGCGTCGATGCGGCGGCCGAGAAGCTGGACGAGAACCGCATGCCCCTCTGCCGCGCGGGCGAACTATCGGAGTTGTGGAGACAGGCAGGTCTGCGGAACATCCACCAGCAGCCTCTCGAAATCACGATGCGATTCCAGTCGTTTGCCGATTACTGGGAACCGTTCCTTCTGCGGCAGGGTCCGGCCGGAGCATACGCCGCCAGTCTCCAGCCCGATCGGTTACGGGCGTTGCGCGGCGAGATGAAGAAGCGATTGTCACTCTCCGACGAAGACAGCTCTTTCACACTTACCGCACGGGCGTGGGCAGTCCGCGGCTTCTGCCCGGCCTCACTCGTATCGCAACGCGGTTAACGGATCGACCCGCGCTGCCCGCCATGCCGGGATGAAACTGGCCAGCGCCGCGACGGCCGCCAGTGTCAGCACCACGCTGGCCATGGTCACGGTATCCACCGGCGCGACGCCGTAGAGCAGTCCGGCCAGCAGGCGTCCCGCAGCGAGTGACACGGCCAGTCCGCCACACAGCCCGACTGCTACGGGGCCCATCGCCTGGCGCAAAATCATCCGCAGAAGATCGGCGCCGCGCGCTCCGAGCGCCATGCGGATGCCCATTTCGTTGGTGCGCGAAGCCACTGAGTAGGAGACAACCCCGTAGATGCCGAGGCTGGCCAGCACCAGCGCGGCCACAGCGAACAGCAGGATCAGGCTCATCTGGAAACGCCGCTGAGCGAGCGATTCGTCCACGATCTGTTGCATGGTCTGGAATTGAGGAACCGGCAACTCGGAATCGATGCGGCGGATCGCGAGGCGGATTGCCGGAGCAACCGCGCCGGCCTCGACGGCTGTTCTGACCGCAAGAGAGGGCCCGCCCCAGGTGCGGCGCTGCCAATAGGGCAGGTAGACCGTCATTGACGGGGCTCTGTCGAGCCCGACGCTCCTCACGTCGCCTACTACTCCTGCAACCTCGATGAACGGCCCGTCCGGATCGCCGACCTTGAAACGCTTGCCGATAGGGTTTTGTCCTGGCCAGAGCCGCTCGGCGGCCAGCGCCGATACGACGGCCAGCTTGTGCTCGCCGTCGGCATCTTCAAAAATCCGGCCTTGCCGCAGGGCGATGCCCAGGGTAGAGAAGTATCCGGGGTTCACGCCGCGAGTGTCGGCCAGTGGGCGATCCGCGAGCGGCACGTTCGTTCCTTCTAGAGTCAGCAGGTTGTTGCCGCCCTCTCCGCTCAACGGGAGCATGTTCGAGACACCCGCGGACACAACGCCCGGCACGGCTTGCACTGAATCCAACAAGGTCCGCGAGAAGCGCGCTCGCTGAGCTTGATCCGGATAGCGAACGTCGGGCAGATTCAGGTTCACGGTGACCACCTGATGCACGCTGAACCCTTTGTCCGCCGCCAATATCTTCGTGAAGCTGCGCAAGAGCAGGCCCCCGGCGATCAGGCACAGCGTGCTGAGCCCGACTTCCAAAGCGACCAGGAGCGAGCGCAGCCTGGCCGAGCCCCGCTCCGCAATGCCGCCACGGCCCGCCGCTTTCATTGCCTCCTGCGGATCGATCCGGGCAAAGCGCCAGGCGGGCAGCAGGCCGAACAGGAGGCCAGCGGAGGCTGAAATCGCCAGTGTGAAGAGCAGCACGCGGGCATCGAGATGGACCTCGTCGAGGCGCGGCACGTCCACAGGCGCGCGAGCCAGGATCAGCCGCAGCGCGGCCCAGGCCAGCGCTACTCCGAGCGCGCCGCCGATTCCCGCTAGCAGCAGGCTCTCGGCCAGCATCTGCTGCACCAGGTGCCGAGCGCCCGCGCCGAGCGCCGAACGAACGGCCAACTCCGATTTCCTCGATGTGGCGCGGGCCAGCAGCAGGTTCGCAATATTGATGCAGCCGATGAGGAGCACCAGTCCGACCGCGGAAAGCGCCACCTCGAGGCCGGTGCGCGAGCGGCCAGTAATCTGCGCCCGTAGCGGGACGAGCGAGGCAAAGAACTCGATCTTCTCCGGCGCCTGGCTAGCCAGGTGGGCCTGCACGGTGTTGAGTTCTGCGAGGGCCTGGCTCAGCGACACGCCCGGCCGCAGGCGCGCTATGCAGGCGTAATTGAAATCGCCCATGGGCTCCATCTCGTCCTGACGCACCGCAAACGGTTTCCACAACTCGGGCCGCTCTGCGGCAATGTCCAAGGCGTAGAGTTGGCTCAGCTTCGGAAAGTGGAAGTCCGAAGAGAGCACTCCGACGATCTCATAGGGGCGCCCTTCGAGCACGATTCTGCGGCCCACGACGTTCGGATCGGACGCGAACCGGCGCCGCCAGAGTTCATTGCTGAGCACGACGACGCTATCGCGTCCCGGCTGATCCTCTTCCTCGAGAAACGTCCGGCCGAGTTGCGTGCGCGCCCCGAGCATGGGGAACAGGCTCGAAGACACGCGGGCTGCGGCCAGGCGCTCCGGCTCTCCGGCGCCGGTCAGGCTCAGCGTCATTGGCCCGATCATGGCCACCCGTTCGAACGAGCGCACGCTCTTGCGCCATTCCGTGAAGTGCATGGCGTTCACCGGAACCCTGGGCGCGAAGCGGCTGAACTTGGGAACCACCTCGTGAATGGCGACCAGGCGGCCTTCGTCGCCGTACCCGAGCGGCCGGAGCAGGACTCCATCCACGACGCTGAAGATGGCCGTGTTTGCGCCCACGCCGAAGGACAGGGTGGCGATGGCGATGGCGCTGAAACCGGGATTGCGCCGCATGGCGCGCAAGGCTTGACGAAGATCGCTGGCGAGGTTCATGAGGGATCCCCTGCATACCAATACGCCCAGAGCAGGGCGCGGGGACGCGAAAGCTAAACGCTTACTCCCGCGGCCCCATCGTCACCACCAGCGCGGTGCTGCGCTTAGAGCCGATTCTGCGGTAGCCGTGCGGCACGCTGCAATCGAAGTAGATGGCGTCGCCTTCCGCCAATTCGTGCTTGTCCTCGCCCGTGCGCAGCTCCAGCTTGCCCGAGAGAACGTAGAGGAATTCGATGCCTGGGTGTTCATGCAGCCGGCCGCGCTCAGCCCCCACCGGCTCGAACTCCGCCAAGTACGAGTTCAGGGCACGGTTGGGGACGGGAAAGTCCAGGCTCTCGAAGTAGTAGGCGACCTGCGCGGCGTCCGGAGACTCCGGAAAGCGCAGGCGATCCTTCTTGCGAACGATCTCCATCACGGGCCGCGGTTCCGGATTGAAGAAGTACTCCAGGCCCACGCTGAACACCATGGCAATGCGCAAGAGCGTGGGTAGCGTGGGGTGCATCACATCCCGCTCCAGCTTGGAGAGCAACGCCGGCGAAAGCCCGGTGTGCTTGCTTAGCTCCAACAGCCCCATGCTCTTGCGGAGCCGCAGCCGCCGCAGCTTGCTACCGATGGCGTACTTTTTCAGGCCCGTGGTGATGGTCTCGGATGCCATGGTGAAAACCGTTTTCCTCTCGATGCCGGTTGCGGCCGCTTCTTTTCCTCCTGGGAAAAGCAACTCCGCTCTGTTCTTTACAGTAAAACACATTTTCTCTAAGATCAAATCATTGGCCGGATCGAGCCGGCCCGATCAAGAGGGGAAAGGAAGAGTTTCGGTATGAAGAAGCTTGACGTGATCGCAGCCGCGCTGGTCATTATCGGCGCGTTGAACTGGGGACTGGCCGGGGTGTTCCATCTGGACCTCGTGGCGACGGTCTTTGGCATGAAGTTCGGTGAGACGTCCGGTCTCAGCGCCGTGGTGTATGGCTTGGTGGGCCTGTCCGGGCTGTACCAGGCGGTCACCTGGAAGTCGATCCAGCGCCGTTGGCACGCCGCTTCCGCGGACGCCCGCGCGTAAGACCGGCGAGCCCGGAAAATCAGAGGGACTGAAAGAGGAGAAGAAAGATGACTTACCATTTGCCCGTTTTACTGGCTGGCGCCTTGGCCCTGGCCATGGCTCCATCCGCTTTCGCGGCCGACATCGTCGACACCGCTGTCGCCGCAGACTTCAAGACCCTGGTGGCCGCCGTTAAGGCCGCGGGCTTGGTGGACACGCTGAAGGGCGCCGGTCCGTTCACCGTGTTCGCCCCTACCGACGAAGCCTTCGCTAAATTGCCGGCCGGGACGCTCGAAACCCTGCTCAAGCCGGAAAACAAGGCCAAGCTGCAGAGCATCCTCACCTACCACGTGGTATCAGGTAAAGTGATGGCCCAGGACGTGGTGAAGCTCGATTCCGCCAAGACGGTGGAAGGCGAAAGCGTCTCCATCAAGACCATGGACGGCGGCGTGATGGTGAACAACGCGCACGTCATCAAGGCCGATATCGAGACCAGCAATGGCGTGATCCACGTGATCGACACGGTCCTGCTGCCCCAATAAGGCCCATTGCATGCATCTGCTGACCGGAGCGACGGGATACGTGGGAGGGCGCCTGCTCCGGAGACTCGAACTGGACAGCCTGGCTGTCAGATGCTTGTGCCGCAACCCTGAGGCGCTCGGCTGGCGCGTGGCTCCTGGCACCGAAGTAGTGCGGGGAGATCTGCTCCAGCCCGCGTCTCTGGGCGCGGCTTTTTCCGGCGTGGACACCGCTTTCTACCTGGTCCACTCCATGTA
>CAZBQQ010000078.1:0-19821 GCA_964493965.1 uncultured Solibacteraceae bacterium
TCGGCCTTCAGAAGCGTCACCAGCTCGATGTCTTCGCGGATCACGCGGCGCAGCATCCGGCTGATCCGGGAGATGTTCCGATTCAGATCCAGGACCCTGGGCTCCACCATCTGGCGGCGGCTGAAGGTCAGCAACTGGCGCGTCAACGTCGAGGCCCGGTCTGAGGCTTCGAGAATCGCTTCGAGATCTCTGCGCAAGGGGCTCTTCGGATCGAGCGCGTCCCGCACCATCTGGCCGTAGCCGCCGATGACCGTCAGCAGGTTGTTGAAGTCGTGCGCCACGCCGCCGGCCAGGCGGCCCATGGCCTCCATCTTCTGGGCCTGGCGGAGTTGGTGCTCGAGCTGCGTGCGCTCGGTGACATCGTGAAACGTGAGCGCGCCGGCGAGAATGGCGCCCTCGGCGTTGCGGATCGGGGCTGAGCTGACCAGCACGGCGGCGCGGGTGCCGTCGGCGCGCACCACCTCCATCTCCTCGTCCGTGACCACCTCGCCGTTTCGGATAGTGCGGGCGAGCGGGTGCTCGTCGGGCCGGTAAGGCCGCCCGTTCGGCCGGAAGGCGTGGTACTGCAGGTAGTCTTCGATGCCGCCGCCGATGCGGAACGGCCCACGAAAAATGGACTCCACACGTCCGTTGATCAGGACCAGCTTTCCAGACGGCGCCTCCGCCATGATGACGCCCGCCGGCATCTGCTGCAGGACCGTTTCGAGGCGCGCCCGCTCGCCCGCGAGCTGGCTCACAAGGCGCTCACGGTCACGTTCAACGGACTGGCGGTCCGTGATGTCCTGGATGGTTCGCACGGCTCCGGCGAACGCGCCATTGCCATCGAGAAGCGGATACACGTCCACGCGGAACGAGCGGCCCCCAGCCTCAAGCTCCGCGAATTGCCGGTCCAGGGTTCGCCGTGCGCGGTCGAATGGCAGTTCCGCTTCCGATTCGGTTATGCCGGGCGCCACTTCGAGGTAGTGCTTCCCGATCAGGTCCTCTTCCGGTTTCCCAATCAGTTCGCACACGGCCCGGTTCACCTGCCGGATCGTACCGGATGAATCCAGCATGAGCGCGCTACAGCCGATGGCCTCCAGCGCCGCCTGGCATGTGCGGCCGGTGCTGTCTTCGCGCTGCTCCGCGCGCCGCGCGCGCACCAACGCCCGCGCGACAGCGATCATCGCGGCCGGTTCGGCCGGCGCCGTGAGGCATGCATCCGGCGCGGCGTCGGGAGCCGAATGCCGCGCATGCGGCAAGTGAAGCTGGAGGATCGGAATATGCCGGGTCAGCGGGTCCTGCCTGAACGTCCGGCAAAGATCGGCGTTGTGCAGGACGATCAGGTCGGGCAGCTCGGCCGAAGCGGTTTCGCTGATCGAGAAGCCGTCCCGCTCGAAGATCCGCCGCAACTCGGTCCGATCCCCGGCGTTACCATCGGCCAGAAGAATGGTTGCTGTTGTGCCTTTGCGGGTAGGGGGCATGGGGACGCTAAGCGGGTCCATTGTACCTCGCCACGGAACGCCGCGTGGCGTGTCAGGTCACTTGGCCAACTTACCTTCCAGTTCCGCCCACCGCGCGTACAAATCCTCGACGCGCCGCTGGGCCTTTTCGAGCTCTTCATAGGCCTCGGTCAATCGCCGCGCGTCCGATGTGGCCTCCTGCATTTCGCGCTGGCGTGCGGCCAAGTCGCGTTCGGCCTCCAGGATCTTCGCTTCCATAGCATCCCACTCGCGCTGTTCCAAATAGGCCAGCTTTCTCCGCGGCCCTTCTTCCTGTGGCGGCGACAGGCGCGGCTCCTTAGCCACCTGCGTCTGCGGAGTCACGTCGCTTCGCGATGCCTCCCACTGCGAGTAGTCTGCGAAAACCCCTCCCTCGCCACCGTCGAGGCCGATCACCACGGTGGAGACCCGGTCGAGCAGATACCGGTCGTGGCTCACCAGGACGATGGCGCCCGAGAACTCGAGCAAGCTGTCCTCCAGCACCTCGAGCGTCGGGATGTCCAAGTCGTTGGTGGGTTCGTCGAGCAGAAGAACGTCCGCCGTCTCGAGCATCAGCCGCGCGATCATGGCGCGCGCCCGCTCGCCGCCCGAGAATCGCGACATCGGCGTTTCGAGCTGATCGTCGCGGAAGAGAAAGCGCTTGGCCCATCCCGCGACGTGAATGGGACGTCCGCGGTACATCACGGAGTCGCCCTCCGGACACAGGGTGCGGCGCAGGCTGAGTTCCAGATCCAGGTGCGCGCCGCGGTCTTGCGCGAAGCTGACGATCTGCAGCCGGTCCGCCCGCCGGACGGTTCCTTCGTCGGGCTCCAGTTCGCCTCGCAGGATTTTGAGGAGCGTGGTCTTGCCGCTCCCGTTTGCCCCAACCAGGCCGATTCGAACGCCGGGCGAGAGAGTCAGGTTCAGGTTCTGAAACAGCCGGCGGCCGCCGAGTGTCTTCCCGACGCCTTCCGCCTCGATCAGGCGCTTGGTCTGCCGGTCCGACGCCGTGAAATCGATCTTCGCCGTTTCCGTGCGGTTGCGCGCCGTGATGGCCGAGAGTTCCTCGATCAGCCTTCCCGCGGCGTCGATCCGCGCGCGCGACTTTCCGGTCCGGGCTTTCGGTCCCCGTCGAAGCCACTCCACCTCGCGGCGCACCTTCGTCGCCAGCGAGTCCTGCTGCTTGGCCTGCGCCTCAAGGAACTCTTCGCGCCGCTCCAGGAACTCGCTGTAGTTCCCGTTCACCTGGAACGCGCTTTGCGGATAGACCGGGTTGACTTCCACCATCCGTGTAGCGACGTTCTCGAGGAAGTAGCGGTCGTGGGTCACCACCAGGCAGGCGTTGGCGGTCCGGATTGCGCCTTCGAGCCAGAGGATGCCTTCGAGATCCAGGTGATTCGTGGGCTCGTCCAGAAGCAGCACGTCCGGCGAGGTCACCAGCGCGGCGGCAATCGCGAGGCGTTTACGCCATCCGCCGGAGAGCTCCGCGGCCGGTGTAGCCGGGTCGTAGAGGCCCGCCCGTCCCAGGATCATTTCTTTACGAGCGGTCTTCTCCTGTTCCTCCAGGGGCAGACCCGCGAGTGCCGCAGTGAGCACGGACGCGACGGTGTCCTCCGGCCCGAACACGGAATCCTGCGGGACGTACGCGATCCTGGTCAGCTTTCGCAGCGCCCGCCCGCCGGCACTTGGCGCCTCACGCCCGGCGAGAATCTCGAGCAACGTAGTCTTGCCGCTGCCATTCGGACCGATCAAACCGGTCCGGTCTCCTTCCGAGAGGCTCAGCGAAAGATTCTCGAACAGCACCCGCGAGCCAAACGACTTCCCGAGAGCGGCGCCACTTAACAGAACGGCCATGCCCTTCCAGCATGGCATGTCGCGACAGCGACACAGTTGTTACCGAGCCGCGACCGCGAGGGAGCGGTCCCGACTGCGTCCAGTCGCGACTTGACACCTCCCAGCGAGGCCGATATGCTGGCTCCTTACACTTTATCGTTAACTGACATGCCTGACGCCAACCTTCCTATCGCACGAGATTTGCAGCCGCATGACCTGATCGTCATCGCCGGCGCCGGCGGTTTTGTCGCCGGAGCACTGACCCGCCGCTTCCACAACCTCGGCTTCACGCGCATCCGCGCCATCGACCGCAAGCCGCTCACCGAGTGGTACCAGCGTGTCCCCGGTGTCGAATGCCTTTCCATGGACCTCAGCGAGAAGCAGAATGCTGTTCGCGCCGTCGAGGGCGCGGTGGAAGTCTACAACCTCGCCGCCGACATGGGCGGGATGGGCTTCATCGAGCGCTTCCGGGTGGAATGCCTGCGCAGCGTGCTCATCAACACGCACCTGATCGAGGCGGCCTGGCGGGCCGGCGCCCAGCGTTACTTCTTCTCCTCCTCGGCGTGCGCCTACAACACCAACCTGCAGAAAGACCCCAACGTTCGCGCGTTGAAAGAGTCCGACGCGTACCCCGCCATGGCCGAGCGTGGCTATGGCTGGGAGAAGCTGATCTCGGAAATGTTTTGCGAGGAGTATTGGGCGGAACGCGGCCTCGAAACGCACTTCGCCCGCTTCCACAACATCTACGGCCCCCACGGCACTTGGTTCGGAGGCCGCGAGAAGGCCCCCGCGGCCATCAGCCGCAAGGTGATAGAAGCCATCGACTCGGGCAAGCACTGCATCGATATCTGGGGCGACGGCTCGCAGACGCGCAGCTTCTGCTTTATCGACGATTGCGTCGAGGGCATCGATCGGATCATGCACTCGAAGGACCTCATCGCCACGCCCATCAACCTGGGTTCAAGCGAGCTCATCTCGGTCAACGACCTGGTGAGCATGGTGGAAGACATCGCCGGCATCCGGTTAGAGCGTACTTACGATCTGACCGCGCCCAAGGGCGTGGGAGGCCGTAACAGCGACAACACGTTTATCCAGCAGGTCCTGCAATGGGAACCGCGGACTCCTCTGCGCACCGGCATGGAGAAGACCTACGCCTGGATAGCGCAGCAGTTCGCGGATCGCAAGGCCGGCAAGCGCGTGGTCACCGACTGATGTCGCGCGCCGGGGCATTGTGGGGCAGGACTCCAGTCCTGCAGCGGGTCTCCAGACCCGCCTCCGTCTGTGGACGTCCGGCGCAGTTCTGGACGCCCGCCCCACGAGGGCTCGCATGCAGCGTCTGATCGGGAATATCCCGCACAGGTTGGCCCTTGCCGGAGGCTGGATCGACCAGCCTTTCGTTTCCAGGCTGAACCCCGCGCCGCCCGGCTCGATGGTCGTGGTCGGCCTCCAACCCGACTCCTGGTTCATGGAGCGCGCCGGCATCGCCAGCGGCACGCGCCGGGTGGCATCGAAGTTGTGGAACGGAGCTTTGCCGGACCGGCCCAAAGACGAACTCGTTCGCGAGTTGTACCGGGCGGAGAACGAAGGCCACGCGGAGCCATCGGGATCGCAGGACATGATCGGCCTGATTTATCCCGGGGTGAGCCGTCTGGATTACGACGCGTCGTCGGAGGGCGGCCTCTTCCCGGCGCACATCGAGTCCAACTGCGACCCGGAGATTGCGCGCTGGCTGGAGCGGGTGCTCCAACTGGTGGCCGTCAATCAGCGGCCCGCGGGCTACAATCCGCTGGGGATCAGGAACCTCGATCCAGAGTGGATCCGGCGCCTGGGCGAGACTGGCAAAGACTGCTACGCGGCCATCCTGCGGCGTGACATCCGTGCGCTGGCGGATTCGATGAACCTGTGTATGGAGTGCTGGAAGGCCATCCTGCCGCATACCGTGCGGCACCCGGGTATCAACATCGACCTGAAAGGCATTCTGGCTAACTTCCAGTCGCGTTATCCCGGCGCGATGTACTCGGGATGCGGCGGCGGCTATTTGATGGTGGTCGCCGAAGACGACGTTCCCGGTGCTTTCCGAATCAGAATCAGAACGAAATAGCGGAGGAGAGGTTCATGCTCAAGACCGGCATCCTGAACCCGGCCATCAATTCGTTGCTCAGCCGGGTCCGGCACACCAACACGCTGGTGATTGCGGATCGCGGGTTTCCCTTCTGGCCGCAAATCGAGACCGTGGATATTTCGCTGATTGACGGCATCCCGCGGGTTCTCGAAGTGCTCGCGGCCATTCGTGCCAACTTCGTGGTGGGAAGAGTGTTTGCGGCGGAAGAATTTCGTGCGTCGAACGACGCGGCTACCCAGGCCCGGCTCGAGCAGGCACTGGCGGGGGTGCCGCTGGTCTATGAGCCGCACGTGGAATTCAAGAAGCGGGTTCCGCAAGCCATCGGCTTGATCCGGACCGGCGACACGATCCAGTACGCGAACCTGATTTTGGAGTCGGCGTAGTGTGGCGCAGGCACGAGTGCCCAATGCCACTTAGTTACCGTGGGGCAGGACTCGAGTCCTGCAGCGGGTCTCCAGACCCGCCTCCGTCCAACTTCCTGAAACGAAGGAAGCCGGACGTGGACGTCCAGCGCAGCTCTGGAGAGCCGCCCCACTCCGGCTGTCCGCATCCGGGAAAACTAAGTGGCATTGGGCACGAGTGCCTGCGCCACAAGCTGTGACGGGAGCAGAGACATGATCAACTCGCGACCACACTTTCTCTTGCCGTTGGTGCTGTTGACCGCCGGCGCTGCTTCGCCCCAGACATACGAGCAGAAGGTCCAAGCTGCCGTGCAAGAGGTGGACCAGGTAGCGGCTGCCGGCCCGTTCCAGCCCAACTGGACCTCCCTGCAGGAATACAACGTCCCCGATTGGTATAGAGACGCGAAGTTCGGCATCTTCATCCACTGGGGCCTTTACTCGGTGCCGGCTTTCGGCTCGGAATGGTATCCGCGGCTGATGTACCAGCAGGGGACGCCGGAATTCGAGCACCATGTGACCACCTACGGCCCGCAGAACAAATTCGGCTATAAGGATTTCATCCCGAGCTTCCGGGCCGAAAAGTTCGACGCCGCGCGCTGGGCGGAGCTGTTCCGCCGCTCGGGCGCGAAGTATGTGGTCCCGGTAGCCGAGCACCACGACGGCTTCCCGATGTACGACTGCAGCTTCACGGACTGGAGCGCGGCGAAGATGGGGCCGAAGCGGGACATCGTCGGCGAGCTGGCCGCGGCGGTTCGCAAGGAAGGCCTGCACTTCGGGGCATCGTCGCACCGCATCGAGCATTGGTTCTTCATGGAGGGCGGCCGCAAGTTCGACTCGGATGTTCGCGACCCGCGGTTCGAGGCCTTCTACGGGCCTGCGCAACCGCAGAAGACCGCGGACGGCAAGGAGAATCCGCCCAGCGAAGCGCACATGCGCGACTGGCTGGCGCGTACCTCCGAGATCGTCGACAAGTACAAACCCGAGCTGGTCTGGTTCGATTGGTGGATCGAACAGCCCGTCATGGAGCCGTACCGGCAGAAGTTCGCCGCCTTCTACTACAACCGCGCGCGGCAGTGGAAGGGCCCGGGCGTCGTCATCAACTACAAGAACGCCTCGTTCCCGGATCGGGCCGCCGTGTTGGACATCGAACGCGGAAAGCTGGACAAGACCCGCGACCAGTTCTGGCAGACCGACACATCGGTCAGCGAGAAGAGCTGGGGCTATATCGAGAACGACAAGTTCCGCACTCCGGGCTCGATCGTCAGCGACCTGGTGGATATCGTCAGTAAGAACGGCTGTCTGCTGCTGAACATCGGGCCGCGCGCGGATGGAACCATCCCGCAAGAGGTCGAGGACATCCTGCTCGCCGTGGGTGGTTGGCTCAAGGTGAATGGGGAAGCGATTTACGGCACCCGCCCCTGGAAAGTCTTCGGCGAAGGGCCCACGGAAGTGGTCGGCGGCGCGTTCAAAGACACCGCCTCCAAGCCATTCACCGGCGAGGATATTCGTTTCACCACCAAAGGCACCACCTTGTACGCGATCGCGCTCGCCTGGCCGGAGAATGGACGGCTGCTGGTGAAATCGGTGGCGGACGTTCCGGTCGTGAGCGTCGAGCTTCTGGGATCGAAAGAGAAGCTGGTCTGGAAGCGCGATGCCGCCGGCCTCGCCATCCAGTTGCCGGCCGGGCGGCCCAACGACTACGCCTTCGTCTTCCGCATCCTGCAATGAGCGCATCGGCCCCAATGTGGGACTACCTGGTCCTGACCGCATCGAACGCCATGCAGGCGCGGGCGTATGAGATGCAGGTGGAGGCGCGGCGGCAATGCGGGTTGCTGCCGCAGGTGCGCGAGTTTCTCGTCGTCCCCGATCCGGAGGGTCAGCGCATCGGTAGCGGCGGCAGCACGCTGCTGTGCCTGTCGCGCATCCTCGAGCGCGAGCGACGCCGGCTGAGCGAGCTTCGTATCCTGATCGTGCACGCGGGTGGCGACTCCCGCAGGCTGCCGGCTTACGGGCCGTGCGGGAAGATCTTTGTTCCACTGCCCTCCGAGAACTGTGACGCTCCGCTGCCCGTCACCTTGTTCGACCGCCTCGTGCCTGACTTTCTGGCGCTGCCTCCCGGCATCCCCGGAAGGGGTCAGGTGGTGGTAGCCGCGGGCGACGCACTGGTCCGCTTCGACTCGAGCCAGGTCAGCTTCGCCAAGGCCGGCATCACGGCGATCGGTTGCTACGTCACGCCGGAGGAGGCCAGCCGGCACGGAGTGTTCTGCCCCGGGCCTGACAACGTGGTCTCGCTGTATTTGCAGAAGCCGTCTATCGACGTGCAGAAGACGCGTGGCGCGATCGATGCCTCGGGCCGGGTCGCGCTCGACGCTGGGGTGATGAGCCTGGATGCGGACGCCGCCCAGCGCCTGCTGGACGCGTTCGGACCGGTGGAGGCGGCGCTGGCCTCAGGGATCGACCTCTATCGCGAAATCTGTTGCGCGTTGGGAAGCGCGGCCACACTCGATCACTACCTCGAGAGCGTGCGCTCCAGCGGCTCGAACTGGAAGGCCGACGCGGTCGGCCGCGTCTTTCCCGCGCTGCATCGGATTCCGCTGCATGTTCAACTCGTCCCTACCTGTCGTTTTCTGCACTTCGGATCGACCCGCCAGTTGATCGAGAGCGGCCTGGCGCTCGTGGCGGAGGATCGCGGAAACGTGCCGTCCTCGACGGTCCTGGTGGTGAACAGCGCGGTTGCGCAGCCGGCCCAGGTTCGCGGCCGGGACTCGTGGATGGAGGCCTGCAACGTCGCGGCCGACGTGCGCTTCGCCGGCCACAACGTCATGGTGGGCGTGGACGTCGATGCGCCTTTGTCGTTGCGTCGCCGCGCCTGCCTGGAGGTGCTGGGCGGACGCAATCGCGCGGGAGCGGACGTGTGGTTTGTGCGCTGCTACGGCGTCCGCGATACGTTCAAGCAGAATGCCCAGTTCTGTGGCCGGCCCCTCGGTGACTGGCTGCGCACCGCAGGCGTGGAGGCCGGTGAGGTCTGGCCGGACGTGACCGACCCAGCCAGCCGCAGTCTCTGGAACGCCCGCGTCTTTCCAGCCGTTCCCGCAGCCGCCGACTTCCGGCGTTGGCTGTGGATGTTCGCGCCTGAATCGGCGACGCCCGAAGAGTTGCGGTCGTTCCGGGCCGCCGACCGCTACAGTGCCGCCGAGATCGCCGTCGTGGCGAACCAGGCGGCGTTTCATTCCCGCCGTCTGGACATCTGGAAGAGGAGAGCACGGCAGTCCGATTGAAGGACATCGCCCGCGACCTGGGCGTTTCCGTCGTGACCGTTTCCAAGGTCTTGCGCAATCACAGCGACATCAGCGCCCAGACACGCGCGCGGGTTTGGAAGCGGATCAAGGAGTTGGACTACCGCCCGAATCCCGTTGCCCGAGCCCTGGTGACGGGCCGGACTCACTCGATTGGCCTGGTGGTGGCCGACCTGGTGCATCCATTTTTCGCCGAAGTGGCGAAGGGATTATCCCGGCTCTACGCAAACGGGATTACAGCCTGGTGATTCGCGTCCTCTGAGGAAGATCCCGCGCTCGAGCGGAGCGAGATCGATCAGCTTCTGGTGCGCCGCGTGGACGCTCTGATCGTCGCCTCGGCGCAGCGGACCGTAGAGAGCTTCCGGCGCATCGAGGAGCAGCGGACGCCCTATGTCCTGATAGACCGGCGATTTCAGGGCCTCGCCGCGAACTTCGTTGGGGTTGACGACGAACGGGTTGGCGAGCTGGCCACCGAGCACCTGATCGATGCCGGATGCCGGTCGATCGCACACATACGAGGGCCTGAGGTCAGCACCGCGCTTGGCAGGCTGGAGGGATACCGCCGGGTTCTCTCGCGCCACGGCCTCGCCGTACGGCCCGAGTTGATCGTTTCTCCCCGCTCCAGCGACGACGCGGGGGACCGCAGCGGCTACGAGGCCATGCAGCGGTTGCTCGAACTCAGTCCTCTGCCCGACGCCGTCTTTTGCTACAACGATCCGGCCGCCATGGGAGCCCTCAGAGCGATCCTCGAGAGCGACCGGCGCGTCCCCGAGGATATCGCCCTGATCGGTTGCGGCAACGTCCACTATGACGCGCTCCTGCGGGTGCCGCTCAGCAGCATTGACCAGGACAGCTCCGGCATCGGAGAGCGCGCGGCCGGCATGGCCCTGGCGGTGTTGGAGGCAAAGGGCTCGCCGGCGAGGCCGCGAACCGTGCTGTTGACCCCGCGGCTGGTGGCTCGCGAATCCACCCGGCGGCTTCACGCCTGACGCGATCCTTCGCCGGCCCCGCCGCAGCGGCCTGACATACCGTGCCAGAATTGTTCGCGCTCCTCGGGAGTCATCTTCTGCCAGCGGTCCGTCATCCGGCGTCTCCAGTCACCGCCGTGGCCTGCGCCACCGCGAAATCCCCCGAACAGGATCTTGCTCAAGATCAGGAGGCCAAGCGCCTGCCAAAACGTGATCGTGTGGAATCCGAACACCGCCGGCGCAAGCCAGTTCCACAGACTCATCACCACGAATCCGAAGACCGTCACGGCCATGACCCCAATGACCGCCATCTTCACTCCCCTTTTCACCCATCGTGCTTTCATGTTGTAGTCCTCATGACCCCGTAAACTCGTTGTAGATGGCCTGCAAGCGGCGTCGCAGGTGCAGAACCGCATACCGCTTGCGCGAGATGATCGTGTTGATGCTCAGCCCGGTTTCCTCGGCAAGCTGCTTGAAGCTCCGGCCGTCGATCTCATGCGCGACGAACGCCTGGCGCTGCTCTTCAGGGAGCTCTTCTAAAGCCGCGTCGAGTTCTTCGAGAAGCACGCTTCGCGCATACAGCGCCTCCGGTCCGGCATCCGGCGAAGGCAGCAGGTCCTCGAGGCGGAGCGCATCCTCTTCGCTTGAGTTGACGGGAATCTCACCCAAGGACTCGGGCCTTCTTTTGCGAAAACGATCGATGATGCGATTCCGCGCCACACGGTAAAGCCAGGCGGCAACGTGCTCCACCGGCTTCATCAAGCGGTACGCTTCCGTCAATTCAAAGAAGACGTCTTGCAGGATGTCTTCGGCATCGCCCTCGTCATCGACGCGCCTCCGGATGAAGTTCAACAGGCGTCGGCGCTCCCGATCGATGACCTCCGAGATGCGCCGGTTCTGCTCGCCCGATTCCATTGCGACGCTTAGTACGTCCTCCATCTACCTTTGTAGACGAAACGGGCTGGCCCGATATTGTATCGGGGCGGTACCGGTCCGTTTTGGGCACCGCCGGCGTGCCGGTGTCGGGGGGGCAACTGCCCGGGACAAGGACTCGCGCAACCCTGAGCGAGAAATTCGGTTCATCCGCCGACCGCGACCCCGATCCCGAATCCCCTCAGCGCCAGCGACCTGTTCAACGGAGGCGTTCCAGCGACGCCGGCTTGCGTGCCTCCACGGTGACGAGCATTCGCCGTCGCGTCAGTATAGCGCGCGGCGACGGAGATCGATCGCGAGGAGCCGGGTCACACCTCAGGGTCGCAGCCGCAGGCGGGTCAGAGCCCTTCCGGCCTCTTTAAGCCGGCCGTCGCACCACCACAGCAGAAGGAGCCGGCGAGAGAGAACGCGGGGAAGACGTCCCAGCACCCGCAGCAGCCTGGCGCGCATTGTGGAGGATCTGAGGTGTGCGGATCGCGCGACCTCCGCGGAGATCGGCTTGCCAGTAAGGACGCAGGCGGCAAAGGCAAGCTCGCAGTAGGCTCGATCGTTTGCCAGGCTCAGGCGCGAGGCGATCGCGGCGCGCCCGGATCTCTCGAGGAACCCGCGCGTCGCCCAGAACAGCCTCGCCGTCCCATCGAGCTCCCGCAGGATCGTCGACTCGTTGACGGAGACTCCGGTGACATTCGAGCCATGGATTCTGTAGCGAGCCAGGCAGTCTCCCAGGCCAATGATCGGCGTTGTGAACATGGCCGACTTGATCAGGTAGCCGTCGGCCAAGGTGCGGAACTCGAGCGGCACCGGAAAGATCTGCTCGCATATCTCCCGGCGGAAGGCCAGCCCCGAGGTCGGCGGCACGGAACATAGCATGGTGCTAATCGCCTTGGGCACCACCCAGCCGTCATCCGGCCGCTCGGGAATGGGCGGATGGGTCCGCGACTCCGAGAAAGGTTGCACCCTGTGCGTGCAGACGCCGCTGGCCGGGTGCTCCCGGAACGCCGAGACGATGCGGGCCAGCTTGCCGGGCTCCCAGATATCGTCGGCATCGAGCAGGGCGACGATGGGTCCGCTGGCCAGGCTCCAGGCGGCGTTCAGCGCGGCGCCGTGGCCCGCATTGGCTTGCGCCAACCACCGGATTCGGCCGTCGGAGGCGGCATAGCCTTTGATGACCTCGAGCGAAGCGTCCGTCGAGCCGTCGTCGCAGATGCAGATCTCGAAATGAGGGTAGCTCTGCCGGAGGACGCTCTCGATCGCCTCGGGCAGGAACCTGGCGTAGTTGAAATTCCCTATCAGAACGGAGACCAGTGGGGTCTCGGGCAGAGGCGCGAGCGGAACGGGCATCAGCGGGTCGGCCGGAGTGGTGAGTAGTGACGTGGTCATAGCTTGGTAGGAACTCGCAGCGCGGAGCACACGCGGTGGATGTCATTCGAAGTAACGGTATGGGTCGCCCACAGTCCGGCTCCGTAGAGGCAGGCGACGGCGGAAGCGGCCCAAAGACCTCCCAGCGGCGCCAGCCGGGACCCAAGGCAGAAGGCAACGGCTGCAACCACGACGGGCTTCACCGACGCCCGAAGGGTGCCCAAGCCCACCTCGCGCGGCCACGGCGCAATCACCACCGCTCCCACCACCATCTCGGCGGCGAGATTCCCGATCGCAGCCCCGAGGCTGCCGTAGCGGCGCACGAGCGCGGCGCAGACAATCAGGTTCGCGCACCCTCCCAGGGCGGTGGCCCACAGAAGCAGGCGCTCGCGGTGGCAGGCGATAGCGAACTGCCCCCAGTTGCTGGTCACCGCGACCACGCCGCCGCTGCACAGCAGGATTGCCAAAGCCTTGCCGGCGGGCAGGAAGGGGGCGCCAAACACCAACCTCACCACGGCGCCCGAACCGGCGGCGCCGATCGCCACCAGTCCACACGCGCCTGCCGCGGTGACGCGGACAGACTCGGCCAGAAGGCGGACTGCGTCGCGGCGGGAGCGCGCCGAGAGCTCCATCAGAGCGGGAGCCATGGCCGAAAAGTAGAGAGAGGTGATGGTGAATACAACCGCCGCGATCTTGGACGCCGCCGCGTACATTCCGACCTCGGCATCTCCATGCACCATGCCGAGAATCACGAAGTTCGCCTGGATATAAAGGGTGACGGCGAGGCTCGCCGCGCACAAGGGCAGGGATTGCGCCAGGTACCTCTTCGACCGGTTCCACTCGAAGCTGACGGACAGCCTGTGGCCGGTTCTTCCGAGCAGGTATAGGCTCAGCGCCAGCGCCGCGGCGCCGGTCGCCACGGACAGCCAGGGGACGCGATCCAGGTGGCGTGGGTTGTGCACGAAGGCGACCGTCAACAACAGCGTCAGTGCCGCTGTCGCCAATTGGGTGATGGCTGCATAGTGCATCCGCTGCAGGGCGCGGAACACCCAGTCCACCGCCAGCGCCTGTAGCGGAAGCGACAACGCAAAGACCCTCAGCACGTTCCGCGACGGCTCTGAGAAAGGAAGGAACTGAGCCGCCAGCAGCCCCACCGGCACCAGCGCGCAGCTCAGCGCGAGGCGCAGGCCGGTGATGGAGCGAATCAGGCCGTCCAGCTTGCCAGGGTCCTGGGCGCCATCCCGAAGTGCGATCACGCTGAGTCCGGAGTCCGAGAGCAGTCCCAGGTAGCTGACGATCGATTGAGCCAGCCCGACGGCGCCGAAACCCGCGGGCGCGATCCGCCGCGCCAGGTAGGCATTGGTCAGGAAGCTCATCGCTTGGGAGCCCATCCGTCCCATCAGCAGGCTCGCGAAGTTGCGGACGACGGCGCTCCCGGCTGGGCCGAGTCGACCTCGGGCCGCCGGTACGGCTTCAACCAGCGCGGGCGCGTGGGCCACTAAGCCCCCGCCCACGACCGCTTCAGGGCCCGCAGGGTCAGAAACACGCGCTGCCGGATGGGCCTGGCGGGCGCCGAACAAGGTGGGCACCGCAGACCGGCCACATCGTAATAGCGATCGAGGACGCCGGCTTTCAGCAGCTCCGTCTCCTGGGTGAAGAACGAAAAGTGAGCCACAACCAGATCGCCCACCACCCTGCCGGGCCTGTGGAGGATAGACGGCAGGCATGCGGACAACCACTCTTCGTCATCCACGTCCGGCGGGCAGAAGCGGCCGCCGAGCGCAGCCACATCCGCGCCAAAAAAGCCCAGGCAGTTGATCGAGAAGCGCGAGAGCGAGACATCGAACGCGGGAACCTGGAAGGCCCCGGCGCCGCCGCTCCGGATCGCGGAAAGGAACTTTCTGTGAAGACGCTCCGCGAAATGCGGATCCCGCCAGCCGCAAGGATCGTTGGCCTGGCAGCTCAACCAATCGGGCAGCTCAACCTTGGAATGGTGTTTGATCAGCCACGAACAAATGGCGTTGTTAATCACCAGCGGCGACCACCAAAGGCACCGGTCCCGCTCTCCGATCGCACGTTCGTACAGCGCGCTCCCAAACCGATCCGGAAGATATACGATATCGTCGTCGAGCTTTATGTAGAACGCTCGATCGTCGTTGCAGAGCGGGTAGAACCGGTTCACCGAGAGGTTCGTGCCGTCGGCGCCTTCGATGCGAATTACCTTGATCTGGGCGTGCCGGGACGCAAGCGCTTCGATGTACCGGCGGTCCTTCGGACTCCGGCAGTTGTCCCACAGATGCCATTCGTCGATGCCGGGATCTCGAAGGATGTAGTGGCTGAGCAGTTCGAGGTACCGCTCTCTGCCGGCCGGTGTTACCGCGATGATTCGATGGCTCACCAGATCCCCCGCGTGCTTCCGCCGCCGCCCGGAACAGCCACGCGGTCGCGATCCAGGGTGTCCGCGCCCCGGGCAACGGGTTCGGCCTTCTTCTGCAGGAAGATCAACCACTGCCTGGGCGCCACATTCGTCGATTCAATCTGGCTCCCGAATCGGTCGACAAGTTGATCGACGGCGCGCGTGACTTCGGGAAGGTCTCCGCCATAGTCGTGAAGTCCGAGCAAGCCTCCCGGAGCCAGGCGGTCCCAGACGAGTTGAAAGTCGCTCTTGACGTATTCGGGATCGTGATTGCCATCGATGAACCCGAAAGCGAACCGCACCTCCGGCGGCAGAACGACGGCGCGCGAATCCTGCTTGAGAACTTCGAGAGTGTCGGCGACCGGTCTGGTGACGAGGCGGAAAATCCGCTCCTGAGAGCCGCTCCCCAGGTACGCATGGTACACGCTGGCCATCGGCGTTCCTGCCGAATTCTGGGTGACGTCGAAGCCAGGATCGAAGATATCGACCACCCAGACCCGCTTTCCGCAGGAACGGGCGAGTTTCGCCAGCTTGACGGTGCCCCCTCCGAGAAAGGCCCCCACTTCGATGAAGTCTCCCGGAATTCCGCAACAGCCGGACCTCTGTATGTGCTCTACCAGGCTCTCGTAGCCAACCAGATCCAAAGCCGGCGCGGCCCACCCGAGGCGCAAAGCAGTCTCTGACTTAGCCCGCTTGAGCAGCCGCAGGAGTTTGTGCATGGGTGTCGCCTCCTACGCCGGAATGGTCTATTCACTCCCGGCGTGTCCGACACCGTATACATCGTCGGCAGCCTCCACTCCCTGTAGGAAGCTGTGGTCTTGATTGCCCACTTCGTACTTCCAGGCACCGAAGCGGCCCCGGGAGTAGACCGAGTGGCGTTCCAGTTCCTCGATCACCGGCTTCAGACACTCGTCCCGGTCCGTGGTCGGAACCGGATAGCCCCGTTCGGCGCGCCAGGTCCAGACCGAGGCGATGTCCGGATGCTTCGGGAGGAGGCCGGTGTTTCTCATTCCACGCAGCACATTTGCCGCTAAGTCACCTTCCGGCAATGGCTTGAAGGCCGATTCCGACACCTCGGCCATCAGCGACCAGCTGCGCGGCGGGTCGGGCACGTTCGCGGGCGAGTAGTTCGAGAATACCGTTACCCGATAAAACGGATTATCCTGCTCCGGAAAGTACATCCAGTTCTTCTCGGCCAGGTGCTCGGGAACCGGGCCGCGCAGACCAACGCCCACCACGTGGGTCGAGGTGTACCGAAGGCGGCCGGCGGTCGCCACCAGAGAGTCGCGGCCGGTCATGCGGGCCAGCAGATCGAGCGGCAAAGAGGAGATGAGCGCGTCGTAGGGAATCCAACCCCGTGACGTCCGCACCCGGTGGCCGTCCAGGTCTACCTCGTGCACCTCCTCGCCGAACCTCAGGCGGTCCTGCTGCAGACATCCCGCCACCGCCCGCCAGATGGCGCCCGTGCCGCCCACCTTGGGAAAGAGGAAAGTGTTGTTCGGTCCCCAGGAAATGTCATCGCGTTCGAGGATGACGTTGTCCAAAGCCCGTGCCAGGTCGACCGTCGCCACCCTTTCGCCGACCCATTTATGGCTCATTAATTCAGGAGGATGCGCCCAAACCTTAAAGTTATACGGCAGCATAAACAGCCGCGCGATGCCGCTCCCGAATGAGGCCGAGATCCAATCCCGGAAGCTGTGGACCTCGGCTTTTCCGTTCCGCCCGGCGTCGAGCAGGCCGTGCAGGCACTCCAGGATCTGGTCCTTGGGCAGGTGCCGTAGGTTGTACTGGAACGGATACGGCACAAAGCGGCCGTTGGTCCAGATGTGGGACTGGCGGGCGTGCTCGATCCATTCGCCGGCCAGCGCTTGGTCGAGCGCGCCGTTGAAGTACTCGGAATTGGAAAACAGCACGTGGCCGCCGATATCCCAGGTGAAGCCCGCCGGGTCCACGAAGGATGCCGAGAGACCTCCCGGCCAGGCCTCTTTCTCCAAAACCAGGAAGTCGGTTTGGCCGAGTTCCTGCGAACGCCAGGCCGCGCCCAGACCGGTACAGCCGGCTCCCAGAATCAGGACACGGGGATTGCTGCCGCGCGAACGAGATGTCACTCGGATCCTCCCGGATGACATTTAGTGAGCGCCGCGGTCGCTCATTCTCTGGGAAACGTCATGTTTTCAACGGCGCCCTTAGCCCGATAAGCGCATCCGGTCGTGGCCCACCGAACCCTGTTGAACCACCGGAAGTGGGCGGGTCTCTGTCCGTCCCGGCAAGAAAGAGACAAACAGCTCCAATGAGAGGATTCCATGCTACGCTGTGAGGTCGGCGAATGCTCAGGAAGGGAGCGAACAAATGTTGATATTTTTCGCGTTAATGGCCGCGGGCCTCATCATTCTGATCGGCGGAGCTTTGTTTGGTCACGATCACGATGGCGGCCTCGACCACGACCATGACTCCGGGCACGACGCCGGCGGCGGCGACGAACCGACCGTGAGCATGTTCTCGCCGAAGGTGATCGGGACATTCATTTTGGGTTTCGGCGGTGGCGGATTCCTCGCCCGGTACGCAGGCGTCGAAACGGTCAGTTCGTCGTTCATCGGCCTGGCCACCGGCCTCCTGATGGGCTTACTCATGTATCTCGTGTTGAAGGTCATGTACGGGCAGCAGGCGACCTCGCTCGTATCCACCGGCACGCTCGTCGGGAAGACGGGCACGGTAGTGACGGCGATCGACCCGGGCACGATTGGACAGGTCGTAGTCCGCGTGGGGACAGAGGCTCCCACCTATCTCGCACGTACTTCCACGGGCAAAAGCATCGCCAAGGGGAAAACCGTGAGAGTGGTCGCAACCAGCGGCAGCGAAGTTGTCGTCGACGAAGAGCAATAGCATCAAGGAGACGCTTAAATGCAGGCACTATCAAGCTATCTTGGCAACCTGGTGATTCCGGTTGTCGTGGTTCTTCTCGCAGTCGCCTTCCTGCTCACGGTCAAATTCATCGCGAGCAGGTACAAGAAGATCCCGCCGACCAAGGCAGGTATCTTTTACGGCCGCAAGTACAAGGTGAAGATCGCCGGGGGAGTCGAGGAGCGCGGGTTCATGGTGGTCCTGGGCGGCGGGCGCGTGCTCATGCCGCTGGTCGAGTCGTATAAGGAGATGTCCACGGCGGCCTTCCAGGTCACCATCGACGAGACCAACATTCCGAACCAGGACAACGTCAAGTTCATGATCAAAGGCGTCGCCACCTGCAAGGTCTCCACCGTTACCGAAAACATCTACCGCGCGGCGGGAGCGTTCCTGGATAAGACCGAGGAGGAGATCGAGGAGTTCATTCGCAACATCCTCAAGGGCCATCTGCGGTCCATCGTGGGCAAGCTGGATATCAACTCCCTGCTGCGCGAGCGCGACGAATTCAACAAGAAGGTCGTCGCCGAATCGTCGCCGGAGCTGGCCGCGCTGGGCATGGAAATGGTGAACCTGGTCATCCAGGACATCACCGATGCGGAGGGCTATATCGACGCTCTCGGCAAGAAGGCGGTTGCCGAAACCAAGGCGGCGGCTCAGATTCGGGTTGCCGAAGCGCAGCGCGATCAGGACATCGCCGTTTCGAACGCCGAGCAGGAGGCCGCGACGGTCAAGGCGGAGAACGCCGCCCGGATCGCCGAGGCGAATCGCGATCGCGATGTCAGGACAGCCGACGCGCGCACCATCGCGGAGACCCAGCGGGCGGCCTCGGAAAAGGCGTTCGCCATCGCAACGGCCGGCCGCGACAAGGTGTTGCGCGTGGCCGAAGCCGACCGGGACGCCGCCGAGAAGGAGGCGCAGGCCGCCGTCCAGACAAAGGAAGCGGTCCGCCGGCAGAGAGAGCTCGAAGCGACGGTCATTCGCCAGGCCGAAGCGGATCAGCAGACCACCGTCATTGCCGCCGAGGCGGCCCGGAAGAAGAAGACCATCGAGGCCGAGGCAGAGGCGGCGGCTCTGACCGCTACCGCGCAAGCCAAGAAGAATGCGACGGTGCTCGAGGGCGAAGGAGAGGCTGCGAAGCAAAAGGCCATCCTCCTCGCCGTGGCCGAAGGCAATGCCGCCGCCAAGAAGCAGGCCCTGCTGGGCGAAGCGGAAGGCACCCAGAAGCTCGCGGAAGCGTTGCGCGAAATGAGCGACGCCGCGCGCTTGATCATCATCCTGGATAAGCTGCCGGCGCTGCTCGACAAGGGCGGCGATGCGGCGGCCAAGGTCATGCAGGCGATATTCTCGAGCGTCGCCGCCCCATTGGGGCAGATCGACAAGATCGAGATCATCGATGTCGGCGGCAGCGGCCGCGGCATTGACCAGATGGCGTCCGTGGTGCCGAACACAGTGTTCAAGTTCTTGGCCAATGCGAAGGCGCAAGGAATCGACTTCACGGCTCTGCTCGGGAAGCTCGGCATTGACGCATCGAAGTCGGGACTGATAAGCGGCCTTTCGTCCGCCGACACCAACGGGACGCCGGCCGTGACGGAGAAGTGAGCGGATGGCGCACAAGACCTATCCCGCCCATCCCAGCGCGGAGCCGACAACGCTCATGATCTACTGCGGTGACTCCCGCTTTCAGGAAGCCTTCGCACGGTTTCCTGAGGAGGAATTGGGTCTCCGGCGTGGGGAATGGATGGCGCTAGTTCCGCCCGGCGGGGTCGCATCGCTCACCGAACCGCTGGCCTTTCCGAAGGAGTTCAAAGTCCTGAAGGATGCCATTGCGTTCTACGTCGACCATTTCGCTTCCATCCGCACCATCGTTATCGTGAATCACGAGGACTGCCGGAAGTACAAGGCGATGCAGAAGATCGTCCCGCTGTTCTTCGGCCCCGCGAATGACTTGCTGGGCCGGCAACGCAACGACCTACCGAAGGTCGCGCAAGCAATCCTCGGCTTTCTCGGGCGGCCGGTCCAGGTCAAGCAGTACCTGGCGAAATTCGCCAATCCGGAACACACGCAAGTAGTGATCGAGCCTGTTTAGCCCGGAGCCGTACGCCCTACCGAGCCGCGTTACCGAGCCGCGTTACCGA
>CAZBQQ010000078.1:19921-21109 GCA_964493965.1 uncultured Solibacteraceae bacterium
GCGTTACCGAGCCGCGACCGCAAGGGAGCGGTGCTTGAGGTATCTCGTTACGTTCGCCTACTACGGCGCGCGCCTCCGGCCCGGTAACGACGCTCACCGGCCTCGCCCCCCCCGCAAAGGACTTTCCTGTATCCCCCATGCCAAAATGGAGCGGTGGGTTGTCATCGCCGGGGCTTCGTCGCGCCCCTCCTCACGCTCGCGCGCAACTTCCGCCCATGACTGGACTCCATACCGGCGAACAACTCGACCATTACCGAATCGAGGGATTGGTGGCGCGCAGCGGCATGGCCTCCATCTTCAGGGCCACCGACACCCGCACAGGACGCCAGGTCGCCCTCAAGATCCCCCATCCGGAGATGGAAGCCGATCCCGTCATCTTCGACCGCTTCAAGCGCGAGGAGGAGGTCGGCCAGGCCCTGGACCATCCCGCCGTCATGAAGGTGCTCGCGGACGATTCCCGCAGTGGGCATTACATGGTGATGGAGTGGGTCGAAGGCCGGCTGCTCCGCCACATCCTGCGGGAAACCAGGCCGCTGCCGCAGGAGCGGGCGGTGCACATCGCCATCGCTGTCTGCGATGCCCTCGACTACATCCATCGCAACGGAGTCGTCCACCGCGACCTCAAGCCAGAAAACATCATGGTGGACGACCAGGACAACATCAAGCTAATCGACTTCGGCATCGCCGGCAAGACCGGCGCGCGGCGTCTGACCTTCGGGAAAATGTCCCAGATCATGGGGACCCCCGACTACATTTCGCCGGAGCAGGTGAAGGGAAAGCGCGGCGATGGCCGCAGCGACATCTACTCGCTGGGCGTGATGCTCTACGAGATGCTCACCGGCGAGACTCCGTTCCAGGGCGCCAATCCGTTCCTCGTCATGAACGACCGGCTGGTGAACAATCCCATCCCGCCGCGTGAGCACAACCCGGCGATCTCGCCGGAACTGCAGGAGGTCATCTACCGCGCCATCGAGCGGGAGCCGCAGAATCGCTACTCCACGGCGAACGAGTTCGCCTGGGACCTCGAGCACCTGGACCAGGTCTCCCCAGTGGACCGCTCGGAGCTGAAGGACTGGAAGGTGCGCCGCACCCCGTGGCTGAAGCGGCTTCTCTTCTACGCGGCGATGGCCCTGATTCCGATCGTGGTCTTCGGCCTGATCATCCTGGCCGCCCGCCACGCCAAGTAGT
>CAZBQQ010000078.1:21209-23790 GCA_964493965.1 uncultured Solibacteraceae bacterium
TCGCGTTCACTCCCCCAAACAAGCCACGAGCAACTGCTGCCTGAGCGCATCCTGCATTTCGGCAGACAGCTTCCGCCCATCCCTGGCAATATGAAAAACATCGATCGCCCGCCGGCCCTTCGTGTCGATGAGCACCGTGTCGATATTGCACCCGTTCGAGGAAAAAACCGTCGCCAGGCTGTACAGAAGTCCGATCCGGTCCTCCGCCACAATCTCCACCAGCGTCGCCGTTTCGTGCGCCTCGGAATCAAACTGAATCCGCGGCTCCACGACGCGTCTCTCGACGCGCGGCTGCGGCCGGTTGCGGAACAGCCGCCTGGCATCCGTCTTTCCCAGAGCGATGCGCGACATCAAATCCTGCAGGCGCTCGGCCTCAGGCGGGTTCGACTCGAAGGTGCGCTTGGGGTCGGTGAACGTGAACGTATCGAGAATGACGCCTTGCGAGTTCGAAAAAGCCTCCGCCTTGACGATGTTCAGGCCGAAGCTCGAAATCGCGCCCGCAAAGGAGGCGAACAGAGCCGGCCGGTCCTGTGCGACCACGGTCAGCTTGTAGGCGCCGTCCCCCGGTTCGAGCTCCACGGCCACTCCCGTCGGCCGGCTGCGCTGATAGAGCCGTGTATGCGCCGCAATCTCCTCGGCCGCACGCGCGCGCAGGTACCGTGTGGGGAAGCCCTTGATGAACTCCGCGCTTTCGGGCAGCGTCGCGGGGAGTTCCTGAATTCGGTCGGTCTCGAGCTCGCGCGTCAGCCCGCGGGATGTAGCGTCATACGTCCGCACCAGCTGATCGAGCCGCCAGGGGATCATGGATTCCGAAGAGCTCGCCGCGATGCCGGCGTAGGTGAGCAAGGCGAGCAGTCGCAGCCGCTCGATGGTCCCGATTCGCTCGGTAAGCCAGCGGACCGTCGCCGGGTCGCCCAGGTCGCGGCCGGTCGCAGCATCCGACAGGGTGTTCTGCTGTTCGATGAGGAACGCGACCAGCTCGCGATCGGCAGCCGGCATCTGGATGCGCGCCGCCGCCTCACTCCCACCGATATGGTGGAACAGCACCGCAAAGAGCAGCACCGCCGGGTCTTCGATCTCTGAAAGCAGTTCGCCGAACCGCTGGCTGGCGGCCGAGACCCGCTCGATCGCGATCAGCGTGTGCTCGTCGATCGTGTAGGCGCCATCCGCGTCGTGGGCCACCGCTCCCTCGATACTGGCCCACTCGGGAAAGACCGGCGTCAGCAGGTCCGTCCGCTGCAGAACGCGCAGCGCCATCGGCGCGTGGGGCAGGGAAAGGACCTTCCTTAAAGTGGGCCACAGCGGCCGCTCCTGCGCGCAGAACTCGCTCACCGCCCCTTGAGCCGCCTGTAGGCGCCGCTCCGTCGCGGGTCCCGGCGGAACTCCGTCCCGCGCCACGGACTCGAGCAGGCGAAACACCGCTTCGGGATCGGTGGAGAAATCGGCGGCGGAAGCCTGAGGCGTCTCGTCGCCGCAGGAATCCAGCGCGCGGCGCGCTTCGTGGAAGACCGCCCGCGCGTGCCGGAAATGCGCGCGCATCCACGCGGACGCCTCCAGGCCGCTGGCGAACTGGGCGGCGATGGCCTCCTGCGCCGCAAGATCGAGCGCGTTGCGGTTCTCCCTGGCCCGGTAGTGCAGGAAGCACCGGACGGAAGAGAAGAACGCGGCGGCCTCGTCCAGCCGCTGAGCCGATCGCATCCGATCCGGCCAGAGCTTTTCCAGGTCCGCTATCAGGCGCAGATCGCGCAGCCCGCCCGGAGTCTCCTCCACATCGGGCTCCCGGTGAGACGGCGTGTCTTGCCACTTCGCGTGCCTCGCGCGGGCTTGCGAGACCATGCGCTCCACGATCTGTCGCCCTTGCCTCTCGAGCAGGCCCCCGAGCTCGCGCTCCAGTTTCTCCGCCAGGGCGAGATCGCCGGCCAGCGTCCGCCGGTCGATCAGCCTGAGGCCCAGGTCGTTGCCCTGGTCAACCAGCGCCAGGCATTCCGCAATGGTGCAGATTCTCTGGTTCGGACGCACGCCCTTGGCCCAGAGCTGCCCAACGAACTCCGCCACGGCGTCGTTCAGTTCCCGCGGTGGCTCGCCTTCTCTAACGATGACGATGTCCGCGTTCGAGTAAGGGAACAACTCGCGGCGAGCGAACCCCCCGGCGGCCAGCATCACGGCGGGCCCCCGGAACACGGAAGCCAGCGAGGACTGAAAGGCCTCCACCGCCGCCTGTTCCGCCGCCTGCGTCAGCGCCTGCTGGACGTCCGCGGCCCGGCCGCTCGCCTGGAAGCTCCGTTCCGTCTCCTGCCACCAGGCGCTCGATTCCAGATCCCTCCGGCCCTGCGTCGCCACGTCATTCGCGTTGGTCTCGTTCAAGTCTCCAGTATCTCCCAAGCGGCGCTTTGGCAGAAACCAGTCCCCAATCGTCTCGCGCGCTTCTTGCTGCCTGAATCCAGTGTCGCTCGAACCCCAGCAACTCCTGCCGCAGATGCCATAGCTTACACTCAAACTACATGCTCAACCGGGGCTATGCCTACACCACAATCATCAGCAGCAAATACCATGGACAAACCCTGCTCTCCCACCTGGCAAG
>CAZBQQ010000079.1:0-23658 GCA_964493965.1 uncultured Solibacteraceae bacterium
TGAGGGAGCGGACCCCCGCTAACGCAACCGCCGTTGCGGTCCTCTCACGCGGCCGGCAGTTTTTCGCCGAAAGATTGCGCGATATCGAGAAGCTGATCCCGTAGCGGGTCGCGAAGCGTGGGGATCTCATCGAGGTTGACCACTTCCTCGAATACATTCTTCCCCGAGAACTCGGTGCTCTCGATCACGACGCTGTCCGGAGGCCGCACCGTCGAAATCGGCGCCGAAATCGTGGTGACGGGAAGCTCTCCGAATTCCGGAAGCTTGCCGACCGTGAGCGGAAAGCGCAGTGCCTCCAGGATCTTCGGAACGCCACCGCGCGGGCCGAACAGGATGCTGACGGCCGCGTACTGCACGGCGAACTGGAACAACTCCCGCTCCGACGGCGTTTTCGCGCCGATCAGCTCTTTCAACCGCGCGGGCGAGAAGCCGCTGTAAGTCACCACCCACTTCAGAGGCGATGTCACCACCACGGTCTTGCCCTGGGCCCGATGCGTGTATTCCACGGGCAGCAGCTCCAGGGTTGTGCTGGCCATCTCCACCGGCCGGGTGATCTCCTGAGTCAGCAGGAACGGCTTGGCGGCCGCGATGGTCTGATACAGGGCCACCAGGTCGTTGAACGCGCCGGTCGCCGTGCCGTGTCCGGATTCTCCAAAGACGGCGCGCGGCCGCAGGAGGGTATTCAGTGTGCCCAGGTGCTCGCGGATCTGGCCGCGGAGAGTGTCTGAGATCGCGCGGGTGATTTTCCGCAAAACAAGTAGCCGCTGGAGACTATAGGTTTCTTCCGCCATGAGAGTGGGCTCGCAACACAAACTTAACGTCCGGCGAGGCTTGTGTCAACCCGCAGTCACAGCCGGTCCGCGAGCGCCGGCGAGCGGATGGTCCGCGGTGGGGCAGCTTGTCTAGCTGCGCACCGGTTCGCAACCGGTGCTGAAGGCCTGTTGCCAACAGCTGCCAACCCGCCGCAGGCTGGCAGCCTGCCTCCAGGCCCACGAACGACTTTACACGGTCAGCGTCCTAGCTCGCCGGCATCCAGATCCGATACCGTGACCGCGCGTCCCATGTGTTGCCGGCCGACGCGAAGTCGCACAGCGCCAGCTTTCCCGCGTCCGCTGCAAACGCCATCTCGATGCCTTGCGGCGCCGCGACCGGCTTGACTTCGCCAGCGCCGAGCGCCACGGCTTCGTCAATGCTCCCGCCCAACCTCGCATCGCGCGCCAGCGCCACGGGCCCCCGTACCACCGCCGCGTAGCTCTTGCCCCCAGCTTCCGTCGTGACAACTCCGGCGCGAAGGTCGAGGCTCAGCCGGACCTGGTCGCCCGACTTCCAGATCCTCTCGATCGCGGCCCAACTCCCGGGCCGCAGGGCGGCAGGACGAGCGCCGTTTACGCTCACCGTAGTATGCTCGCTCCACTGCGGAACGCGGAGCCGCAGCGTGAAAGCCGCGACGCCGGCGGGCTCGACCCGGATGTTCACCTCGCCCGATGCCGGATAGTCGGTCTTCACCTCGAGCCGGCACTGCGGCAGCTTCCACACGCCCTCGGAATACAGGTTCACGACGGGCCCATCCGCGGACATCATGACCGCCACCTCGGGCAGCAGCATCATGCCGCGCGGCCCGTTCGCGACGCAGCAATTCAGAGCCAGGCCGCACTGCCGCTCTCCCAGCTTGCGCGTCCCCTCCAGCCAGCTGTACTGCGCGAACGACGATCCGTCCGGCGTCATGGCGCCCGAGAGCGCGTTGTAGGCGGTCCGCTCGATTTCATCGCCGAACCCAGCCTCGCCAGTCAGCCGCTGCAGGTTCGCGCAGAGTTGCATCCAAGTGACGCCCACGCAGGTTTCCATGAAACGCGGGCGCGCCTCGGCCTGGTGCGCCTTGCCGCCGAACCAGCATTCCGCCGCCGAGCCCGAACCGGCCACGTTGATTTCCGTGTCGCGAATGTTTTCGAACGTCCGCGTGGCGGCGTTCAGGGCGGGAGCCCAGCCCGTCGCCCGATACAACTCGAGAAGGCCGGCGTAGCACGACATCATCTCGTACGCCTTCTGCCCGTTCTCCCAGCTCCACCAGTTTTTCGGGGCAGGGAAGCGCTGCCCCACCGGCACGCCCGCCTTCTCGATCAACTGCGGTCCCTTGGACGAAGACCAGCGCTGCACAATGTACTCTGCGAAACGCATCTTGCGCTCGTCCCCGGTCCGCCGGTAGAGCCGGACCATCGGCTCAAGCACCGAACTGGACGCCATCCCACGGTACAGGCCGAGTGTAACGATGTCGGCGCCGCCGGGGCCCACCTCCCGCATCAGGTGTTCTGCCAAGCGCCGCGCGCCCTGCAAGGCAGCCGGATCGTTCGCCAGATCGTACCAGGCCTCCAGGCCGAGCAGCGTGTACTTGCGGCCCCACACGTCCCAGCCCTTGAGGTGACTGCCACTGGCGTAATTGCCGATATATCCGTCGGTGCTCTCGGTGTCGAGAATCTCGCGGACCGATTGACCCAGCCGCGCGCGCCACTGTTGGTCCCCCGTGTATTGGCAGGCGGCTGCTGCCGAGAGCAACCACTTCCCCCAGAACTCGGTCTGCCAGCAACTCCGCTCCTCGCGGTGACGAAACGGCTCGAGCAATTTCTCGGGGTCCTGCGCGAAGATGCGATTTCGAATGCAGAGGTCCAGCTTCCGACCCAGAGTGCCGCCCAGGCGGACGTCCCCCAGCGGAATGGTCGTCAACGCGTCCGCGACCGGTCGCCGCGGCAGTTCGAGCGGAGCCGGCGCGCGGCACCCATCGCCGGCCAGCAGTCCCATGAGTGCCAAAAGGTGGCGGCGGCTAAGATCGGTTGTCATTTGTTCCCCGGCCGGTTAAACTCGGCGACCACGACGTCGCCGAACGGGCCCAGCCGGCGGCTGGTCCATCCGGCCAGTTCCGGCCGCTTCAGGTACCAATTCTCCCAGAAGTACGCGTTGTAGCGGTGGCCATAGACGAAGAAGCGGCCCGAAGCCATCAGCGTCGATCGAGCCAGCGTGGCCGCGTACCGTTCCGCGCCGCGGGTCGAAAAGGGAAATGGAATCACCCGGCCGCGGACCGGATAGGCCACCAGCGGAGCGTAGAAGAACGACGGAAGCGGATAGCCCGGCCGCCATGCCGACCTCTGTGCTTCGATGAAGGGACTCGGGAAGATGACCGGCGTGCTGGATCCAGTCAGCTGGTTGATCGCCAGCGCCGCTCCGCGCCAGTCCATGCCCACGTGCGCCGGCCACAACTCGCGCCAGTCGCCGCGCCAAAGCACCACCCCGAGTCCAAGCGCTACTGCCATAGGCTTCCACATCCGGGAAGGGACGTAGCGCGCGGCCAGGGCTGCGCCCGCCAATGCCGCTCCCGGCAACGCCAGAGAGTAATACCTCTGCACAAACACGCTGATGCCCGTGAGATGCGAGAACGCGAAGAGGCACATCGGAGGCGTCAGCCACCACAGGCCGATCAGCGCGAGCGATGAGCGAGTGGGTGCCGGTGCGTCGGCGGACCAGCGGAATAGCCGCGAGAGCATCCACGCTCCGAGCCAACATCCGGCGATCAGGACCGGCACCACGGAGTCGAACAGCGCCTTCGCGCCAGGCATCTCCACGATGACATGCGCCTGCGCGTGGTGCGCCAGCCCTCGCACTTCGAAGGGCACGGGCGCCAGCGCTAGTGCCAGGAGCGCGAGAATCCCGCCGGCGCGGAGCCAGGTCACGCTCGTGTCCCTCGAGACCAGCCGCGCCACCGTGTAGCCGGCAAACACCAGATAGAACGGCCAGTAAAGCGGGTGGATCGGCAACAGCAGCGCTGCGAAGAGCAGGAACAATGCCGCATCGCGCCTGCGCCCACGGTCGAGCCACCGAACCAGGAACCACAGGCCCGCCGCCATGACGGCGGTGCCCAAACCGTAGGGCCGCGCATCGGCCGCCTGGAAGTTGAAGCCATGCATGGCCAGGCAGGCGAACGCGGCAAACCACGCCGCCTGGGGATGAATCAACCGGACCGACAGGCGGGCGATCAGGAGGAGTGCCACGCCCATCGCCAAAGTGGACGGCAACCGGTACACGATCTCCGAAGGGCCGCCCAGGAACGCGGCCGCGCGAGCCAGCGCGTAATAGATCGAAACTGCTGTCTCCGCGTGCGAAGCGCCATAGCGGACTACAAAAACGGTGAGGGTCTCATCCGTCCATAAGCTCGACGGAAGCGGCATCAGCCACAGGCGTACGATGGCCAGAGCGAGTAGTGCCGCCAGACCCAGCGTGAGTCCCCTCAAATTCGAGTATAGGCATGGCGTACCGTGCAGTGCCGTGGCTGGCGCGGTTATCGTTTCGTCGCCGGCGGGTCGAACTCCACCACCAACACGTCGCCGAACGGCCCAAGTCGGCGGGCGGCCCATCCGGCGAGTTCGGGCCGCTGCTCGAACCAGGTCTCCCAGAAGGACGCGTTGGTCCGGTGGCCGTACACGAAGAAGCGCGCGGCGCCGGAGCGCGCCGATTGGGCCAGCGTGGCGGCAAATTTCTCGGCTTCCGGAGAAGTGGCGAACGGAAACGGTACCACCTGGCCGCCCACCGGATAGGCCGCCAGCGGAGCGTAGAGGAACGAAGGAAGCGGGTAACCTGGCCTCCAGAGCGGAGCCTGCGTCTCCACGACCGGGCTTGGGCAGATGATGGGCGTCTCGGGCCCGGGCGCGCGCTGGTTGATCGCGTGCGCCGCTCCACGCCAGTCCACGTGGGCGTGTGGCGGCCAGGTTTCGCGCCAGTCCCCGTGCAGGAGCAGGACGCACACCCCGACGGCCAGCGCCAGAGGCTTCCACATCCGCGATGGGACATAGCGGGACGCCAAAGCCGTGCCCGCCAGCGCCGCCCCTGGCAAGGCTAGCGAGTAATACCTCTCGACAAACACGCTGATGCCCGTCAGCCACGAGACCGCGAAGAGGCACACAGGAGGACATAGCCACCACATCGCAATGAGCGCGAGTGAGGAGCGTTGGGGCGGCGGTGCGTCGGAGGACCGGTGGCAGAGCCGCGAGCACAGCCAAGCCCCCAGCAAGCATGCGCCGGCCAGCGCCGGTTTCAGCGAATAAAGCAGAGCCTTCGCGCCAGGCAGCGGTGAGCTGACGTACGCCCGGGCGCCGCGCTCCAGCGCCAGCATTTCGAAGGGCACGGGCGTCGCAGCCAGCGCCAGGACCGCGAAAACCCCGCCGGCGCGAAACCATGTCACGCTGGTGTCCTTCAAGATCAGCCGCGCTGCCGCATACCCGGCGAATACGAGATAGAACGGCCAGTAGAGCGGGTGAACCGGCAACAGGAGAGCCGCGAAGAGCACGAACAACACCGCGTCGCGCCAGCGCGCCTCATCCAGCCACCGGACCAGAAACCACAGACCCGCTGCCATAACCGCGGTTCCCAGGCCGTATGGCCGGGCGTCGGCCGCCTGGAAGTTGAACCCGTGCAGGGACAGGCATGCGAACACCGCAAACCACGCCGCCTGCGGGTGGATCAGGCGTGCGGCCAGGCGGCCGATCAGAAGGAGCGCAACGCCCATCGCCAGCGTGGAGGGAAGCCGGCAGGCGGCCTCGGAGAATCCGCCCAGAGCTACGGCGGCCCGAGGCAGCGAATAGTAGACCGACCCAATCAACCCCGGTAGGAGTGGCGTCGCCGCCTGCGCAGCGCCATAGCGGACCACGAACGCCGTACTCGTTTCGTCCGTCCAGAAGCTCGAAGGCAGCGGCATCAGCCATAGCCGGATGATGGCCAGCGCGAGCACCGCCGCCAGAGCCAGGGTCTGTCTCTTCAAGCTTCGAGTATAGTAGCGTGGCGCACGCTGAAGCGAAATGCCACTGCGGAGGTTGTGGGGCAGGTTGGCAACCTGCGGCGGGTTGCCAACCCGCCTGTAAGTCTCTGCTGAACAGGTCGGCCGGGCGCCGGTTCGCAACCGGCGCGCAGGATGCCATCCTGCCCCACAATGCGTGCCGCCGTGGGCTTCAGCCCACGGAGATTGCTACACTACGACCGATGATACGCTGTCCAAGCTGCGCGACCCAGAACCCCGACACAAGCCGCTTCTGTGGGAGCTGCGCCGCGCAGCTTGGTCCTCCCGCCCCCCGTTCGCAGACCGAGACCATCGTCGAGCCGGTCCGCCCGCGCTCTCGGACGTCGGCATCGCCGCCCAGTTCCACGAGCGCCGCCGATGAGGGCCGCTTTCCGCCCGGCACGCTGCTTCTCGACCGCTACCGCATCATCGCGCTGCTCGGCGCCGGCGGTATGGGCGAGGTCTACCGCGCCTCCGATCTCAAACTCGGCCAGCCCGTCGCGCTGAAATTCCTCCCCGAGGCGATCGCCGAAGACGAGCGCGCCCTGGTCCGCTTCCGCAACGAGGTCCGCATCGCGCGCCAGGTGTCCCATCCCAACGTCTGCCGCGTTTACGACATCGGCGAGATCGACGGCCTACCCTTCATCTCCATGGAGTACGTCGATGGCGAGGATCTGGGGTCCCTGCTCCGCCGCATCGGCCGCCTGCCCGCCGACAAGGCTCTCGAGATCGCGCGCAAGCTCTGCGCCGGCCTCGCCGCCGCGCACGACAAGGGAGTGCTGCACCGCGATCTGAAGCCAGCGAACGTCATGCTCGACGGCCGCGGCAACGTGCTGATCGCCGATTTCGGCCTGGCGGCGCTGAGCGGCCAGATCCAGCAGCATGAGATCCGTCACGGAACGCCGGCCTACATGGCCCCCGAGCAGCTCGCCGGAAAAGAGGTCACGCCGGCCAGCGACATCTACGCGCTCGGTCTGGTGCTCTACGAGGTCTTCACCGGCAAGCGAGCTTTCGAAGCGGAGACCCTGGACGGATTGCGCAAGCTCGAGGAAGGTTCCGCGCCGCCCAGCCTGGTCACGCTGGTCAAGGAAATCGATCCGGCCGTCGAGCGCGTCATCCTCCGCTGTCTTGCTCCGGACCCGCGCCAGAGGCCGGCCTCCGCACTCGCCGTGGCCGCGGCTCTGCCGGGCGGCGATCCGCTGGCCGCGGCGCTGGCCGCGGGAGAGACGCCTTCCCCGGACATGGTCGCCGCCTCCGGCGCCAGCGAAGGTCTACGGCCGGGGGTCGCCATGGCGCTCCTGGGCGGAGTGATCGTGGCCATGATCGCCGCCGCCCTGCTGAACGGCAAGCTGAGCCTGATTCAGAGGATTCCGTTCGAGAACTCCACGGAAGCCATCACGGTGAAGGCCCGCGAAATCATCAACCGCCTCGGGTATACCGAGCGCGCCTTAGGAACGGCGGGCGGCTTCGACTTCTCCTACGAATACGCGCAGTACGTTCCCAAACACGATTCATCTCGCGCCCGGTGGGCCCACATCGGAGACGGCCAGCCCGACCTGGTGCATTTCTGGTATCGTCAGAGCCCCCGCTATTTCGATCCCGGTTATGAACTCGAGGTCTCGACGGACCATCCGCACATAAACGTTTCCGGAGAGGTCCTGCTCCTGCTCGACCCCCAGGGGCGGCTGCTCTATCTCTCCGCTATGCCTCCGCAGGTGGACCACAGCACCGGGCCTCCGCCCCCCACCGACTGGAAAGCGCTGTTTGCCGCCGCCGGGCTCGACCCGGCCAGGTTCCAGTCTGCCGATCCGCAGTGGCTGCCCGAAGTCGGTTTCGATACCCGCGCAGCCTGGACCGGATCGTATCCTACCGCTCCGAAGCTTCCGCTGCGCGTCGAGGCCGCGTCCTGGCGCGGCAAACCGGTTTACTTCCACATGATCGGAGCCTGGACCCGCCCCTGGCGCCTGCAAGCATACGATGCCGGCGCGGGTGCTCGCGCCCGCGACATCATCGTCATGACGCTCCTATGCATCATCTTCATCGTGGCCGCGCTCATCGCGCGCCGGAACACGAAACTCAACCGCAGCGACGTTCGTGGAGCGATGCGCCTGGGCGGATTCATCTTCTCGATCTACATGCTCGAATACCTCTTCGCCATGAACCACGTTCCGAACGACGACGAACTGGGCCTGCTGATCGACGCGATGAGCCGTGCGCTGTTCAACGCCGCCATGATCTGGGTGCTCTACCTGGCACTGGAGCCGATCGTGCGCCGGCGCTGGCCGCAGACCATCGTCTCCTGGAGCCGGATTCTCAGCGGCAAGCTGCGCGATCCGCTGGCCGGCGGTGACCTCCTGATCGGGGTCGCCTTCGGGATGTTCTGGGTCATTGTGCTTCAGTCATCGCAAGTGATCAGCCAGCATCTCGGCTCGCTTCCCGGCTCCGGGAACTTAGAAATGCTCTCCGGCTTCGGTCATGTCGCCAGCGGCGCGCTCAGCCACATAGCGGGCGGCATCATGTTCGCGTTCGGCACCTTTCTGCTGATGTTCCTGCTGCGCCTGATTCTCCGGAAGGACTGGCTCGCGGCGGTGGGCTTCGTCGGGATCTTCGTGCTGCTCAGAGGGCTCGGCACGGACGAAGGCCCGTGGATACTGCCCATCATCGCCCTGGTGTACACGGTCTTCGTAGTGCTGCTCCTTCGCTACGGAATCGTGCCCCTGGTTGTCAGCATCTTTACCGCGGATCTTCTTTTGGGTGCGCCGCTCACTCTGGATTTCTCCGCCTGGTACGTCCCCTACTCGCTGTTCGCCCTGCTGGCGGTCCTGGCGGTGGCCGTCTACGGCTTCAATTGCACCGTCCAGGGCAAGCGCCTCTTCGATTTCGATTAGCCACTGCCCCCAGCACCGAACCGCGACCGTCAGGGAGCGGACCGGGTTATGCGAAGATCAGCTTAATGACCGAACCACGAGTAGTGCCAACCTGGGACGAGTATTACCTGAGCATCTGCAAAGTCATCGCCTCGCGCAGCAAGGACCCCAACACCCAAATCGGCTGCGTCGTCGTCGGTCCCGCGCACGAAATCCGTTCGACCGGCTACAATTCCTTCCCGCGCGGCATCCGCGACAACGTGCCCGAGCGCCTAGAGCGCCCCACCAAATACCTGTGGATGGAACACGCCGAGCGCAACGCCATCTGCAACGCCGCCCGCGCCGGCACCGCCACCGAAGGCTGCACCATCTACGTCGAGATCATGCCGTGCATGGACTGCGCGCGAGCCATCGTGCAGGCCGGCATCTGCCAGGTGGTCGTCTCGGACGCCCGCATGTCCCAGTACTCGAGCGACTACTACGATCAGCACTTCGGCCTGGTTGAGGTGCTGTTCCAGGAAGCGGGCATTAAGGTCCGCCGTGTCTGACCCCTACCCCACCTTCAAACTCTCCACCTCTTCAACCGCGCGAGGAAACACCGCCGCCAGGACCTGCTCGATCCGGTCGACGAAGATGAACTTCGTGTCCGTGCGCACCGCCTCGGAGAAATCCTGCAAATCCTTCTCGTTCCCCTTCGGCGCGACGATGCGGTGTATGCCGGCGCGCCGGGCGGCCAGCACCTTCTCCTTCAACCCGCCGATCGGCAGCACCAACCCGGTGAGCGTGATCTCTCCCGTCATGGCCGTGTCCGTGCGCACCGCCGTCTGCGTATAAAGCGAAGCCAGCGCCGTGGCCATCGTGACGCCGGCCGAAGGTCCGTCCTTCGGCACCGCGCCCGCGGGCACGTGCAGGTGGACGCCAGCGTCCCTGAAAACCGCCGGGTCGATCCCCAGATCCTCGGCATGCGACCAGATGTAGCTCTGCGCGGCGCGTGCCGATTCCTGCATCACCTCCCCGATCTGGCCGGTGATGGTCAGTCCCTTGCCCCCGGGGAGCAGCGTCGCCTCGATATACAGTACCTCGCCGCCGGTCTCGGTCCAGGCCAGCCCGGTCGCCACCCCGGGCGGCTGCTCCTTGCGCCGTTCGTCCTCCGGAAAAATCTCCGGTCCCAGCAGAGGCGCTACATCCTCGGGGCGCACGGTGATGGGCGTTACATCGCCCTCGGCGTGCCGTAGCGCGATCTTGCGCGCCACGCGGCCGATGGTGCGTTCCAGTTGCCGCAGACCCGCCTCGCGCGTATAGCGCGCGATTAGCGTGTGCAGAGTGCCGTCTCCGAAAGTCACCTCTTCCGGCTTCAGCCCCGCCTGGTGCAGCTGCCGCGGGATCAGGTACCGCTTGGCAATCTCGCCCTTCTCTTCTTCCGGGTAGCCTGGCAGCCGCAGCATCTCCATGCGGTCCAGCAGCGGCCGCGGAATCGTGTCGAGCGTGTTCGCGGTCGTAATGAAGAAGACTTTCGAGAGGTCGAACGGCAAGTCGAGATAGTTGTCGCGGAAGCTCTTGTTCTGCTCCGGGTCCAGGATCTCGAGTAGGGCCGACGCAGGGTCGCCGCGGAAATCCCGCCCGAGCTTATCCACCTCGTCCAGCATCAGCAGTGGATTCCGCGAGCCGGCGCGCCGTATGGCCTGCACCACGCGTCCCGGCATCGCGCCGATGTACGTCCGCCGGTGGCCGCGCAGTTCCGCCTCGTCATGCAGGCCGCCCAGGCTCATGCGCTCGAATTTGCGGCCCAGGGCGCGCGCGATCGATTGTCCCAGCGACGTCTTCCCCACGCCCGGTGGGCCATAGAAGCACAGGATCGGCGCCTTCGCCTCGGGATTGAGCTTCAAAACGCCGAGCTGTTCGAGAATGCGCTCCTTGACGTCCTTCAGGTCGTAGTGGTCCTCGTCGAGGATCTCGCGCGCTCGCGCGATATCGAGGTTGTCCTCGGTGAACGTGTTCCAAGGCAGCTCGACCACAAAATCCAGATAGGTGCGGATCACCTGGTAATCGGGCGCGCCCGGAGGCAGCCGCTCGAGGCGCGACAGCTCGCGCATCGCCTCCTTCGAAACTTCCTCGGGCAGCTTCAGCTTCTCGAGCCGCTCGCGCAGCAGCTCGATTTCGGCCTGCTGCGGGTCCTTCTCGCCCAGTTCCTGCTGGATGGCGTGCAACTGCTGGCGCAGCAGATACTCGCGCTGCTGCTTGCTCATCTCGGACTGCGCCTCGTTGGCGATCTTGTCGCGCAGCTGCAGCACCTGGAACTCGCTGGTCAGATAGGCGTGCATCAAACGCAGCGCCTCGGCGCGGGTCAGAGCTTCGAGCAGCGCCTGTTCCTTGGCCAGTTCCAGATTCATCATCGAGCCCAGCAGGTAGACCAGTCGCAGCGGATCCTCGGTCTGGGTGAGCATCTGCGCCAGTTCTGCCGGAGCGTTGGGCTGCGCCAGTGAGACCACCTTCCCCGCCAGCTCGGCCACCGCGCGGTGGAGCGCCTCCACTTCCTGCGAGTGGTCCTCCGGCAGCGGGAACGGGTTCACACGCACCTGGGGATGAGGCTCGTTCTGCTCGAACTTCAGGATCACCACCCGCTCGACGCCGAGCACGATCAGATCCATCTGGCTCTCGTTTGGCCGCGCCATCTTCTTGATGACCGCCTTGGTGCCAATCGTGTACAGGTCTTCCGCCGTGGCGGGCAGTTCCTTGTTCGGATCGCGCTGCGCCACCACGACGATCTCTTTCCCCTCGGTCGCCATCGCGGCCTCGGCGGCGGCCAGCGACGCGCTCCGGCCCACCGAAAGCGGCATGAATAGATAAGGAAAAAGTACGCTGTTTTTCAGCGGAAGCAAAGGTAGCGTCTGGACGTTTTCGACGTCGGCCATTTAGTTACGCCTCCGTTATTCGAATGATCAGAAGACCGTTCTTGTTTTCGAGCGCCACTCGCGGATGCTTGAAGTGGCAGGGCAGCTCGATGGTGCGCTCAAACCGGTTGTAGGCGATCTCCATCGAGTAATAGGTGGCGCCTTCTTCCACCAGCCAGTCGCGGCGCACGCCGCTCACGGTCACGCGGCTGCTGTGGACCTCCACCGCCACGTCTTCCATGTCCACGCCGGCCAGGTCGAACTTCAGCAGCCAGCCGCGCGGGACGCGGTAGACATCGGCCGAGGGCCGCCAGTAGCTCTGCGCCCCGGCCGGCGAAACGGCGAAGAAGAAAACCGGTGAATGCTTTCTTTTTTCCATGCAGGCCACGCTCAGTTCAATTGTACCCGTGGGGCACAGCTCCGGGTCGCGCTATGCTCGGTGTTCGGGCGTTCATGACCTCAAACCTCAATCTCCCCATGGCCAGCCGCGCATGAGAATCCTCTGGCTGGCGCCGGCCTTTCTCCACCCCAATGTCGGCGGCGGTCTGATCCGCACTCTGGGCATCCTGCGGCGGCTCTCCGAGAGGCACGAGATCCATTTCGTCGCCTTTGCGGATCCCACCCAGCCCGAGGGTCTCGCTCGCGCCGGCGAGTATTCGTTCCGCGCCTACCCTTTCCCGTACCCGGTGGTCGGGCGCAGATCGAACCTTGCCAGCCTGTTCTCCCGCGTCCCAGAAAACATTCCCACCTACCAATCGCCCCAGCTCGCGCAGTGTGCCGCGACTCTGCTGGCCGGGATACATTTCGATCGCGTCGTCGTCGACTTTCTGTTCATGGCCGGCTCCTGCCCGCGCCCGGAGCGCAGCGTGCTGTTCGAGCACAACGTCGAGACCATCATCTGGCGCCGCCGCCTCCAGCACGCTCGTGGCCTCACCGAGAAATTGCATTTGCGCTATCAGGCGAACCGGATGTTCGCTTACGAACGCGCCGCCTGCCGCGCCGCCGGCTCGGTGGTCGCAGTCTCCGCCCACGACGCCGGACTGATCCGCTCCATGTTCGGGATCGAGCGCGTCTCCCACATACCGACCGGCGTCGATGCCGAATATTTTGCGCCGCCCGCTTCCACGCCGCACGTCGCCGACCTCGTCTTCGTTGGCTTGATGGATTGGCTGGCCAACGCGGACGCGGTGCTGTACTTCCTCGACCGGATCCTTCCCCACATCCACCGCCGGCGCCCCGAGACCACATTTGCGATCGTCGGTCGGAATCCTCCTCCGCCGATCCTGGACCGTGCGCGTCGCGATTCCCGGCTGCTGGTCACCGGAGCGGTTCCGGAGGTACGCCCCTACCTCTGGGGAGCAACGGCGTCCGTGGTCCCCTTGCGTATCGGCAGCGGAACCCGCATCAAGATCTATGAGGCCATGGCCGCCGGGACGCCTGTGGTATCCACCACGATTGGCGCCGAGGGCCTCGAACTGAACCCGGGCCAGGACATCTCCATCGCCGACGATCCGGCGGAGTTTGCCGCGCGCTCGGTCGAACTGCTCGAGGACGGCGAGCGGCGATCGCGCATGGCCGCCGCCGCGTGTCAACTCGTAACGGAACGCTGCTCCTGGGAGCGCGTCGCCCGGTGCGTGGAACAGGCGCTCGAAAGCGCGCCCGCCGCCTCTTAGGGAGCGCCTCATCCCGCCGCCGCCGCCTCCCGCGGCGCGAACTTCAGGTGCCCGTGTTCCGGGTCGATATCGACGTCTATCGTCTGCCCGTCCCGCACCTTCCCGGCCAGCACCAGGCGCGCCAGCGGCGTCTCGATTTCTTTCTGTATCGCGCGTTTCAAAGGCCGCGCGCCGTAAGTCGGATCGTAGCCGCTGCGCACCAGGTGCGTCCGCGCGGCATCCGTGAGCTGGATCTCGATATGCCGGTCCGCGAGGCGCGCCCGCAAGTGCCCGAGCTGGATCTCGACGATCTGCTTCAGGTGCTCTTCCGAGAGCGAGTGGAACACGATGATCTCGTCCACGCGGTTCAGAAACTCCGGCCGGAAGCTCGCGCGCAGCTCCTCCAGCACCGCCTGCTTCATGCGTTCGTACGTATCGCCTTCGAATGAGCCGCGGTACTCCAGGATCCGGTGGCTGCCGATGTTCGAGGTCATGATGACGATGGTGTTCTTGAAGTTCACCGTGCGCCCTTGCCCATCGGTCAGCCGGCCATCGTCCAGGATCTGGAGCATCACGTTGAACACATCGTGGTGTGCCTTCTCGATCTCGTCGAAAAGGATCACCGAGTAGGGCCGCCGCCGCACCGCTTCCGTGAGCTGGCCGCCTTCCTCATAACCGACGTAGCCCGGAGGCGCCCCAATCAGCCTCGCCACCGTATGCTTCTCCTGATACTCCGACATATCGATGCGGATCATGGCGTGCTCATCGTCGAAGAGAAACTCGGCGAGCGCCCGCGCCAGCTCGGTCTTGCCCACTCCGGTCGGCCCCAGGAAGATAAAGCTGCCGATCGGCCGGTTGGGATCCTTGAGGCCCGACCGCGCGCGCAGCACGGCTTCGGCGACGGCCGTCACGGCTTCGTCCTGACCCACCACGCGCTGGTGCAGCTCCTCTTCGAGGTGCAACAGCTTGCCCACTTCGCCTTCGAGCAGCTTCGAGACCGGCACGCCGGTCCAGCGGCTCACTACCGCGGCGATGTCTTCCTCGTCCACTTCTTCTTTGAGCAGCCGTGGCGCGCCTTCTTTGTTCGACACGCTCGCTTCCTCGGTCTTGAGCTGCCGTTCGAGCTGCGCCAGCGTGCCGTATTTCAGCTCCGCCACCCGGTTGAGGTCGTACTGCCGCTGTGCCTGTTCGATTTCGAGGTTGGTCTTCTCGATCTGCTCACGCAGGCTGCGCAGATGGGCCACGTCCTTCTTCTCGGTCTGCCAGCGGGCTTGTAGTGCATCGGCCTCGGCCCGCAAATCGGCCAGTTCTTTCTCGATCTTGCCGAGCCGCTCCCGCGACGCGGCGTCTTTCTCTTTCTTCAGGGCCTCGCGCTCGATCTCGAGCTGCATGATACGGCGCATGCGCTCGTCCAGCTCCGTCGGCATCGAGTCGATCTCGGTCCGCAGCCGTGCGCCTGCCTCGTCCACCAGGTCGATGGCCTTGTCCGGCAGGAAGCGATCGCTGATGTAGCGGTTCGAAAGCACCGCCGCCGCCACCAACGCGGAGTCCTTGATTCGTATGCCGTGATGCACCTCGTAGCGCTGCCGCAGGCCGCGCAGGATCGAGATGGTGTCCTCGACCGACGGCTGGTCCACCATGATGGGCTGGAAGCGCCGCTCGAGCGCGGCGTCTTTCTCGATGTACTTGCGGTACTCGTTGGTGGTGGTCGCGCCGATGCAATGGAGTTCGCCGCGGGCCAGCATCGGCTTGAGCAGGTTGCTGGCGTCCATGGCCCCTTCGGCCGCGCCCGCGCCCACCACCGTGTGCAGCTCGTCGATGAAGAGAATGACCTCGCCTTCCGACGTCTGGACTTCTTTTAGAACGGCCTTCAGGCGTTCCTCGAACTCCCCGCGGAACTTCGCGCCGGCGATCAGCGCGCCCATGTCGAGCCCGACCACTTTCTTGTTCTTCAGTCCTTCGGGCACGTCGCCGCGCACGATGCGCTGGGCCAGCCCCTCGACGATCGCGGTCTTCCCCACGCCCGGCTCGCCGATCAGCACCGGGTTGTTCTTGGTGCGCCGCGACAGGACCTGGATGACGCGCCGGATCTCATCGTCGCGGCCAATGACCGGGTCCAGTTTGCCCTGTGCCGCCAATTGCGTGAGGTCGCGCCCGTAGCGCTCCAAGGCCTGGTAGGTCGTCTCGGGGTTCTGCGAAGTCACCCGCTGGCTGCCGCGAACTTCCTGAAGGGCTGTGAGGAGCCGCTCGCGCGTAACGCCGAATTCTTTGAACAGCCGGCCCGTGCTGGCGCCATCGTCGGTCATGGCCAGCAGCAGGTGTTCGATTGAAATGTACTCGTCCTTGAGCTTGCGCGCTTCGTCCTCGGCCTGGGTCAGCAGGCGGTTGAGCCGGCTCGTGACGTAGACCTGGTCGGGCCCGCCCGATGAGCCGGAAACCTTGGGCAACCGCTCGATGTCCTGTACCGTGCGGCGATGCAGGCCCTCGACGTTGACGCCGGCCTTGATCAGGATAGCGGGCGCGAGGCCGTCAGCCTGTTCGAGCAGGGCCGCGAGGAGGTGCTCGACGTCCATCTGCTGGTTGCCGTAGCGTGTGGCGTTGGACTGAGCAGCGCGAACGGCTTCCTGGGCTTTTTCGGTTAAGCGATTGAAATCCATAGACCCGATTCTCCTCGTGATCTTAGCCTATCACTATCAACTAAGATTAGTCTACCATATTCACATAGTGGTGCCGCCAGCACCGAACCGCGTCGTCAGGGATCGGACCGTGTCCGCAGACACCTCCGGCCGGGGAAGCTAACGCAAGAGGATCAACGGCGGGCCTACGCCGCCATATCGACAACTTCGAAGCGGAAACGCTCCGGGGGCAGGGACGCCACCGGATTCGGGCTCAGGCTGGCCCATTTCTGGAACGCGGTCGAGGCGACCGTGGATTGAAGAAGGAACAGGAACTGATTCGAGAAAAACGAAATCGGAGGGGGCTGCCGGAAGGTCAGCCGCAGGCCCACGGCCCTCTCGACGTCCACCCCGCTATCCGCCGCGGACTTGTCCTCGAGCAGCGTCACGAAGCTGCTACGGCCTGCATGGGGCCACAGGTCGGGATGCAGCAGTGCCCGCAACTCCGGCCGCCCATCGAAGGTGATCTCGCACTGCCGGATCCACTCCAGAATCGAATCGCCCCACTTCCAATGCGTCACCAGCCGCTTGTATTCTTCCACCAGTTGAACCGCCAGGTCCAGCCTGCGCAGCTCGATCTCCCGGTCGATCGCCGGATCCTCGGTGCCGGATGGCACCACCATGTCGTCCGACTCAACGATGGAGGTGGCCAGATTGAAAATCCGGTCCAGACGGCTCAACCCGGGAGTGGTACGGAGAAGCAGCGGCGGAAGGTCGTGGGTTCTGTCCCCACGGATCTCGACGTATTGCCGGCCGCCGACGATATCCATAACCCCTGCTACTCATATCGACGCAGCGGGGAGAAGAAAAGGTGCAAAACGATCAGGCGCCCTTCGGAGCGGCACTCTGGCACACTCCGTGTCCGCAAGCGCCGGCGGCGGACACCGGCCGGATGGCAGCCGGCTCAGATTTCGATGTCGCTGTGGAAGCCCTTGTGAATCGCGTACAGCGCCAGTTCCAGGCGGTCCGACACCCCTAGCTTGTCAAAGATGTTGTGGAGGTGGTTCTTGACCGTCTGCTCGCTGATGAAAATCTTCTCCGCGATCTCTTTGTTCTTGAAGCCCTGCGCCACCAGCGCTACGATCTCGCGCTCGCGCTGGCTGAGCGGGCTCCGCTCACGGCCCTTGCGGTCGGTCGTGTTGATCCGCCCCGGCGAAGCGAACTGCCGCATCACCGCGGCCGTGGTGTGTGAATCCAGCCAGATCTCACCCGAGTTGACCTTGCGGATGCTCTTGTACAGCAGTTCCGTGGCCGTCTGCTTCAGCACGATCCCGGAGCAGCCCAGCTTCATCGCCTGAACGAACTCGTTTTTGTCCTCCGAGGCCGTCAGGATGATGATCTTCGTCCTGCATCCGGAGGTCTTCAGGTTCTGCAGGACCGTCAACCCGTCCATGCCAGGCATGCGCAGGTCGAGCAGCAGAACGTCCGGCTCTCCCTGCCGCACAATCTCCAGCACCTCATTCCCGTCCCGGGCTTCGCCAACTACGTCGAAGTCGTCCTCGAGGCTAAGCAGCTTGCGAAGGCCGTCCCGGAAAATAGGGTGATCGTCCGCAATGACGATGCGGATGGTCCCAGCGCGTTGTGTGGTAGCACTAGTACGTTGGGCCTCGTACTGCACGGTTGTGGGTTCTTCAGACATGTGAATCGACCCGATTTTAGTTCCCTTCCTAGTACTACGTCAATCTAAGTCATGATTAAAGTTCTTTAATTGCCTGTTTTTACCCTCATCTGCGGGGAAAGTTCGCGTTGTCATGACCTCGTGGGACTATCCGTCGTCAAGTACGAAAGTCTCGGACGGCCCCGATGCCTTCCGGTAGTCGTGGTATGGTGAGGACCGAAGTCCCACCTCCGCCGCTCCGATTTCGACCGCCACGGCCGGTGCTTCCCCTTGACTATCGACAGGAAAGGCCGTATATTTCCCATCGATAGTCTATGGGGAACACGAATCGCGCCACCGAGCTCCTACCGGGCACTCTTGACATGCTTGTCCTAAAAACCCTGCGCCGAACTCCCACCCACGGCTACGGCATTGCGCAACATATCCAGCAGGCATCCGAAGGGGTCCTGCGCGTTGGCGAGGGTTCGCTCTACCCCGCCTTGCAGCGCCTCCTCGCCGCGGGGTGGCTCGCCGCGGACTGGGGCGTTTCCGAGCACAATCGCCGTGCAAGGTACTACAAGCTGACCCCGGCGGGTCGCAAACATCTCGGAGCCGAGATGGAGAACTTCGGCCGGACCATCGGAGCCATAGCCCGCGTCATGCAGGCCGACTAGAGAGGCGTAGCGGCCACCTCGGCCGGCTGCCCTCTGTTGTATCCTGATACCGATCATGACCCTCCAACGCATAATCCGCCGCGCCGCGTCCCTGACGATCCTGGCCGCCGCTCTTCTCTGGGCCGCTCCGCCCACGCCCAACGGCCTCGCCCCGACCCCGCCCATGGGCTGGAACAGCTGGAACAAGTTCGCCTGCAACGTGAGCGAAGACCTCATCAAGCGCGCAGCGGACGCCATGGTCAAGACTGGAATGAAGGACGCCGGCTACGAGTTCATCGTCATCGACGACTGCTGGCAGATCTCGCGCGACGCCCAAGGCAACATCGTCCCGGACGCCAAGCACTTCCCCGCCGGCATCAAGGCGCTGGCCGACTACGTCCACTCGCTCGGCCTGAAGTTCGGCATCTACTCCGATGCCGGGACCCAGACCTGCCAGCACCGTCCTGGCACCCGCGGTTACGAGTATCAGGACGCCCGCCAATACGCCGCCTGGGGCGTCGACTACCTGAAGTTCGACTGGTGCAGCCACACCACGCAGGACGCTCCGTCGTCCTACGCGCTGATGGCCGATGCGCTGAAGGTCTCGGGCCGCCCCATCGTCTTCAGCCTCTGCGAGTGGGGCAGTTCCAAGCCCTGGCTCTGGGCCGGCGAGGTGGGGAACCTGTGGCGCACCACCGGCGACATCCAGGACATTTGGGCAGGCAAGGGCAAGGAGTACGGCCTGGGCGTGATGGATATCGTCGACCTCCAGGTCACCCTCGGGTCCTACGCCGGCCCCGGCCATTGGAACGATCCCGACATGCTCGAGGTCGGCAACGGCGGGTTGACCGAAACCGAGAACCGGTCGCACTTCAGCCTGTGGGCCATCCTGGCGGCGCCTCTCATGGCCGGCAACGATCTGGACGCGATGACGCCGGCCATCCACGACATCCTGACCAACAAAGAGGTCATCGCGGTCGATCAGGACGCGCTGTGCCTCGAAGGACGCCGCGTGCGCCACGGCGAAGACGGCGACGTCTGGGTCAAAGAACTAAGCGACGGCAGCCGAGCGGTGGTGCTCCTGAACCGAGGAACCGCGGACCAGACGATTAACGTGACCTGGGAAGAGTTAGGCTATCCCGCCCACCTGGAAGCCGCGGTCCGCGACCTCTGGGCGCACAAGGATCTGGGGAAATTCACCGGCAGCTTCTCCGCCCCGGTAGCCTCCCACGCCGTGGCAATGATAACCATCAAGCCCTAGCGCGGTCTGTGTGGCGCAGGCTCTCAGCCTGCCGCGCCGAGACTCGTCCCGGCGCTTGCTTTACGCCTGTCTCGCCACGTCTACGAGGTCGCTGAACAGCCCGTAAGCCGTCTGCTCCACCGTCGGCCGGATCGAGACCGTCCCCACGGTCCCCATCAAATCCGTATCCAGCAGAATCAGGTTCGAAGTCCCCGCCACCGCCGCCAGCAGATCGGTCTTGTCGAGCACCTCCGCCCGCACCCGGAGCCGGATCCCATTCCGCGTGCGCCGGGCCCGGCTGACGATGCGCACGGTCTTGCCCTTGCTGTCGAGTTCCCGCACGCGCGCCGGAGTGAGCCGCCCCACGCCCCGCGGACTGATCGTCTGCGGCGTTGTCCGCGCATCCATCAGGACGTTCGCCAGGGCCGCGGTCTTGGCCGCCGAATCCCACCCATCCAGGTCGTAGGACGGGTCGGTTTCGGTGACTCCCAGCCGCCGCGCCACCTCGATCCCTTCTTCCATCGACATGCCCTCGCCGAGAGCCTCCACCACGATCTTGCTGGTGGAGTTCAGCACCCCCGTGAACCCCAGCACCTGAACTCCCGGCAGATGGTCGCGAACCATGCTGAAAACCGGCGCGCCGTCCATCACCGTCGATTCGAATCGGAAGTGCACTCCGGCCGCGCGCGCTTCTTCGACCAGTTCGGCGTAGGCGTGCGCCAGCGGACCTTTATTGGCGGTGACCACGTGCATGCGCCGCGCGAACGCCGCCCGTATGTGGGCAATCGCCGGCTCGCCCGTCAGCGGATTCAGCGGCGTAACTTCGATGGCGACTTCCGCCTTCGCGGCATCGAGGAAACTCTCGATCGACGCCGCCGCCGGCCCGAACCGCGGCTCCGACGGAAGACCCTTGGCGTTCAGCGCGGTCCCGTGCCGCGCCGTGTGAATCCCGACGATCCGGAACGGGAACGAAGCGCGCTTCTTCTCGAGCAGCCGGGCAAACGCCCGCCCCACGTTGCCGAATCCGATCAGCGCCAGGTCCATCGCTTTAGTCTAGAACTCCAACGCCTCGATCGTTTTGTTCAGCTCTGCCTGTAGCGCGGTCTTCTTGTCCTTCAGCTCCTTTTGGTGGTCGCGCAGCGTGGCCAGCTGCGCCTCCTGATCCGAAAGCCGCCGCGCGTAATTCTGCACCTGTTCCTGCTGCCCGCTCACTTGGTTGAGGGTGGAAATGTTCTGCCGCAGGCGATCCTGGTCCTGCACCAGCGAGTTGATGTTCTGCTCTCCCCGCTGTATGGCGCCGTCGTTCTCCGCGATCAGCCGCTTCTGGCCCGCGATGCCCTCGAGTTGCTTGCGCGCGGTCTCGTCCAGCGCCTTGTTCTGTATGTACGTACCCAGAAAATCGGACGACGTGTTGGCCAGCGCGACGGTTTGATCCATTAGCCGCTCCTCGGTCACCGGCAGCATCGCGGTCGCCTGTGCCGCCAGCTTGACCTCGAACCGGTATGCGGACGCCGTCGTCTCGGAGGGCTGCGGTTTCACCACGCGGTAGCCCTGCCGTATGGCATGCTCCACGATCAGCGTCTTCGGCTTCGCATCCACGTTGTGGACGGTGTAGGTCTTGGTTTCCCGCTGCGCTGTCCGCACCGTGAGCACGCCGCGCCTTACGTGGATTTCGCGAACCACGTCGCTCGACGAATCGAGCTTGGTCGCCACGCGCGTGCCCAGATCGACGGCGTAGCTGACCAGCCGCTTGTCGCCTGCCTTCACCGTCTCCATGAGCGCTTCGCCCGCGTAGGTGTTACTGTCGAACACCGTGATCGGCCCGCCGTCGAGCGTCTTGCCGGTGTTGTTGGTGATCTCGGTGGCGTTGCGAGGGAACTCGCTGGCAGCGGTGCTGAAGATGAGCAGCTTGCGCGCCGTGACCTTCTGCTGCAGGAAGGGCAGCATGGCCGATTCGCCGTTGCGCACCGTGGCGGGATTGTCGAAGCGATATTCGAACAGCTCGCCACGCTCGGCGGCCTCGGCAGGTGCGGTGACCGTGCTGACCACCTCCTTCCGCTCCCATGCGTCCGAGAGCCTGACGCCATGTGGCACAGCCGCCGCGGCCCGAAAGGTCCCGCCCCCCACGCCGCCGCCCTGACCCGGACCGACCCCGCCCAGCACGCCGCCGACAACGCCGCCAGGCGTGCCGCCAGGAACCCCGCCGGAAACCGCCCCTCCATACAACTCCGGCGCCTCCGCCTGCTCCTCCGGCAGTTCGGCGTTCTGCCGCGCCACCATCCGCGGCTCGTAAAGATTGGTGATGAACGAAACCGGCCGCCCCGACACCAGCGCCAGCCGCACCTTCGTCCAGTCCTCGCCGGTCGTGTTGTCCACAATCGCCCAGCCTTCGAGCATCGGCTCGGCCGCGTCCGTGAACGCCAGCCGGTAGCTCGACTTCCACACCGGCGCCGGGACCACGTAGCTCGCCGTCAGCCGCCGCGCCCGGTCGCTCGTGGAATCCACGGTTACGCCGCGCTTCTCCTTCGATCGCCCCGCCGCCACGCGTGCCAGGTACTTGACCAGCTGTCCCTGCAACACCCGGTCGGTGAAGCGCATCGCCGTGACGCCGCCCAGGTCCACAGTCCGCAGCTCTCCCGAATCGAGCAGCAGGTTCACCTCCTCGCGGTGCGGCTGCTTCTCCCCGGCCTCGATCTCCCGCGCGCCGAGCACGGAACCGGCCACCGTCTCCGGCCCGGTCTTCAGCTCCACGCGCGCGCCCTTCAACTGGTCGAGCAGCGCGCTCAACGGCTGGTGGTCGCCAAGCTGGAACGGGAACTCGGCCAGCTTCGTCGCCAGCGGCTCGCTCGAATCGTAGCGCAGACCGGAGATCTTCCCGCCGCCGTCCTCGAAGATGACCAGCGACTTCAGCACGTCGTTCATCTCGCCGGTCTTGAACTCCAACCGTGCCGGCTCCCCGGCCTTGACCTCGCCGCTGCGAACGAAGTACCCGATGCCGTTCTTGTACAGGATCACTTCCCGAACCGGCAACTCGGCCGCGAGCGCGCCGGCCGCAAGAATCGTGGCGCACAAAATGATTTTCATGGCTAGAACTCCATCGCCTCGATCATCTGGTTCAGTGCGGCTTGAAGTGCCGTCTTTTTGTCCTTGAGCCCCGCTTGCTGCTCGCGCAGAGAGGCCAGTTTGCCGTCCTGCGCCACCAGTTGCCGGGAGTAGTTCTGCACCGCTTCCTGTTGCCCGCTCACCCGGTTCAAGCTCGTGATGTTCTGCCGGACGCGGTCCTGGTCGCGCACCAGTTCGTTGATCTCCTGGTCGCCGCGCTGGACGGCGACGTCGTTCTGCTCGATCAGCAGCTTCTGTGCCGCGACGCGCTCGAGCTCGGTGCGCCCGGCTTTGTCGAGTTCCTTGTTCTGCGCATAGACCAGCAGGAAATCGGGCGTAGCGTTGGTCAACTCCGTCGTCTCGCTTTCCAACTGCTCCTCGGTGACTGGCAGTTTGGCGGTTCCCTGTGGCGCGAGCTTCACCTCGAAGCGGTACGCGGACGCCGTCGTCTCTGCCGGCTTGCCCACGATCAGCCGGTATTCCGGCCGGATGGCGTGCTCGACGATCAGCGTTTTCGCCTTCGCGTCCACGTTGCGGATGGTGTACGTCTTCGTCTCCCGGCTCGCCGTGCGCACCGTGAGCACGCCACGGCGCACGTGGATCTCCCGCACGATTTCGTCGGCGGAATCGAGCGTCGTCGCCACGCGTGTGCCCAAATCGACGGCGTAAGAGACCAGCCGTTTATCGCCGGCCTTCACCGTCTCCATAAGCGCCTCCCCGCCGTACGTGTTGCCGTCGAACACGGTGATCGGCCCGCCGTCGAGCGTCTTGCCGGTGTCGTTGCTCAGCTCGACGGCGTTGCGCGGAAACTCGGAAGCGGCGGTGCTGAAGACGAGCAGCTTGCGCGCCGTGATCTTCTGTTGGAGGAAGGGCAGCATGGCCGATTCGCCGTCGCGCACCGTGACCGGCGCATCGAAGCGATACTCGAACAGCTCGCCGCGCTCAACGGCTTCAGCCGGAGTGGCAATGGTACTGCTGGAATCGGTGGGCACTACGGTTGGGGCCCTCAGGCCGTGTGCCATCGGCGCTGCGGGGGGCGGTGGCGGTGGTGGCGGCACCTTGTAGAGCTTGTCGCTCCGCTCCAGACGGGCAAAATCCTGCAGCCCCTCCGGCGCGGAAACAGCCCCGCCATACAACTCCGGAGCCTCCGCCTCCTCCTCCGGCAG
>CAZBQQ010000080.1:0-1394 GCA_964493965.1 uncultured Solibacteraceae bacterium
GGCGCAAAGAAGCCGTCGATGTCCAGGATCAGCTGCGTCTGATCGAGGACGAACGCGCTGACTCCTCCGTCTGTGCCGCCCGGCACCAAAGCGGCGTTGGCGACGATCAGTCCCTCGAACGAGTTCAGCGTCGAAACGCCAGGTCGCGCCCCGCCGGCCGGCCATAGCGTCAGGTATGGCAGCTCGCCGCTCGGCACCACCGTGGCGTTTAGCGAATACGCTCGCGCCGTGGAAGGGATGCTGCAGCCGGCAGCCGGGACGGGGAAGCTGCGTATCCCGCCGCCCGAGAGAATGGGCCCGCCGAACGTGCCCGCCGCGGTGCGCGTGTCGGCGATCCGGCACGGCGTCACCGGATAGAAGGACAGGCCTCCCGTTCCCGGCGCGGCGAAATAGCCGTTGATGTCCAGGATGAGATCCGTCGTATCCGTGACATACGCGGAGATAGATCCCGCGGTCCCCGCCGGAACGATCGCCGCGTTCGCCACGATGCTTCCATCGAACGAATTCAGCGTCGAGACAAAGGGTTGGCTCTCACCCGCGGGCCAGAGAGTCAGATACCAGAGGACGCCGTGAGGAACCACGGTTGCGTTGAGCGAGTACGCCTGAGCCCAGATCGGAATGTTGCACGCGCTTGTGGAAACCGCGAAATTGCGGGTATTCCCCGCGAGCAGAGTCGGCCCGGCGCCGCCGCGCGTGTCGGCAACCCGGCAGGGCGTGACCGGATAGAACTCCAGCCCGCCCGGGGCGCCGGCCGGCGCGAAATAGCCATTGATGTCGAGGATCACGTGGGTCTGGTCGGTGACGAACACGTCGATAGCGCCGCCTGTTCCGGCCGGAACCAGCGCGGCGTTGGCCACCACCTTCCCGGTGAACGAGTTTAGCGTCGAAACCAAAGGTCGCGTCCGCCCCGTGGGCGACAGAGTCAGGAAGCTGAGCTGCCCAGCCGGGACCACCGTGACGTTTAGCGAGTAGCCCAAGGCGGAGTTGGGGATTCCGCACGCGCTCTGCGGGATTGCGAAGGACCGGCTCGTGCCGCCGGCCAAAACCGGTCCGCCGAACGGGCTGTTCGCGCTGCGTGTGTCCGCGACGCGGCAAGGCGTCACCGGGACAAAGACGGTGCCCTCGGCCCACTGGGTGATGGTCACAGTCTGCCCTGCCACCGGAACAGTTGTGCTGCGAGCCACCCCCGTGGTGTTGGCATCCACGGTGAAGGTGGCTCCGCTCGAAGTCAGTGTGACGGTCACCCATGGATCGAGTGGCAGTCCCACGGTCCATGTACAGAGTGGTCCCGTCGTCACGGTGATGCTGCTGGAGGAAGCCGCCGGGGTGAAGCCCACGCTGGCGCTGGAGAGCAAGAAGACGCCGCATGGATTCGGTGTTGGTGTCGGAGTCGG
>CAZBQQ010000080.1:1494-20885 GCA_964493965.1 uncultured Solibacteraceae bacterium
GAGTTGGAGTCGGTGTCGGAGTTGGAGTCGGTGTCGGAGTTGGAGTCGGTGTCGGAGTTGGAGTCGGTGTCGGCGTCGGCGTCGGTGTTGGAGTTGGTGTCGGTGTCGGTGTCGGTGTCGGAGTGGGCGTCGGCGTTGGAGTGGGCGTCGGCGTCGGCGTCGGGATAGCGGACGCCGTGGTGAAGTGCGACGTTGCCGAGTTTGTACTCCCTCCCGGCCCGTTCGCCTTGATGTACCAGTAGTACGTCGTTGACGCGGAAAGGGCTGGGAAGTAGACAAGACCCGAGGTGTTCGACACAAAACCGGGAGGGTTAGTGGTCCCGAGGTAGACGCCGTAGCTGGTGGTGTTGGTCGATGCGCTCCAGTTCAAGGACGCGGAGGTCGAGATGCCTGTGGATCCATTGCCAGGGCTGGCCAGAACCGGCGCTGAGGGCGTCGGAACCGGCGTAGGAGTCGGGGGACCGTAGGTGATCGTGAGGGTGGCCGCCAAATCCGGCGACGTGGTCGAATCCGCTGACGAGAAGCCCACCACGTTCGACCCAATCGGAGCCCCGCCGCTGATTCCGATTCGCATCCCCGTGTAGCCGCCGCCGGTGTTGATGTTCTTTGTGTTTATGAGGCTCCACGTCGCCGGGGCCGTCCCGTCAATGGACGCGATCGGGATGTCGGTCCACGCCTTCGTGGCCGAGTTGGCGATGTCGTCGTTCGTGTACATGGATCCGCTGATCGGAAAGTTCGAGGACGGATACCACTCGGCCACGAAGTTCCTCGTGTCGTCGTTGTTCTTCCAGATGAACGCCAGCGTTATGTTGGCAGCCGAAATCGACGCGCCGACCGGGAGAGCGGAGGTGTCGAAGTTGAGGGCTACGAGCTCTGTCCAGTAGTAGCCCCCAACGATCGACTTACGGGCGTATAGCCCCGTGTCCCCAACGCTCACATCGTGGAAGACTGGGGGCCACACAAAGCCCGATGTGCTGTGCCCGTTGATTACTCCCCTGCTGGCGAGCGTGTCGGGATAGTACGGAGTTTCACCGGCCCAAAGCAACCCAGGCCCGAACGCCTTGGGAACCGGGCGGGCGGCCGGCCACGGGTTTGCGTCCAGACGATACTTCCCTCCCCCGAGATCCCAGACGGAGTAGTTGGCTCCGCTGCGTATCTTCTTGGGCCCAACCTCATTGGTCTGCGACGAAAGCCCGCAGAACACGAACAGGGGAAGCAACACCCCGACGATGACCAGCAGCGTTTTCTTTGGCGTCATTTCTATCAGCCCCTCATCCAATCCCACATCGGACTACACCATCATCATCGGAACGCAGGTTCGATTCACGGTCGCCCCCTGCTGTTCGCCCCGCTGCGCGAGGCTTGCTGCGGCAAGAAAGAGGAAAGCGGAAAGGGTAGTGTACACCCTTCACCCCGGTTCCTGCACGTGCGTTCTCCGGGAGTGCCTGCCGGCGTCGCCCGCCCGGTATGAGTGAAGTTCCACCTGAACACCGCGGCGCGGCGCGCGCGACCTGTTTGACGAAACATTCACATCCTGGCGACAACTGCGACGATCGCAGCTGGTAGGGTGGCAGATGGGCCTTCTGGATCGGCTTCGATTGCACAGACGGGTCCGCCGCCGCTGCCCCCCAACGGGCTACTGCCGATACGGACTGGCTTCCTCGATCGCTTTGCTATGAGAGGTTGTCTTTATGCGCTCCGACGCAGATAGATTCGCCAGACTTCGCAGATTTGTTTCGGCTGGATTGCTCGTCGTGGTGGCGCAGGCCATCACGGTCATCCCAGCCGCGGCCCAGACCTCAGGCACCTGGACGAACACCGGTGCCCCCAATGTGTCCCGTAACGCGCACACCGCCACGCTGCTCCTGAACGGTCAGGTGCTGGTGGCTGGAGGTACGTCGACCACCGGCCCTCTCGACAGCGCCGAGTTGTACAACCCCGCCACCGGTAAGTGGACCGCAACGGGCAGCATGTCGACCCCCCGTTATGACCATACAGCCACGCTGCTCCCAAGTGGAGAGGTTCTGGTCGCGGGTGGCGAAGTCGGCGGCGTCAACTCCACGGCTACCGCCGAACTGTACAACCCGGCCACCGGCGCTTGGAGGAGCACCGGCAGCATGACTGTGCCTCGTGCGCTGCACGGCGCCGCGTTGCTGCTCAACGGCGAGGTTCTCGTCGCGGGAGGGTCCAATGCCGACGGCACATCAAACACAACCGCCGAGTTGTACAACCGCACTATGGGGACCTGGACAGCCACCGGCACCATGCCCACCGGCCAGAGTTCGCCGGCGGCGCTACTGTCGAATGGCCAGGTCCTGGTCGCCGGAGGAGACAGCGCCGAACTCTACAACCCGTCCATGGGACACTGGACATCCACGCCGAACCTCTACTATGGCTCCAGTACCGGCATCAGCGCCGCGTTCTTGCCGAACGGTGACGTGCTGATCTATGGGAATAAGTTCTCGTGCTACGCCGGGCAGTTCTTCAGCCCATCGGCAAACATCTGGACACGGACCCAGGGTCAATGCGGCAACAACATCAGCCACGGCCCGCTGACCCTGCTGGGCAACGGAAAGGTGCTGCTGGCCGGAGACGTGATAACGTACAGCGGCAAGTCATTCGCCACCGCTAACAGCCGCCTCTACGATCCAACCACCGCCACCTGGTCCACTACCGGAAGTCTTCTTCGGTCCGTGGCCCACGTGACGACGCGGCTCTTGAACGGGCAAGTGTTGGCCAGCGGTGGTGGCGACGCCGAGCTTTACACGCCTTAGCGCGCCTGTACGAGTTCCTGCTCGTACGTTCGCCGGAAGAACCCGTCCGTCATGCCGGCGATGTAATCGCACACCACGCGGTGCGTGGCCTCGCCGGCAGTCCCCTCGCGGTACGATTCCGGAAGCCGCTCCGGATGCCGGACGAAGTGGTCGAACAACTCGGCGATCATGGCCGCCGAGCGGTCGCGTTCCTCGGCCAGCACCGGCGAGAAGTACACGCGTTCGCGCAGGAACTGCTTCAGGGCGGCGTTGGTCCCCGCCGCGGGCTCCGCCAGGCGCGCCACGCGACCCGGGTGCCTGCGCACGTCGTCTACAGTTGCCAGGCCGGCCTGTGCGGCCGCCTTGGCCGTGCCCTCGATCAGGCCCGTCACCAGCAGGTCGATCAGCCGCCGCAGCGACTCGTTGAACCGCATGCGCTCCGGCGCTCCCGGGAACTGGTTCTCGATCTCGCCCAGGATTGCCCCGAATGCGGGAACGCTGGCGCCGGCCTCCTCCAGTCCGAAGAAGTGCGCGGCGAAAGCGTCGTCAAGGTCGGCGGAGTTGTAAGCGATCTCGTCTGCGGGATCGATAAGCTGCGCCTCGAGCGGCGGCCGCAGCCCGGTCAGGTATTCGTCGAATTGCGGAATCTCGCCCGGCTCGAAATCGCGCGAGTGCTTCACCATCCCTTCCCGTACCTCGAAGGTCAGGTTGAGGCCGGGGAAGCGCGCGTAGCGCTGCTCGAAGCTCTCGACAATGCGCAGCGCGTGGAGATTGTGGTCGAAGCGCTCGCCATAGCGCTTCATCTGACGGTCGAGCTCTTCTTCGCCCGAGTGGGCGAAGGGCGGATGCCCGATGTCATGCGCCAGCGCCAGGGCTTCCGTCAGGTCCTGGTCGAGATCCAAAACCGCCGCCGCGGTTCGCGCGATCTGGGCTACCTCGATGGTGTGGGTCAGGCGGTTTCTGAAATGATCGGAGAGGCTGGCGGTGAAGACCTGTGTCTTGTCTTCCAGCCGGCGGAAGGCGCGGGCATGCACGATGCGATCGCGGTCCCGCTGAAAGTCGTTGCGATACGGATGAGCCGGCTCCGGATACCGGCGCCCTCGCGAGCGGGCCACAGGAAACCGCAGCGGTGCCAGGCCCTCGGCCATGTTCGTCCCGCTACTTGGACGGCAGCGAGTTCAGCTCCTCGGCTGCGAGGCGGCTGATCGACGGCCGTGTCGTCCGGAGGGGCGTGAGGAGCTTCCGCGCCCGCTCGGGGTCGGTGGGAGCGATGTAGCGAGCCAGCGCTATCGACGCCTGCTCTTTCGAGACGAAATCGGTCGGGCTGTCGACCAGCGACTGCAGGAGCTTCTCGCCATCCGCCTGCCGGTGCTCCGACTGGTATACGCTTGCCAGCGTCAGCTTGGCCAGCGATGCGTAGTTGGAACTCCCCGAATCGATCACTTCCTTCAACGCGACTTCGGCCGCCGCCAGTTTGCCGCTATTGGCTGCACTCGAGCCCAGGTAGTACTCCGCCACCGCGCCCTCATTGCTGCCGGAATACTTGGCAGCGACGTCGCCGAACGCCTTCTGCACTGCCTTCTGCTTCTCATCCTCGGTCGCGAAGGGCTTCCTGTCCATCCCTTCCTGCGCCGGACCCACCGGGGTCTGGTAGACCTGGAGCGCCGCGGTGAGCGCTTCCCGCCGCTCTGTGCCCCGATGCCGGAACCACACCACGAGGCCTACGATGAGGACAACTGCGACGAGGCCGGCGACGCCGTACTTCACGGCCTGCGGCCGATGCTCGTTGAGGAACTCGACGGTAAGGCCGACGTCCTGGGCAAACTCGTCTTGCTTCAGTTTCTTACGGGTAATTCTATCCACGAAAACCTCAGGGAAACACCGATTCTAGCACATCGGGCCCGACACGGCGAAAACCAGGGACGGTCTACGGCGTCCCCGGTCTTCGCCACTCTAGAGACCCTTTCCTACTTCTCAGGCAAAACTGCGAACGGCCGCTGCCTCGTCGTCGAAGACCTCGAACACCGTGTACAGCTTGGTGATCTGCAACAGGTCTTTCACGCGCTTGGTCAGGTTGATGAGCTTGAGCTGGCCGCCGCCATTGGCCACCGACGTGAACCCGGAAACAAGTTCGCCGATCCCGGAGCTGTCGATGTAAGTGACTTCCCCAAGGTTCAGAAGGATCTTCTTATTGCCCTTCGCAACCATCTCACGAATGCCCTCGCGGAGATTGCTGGATCCTTCTCCCAGGGTGATTCGGCCGGCAACATCAATCACGGTAACATCGCCCACCTGGCGGGGGCTGAGTTTGGCGCTCACGAATCTATCCTCCTCTATTGGCCCGCATCTTCTATTGGCCCGCATCAATGGATCGGGCGCTCGACTATTGCGTTGTCTCGATGTACTTCACTAACTTGAATTCGGTTCCCGACGGGCTCAACCGCCGGATCTGGAACTCGTCCATGAATGCCCGAATGAGAAAAATCCCGCGCCCCGACTGCTGGAGCAGGTTCGGCTCCGCCAGCGGATCAGGCAATTTATCCGGGTCAAACCCTTCCCCTTCGTCGCCCACCAGGACCGTCACGTGATCTTTGCCGTTCAGCACGGCCAAGTGAACCCTCTTCCGTCGATTGTAACGGTTGCCGTGAACGACGGCGTTTACGATCGACTCGCGGACTGCCATGCCGATCTTGTGCAGGTCGTCCTCGTGGAATCCCATCTGCTCGGCCACGCCGAGCACCAGGTGCTCCGCTTCGTCGGCGCTTCCCAGCGCCGAATCGAGATAGGTATCAACCGCTTTGGTCTCGCTCGTGTTCTCGGCCATACGTTGCAAGCGGATCGAAACGTTAACTTACCAGATATTGGAGGGCAAAGGCAAAGGAGTCCCCTGTGGAGGGTGGGCTTCAGCCCGCGCGGGACTTCAGTCCCGCATGTAGAATCGAAACAAATGGCCATCCAAAGCGTGAATCCAGCCACCGGCGAGCTCCTTCAAACCTTCGAGCCCGATACGCCCGCGGAGGTCGAGCGCAAGGTAGCGCTGTCGGCCGCCTCCTTCCGCGAATGGCGCCGCGTGTCGTACGTCGACCGCGCCCGCCTGATGACCCGTGCCGCCGAAATCCTGGAACAAGGCAAGGACCGCTTCGGCCGCGTCATGACCGCCGAGATGGGCAAACCCATCCAGTCCGCGCGCGACGAGGCGGCCAAGTGCGCCTGGGCCTGCCGCCACTATGCCGAAAACGCGCAACGGATGCTGGCCGACGAGGCCGTCGAGACCGCCGCCACGCTCAGCTTCATTCGCTACCAGCCGCTCGGCCCGATCCTCGCCGTCATGCCGTGGAACTTCCCGTTCTGGCAGGTGTTCCGCTTCGCGGCGCCTGCCCTGATGGCGGGCAACACCGGGCTTCTCAAGCACGCTTCGAACGTGCCGCAGTGCGCCCTCGCCATCGCCGGCGTCTTCCGCGAGGCCGGGTTCCCGGACGGCGCTTTCCAGACCCTGCTGATCGGCTCGGACGTGGTCGCGGACGTCATCGCCGATGAGCGCGTGAAGGCCGTGACTCTCACGGGCAGCGAGCCCGCCGGAATCCAGGTGGCCGCCCAGGCCGGCCGGCACCTCAAGAAGACCGTGCTGGAGCTGGGCGGCAGCGACCCGTTCATCGTGATGCCCAGCGCGGGAGTCGAGACGGCCGTCCGCCATGCGGTCCGCGCGCGCGTGGTCAACAACGGGCAATCCTGCATCGCCGCCAAGCGTTTCCTCATCGCCGAGCCGATCGCGGACGAGTTCGAGCGCCGCTTCGTAGCCGCTATGGAAGGCCTCAAGATTGGCGATCCAATGGACGAAGCGACCGAACTCGGCCCTCTCGCGACGCCGCAGATTCTCGAAGGGCTCGATGACCAGGTGCAGCGCTCGGTCGCGGCCGGCGCGCGGCTGCTCACGGGAGGCCGCCGCCTGGAGCGCCCCGGCAACTATTACGCGCCGACCGTTCTGGCCGACGTCCCCGAATCCACGCCCGCCGCCTGCGAAGAGCTCTTCGGGCCGGTGGCGAGCCTCTTTCGAGTCCCCGACATCGACGCCGCGATCCGCCTGGCGAACGCCACCTCGTTCGGCCTGGGCTCGAGCGTCTGGACCAACTCCGAGGCCGAGCAGGCGCGCTTCATCGACGAGATTGAAGCCGGCCTGGTGTACGTGAACGGGATGGTCGTCTCCGACCCGCGTCTTCCCTTCGGAGGCGTGAAGCGCTCCGGCTACGGCCGCGAGCTCGGAGCCCACGGAATCCGCGAGTTCGTCAACATCAAAACGGTTTGGATCGGGTGAGAACGCTCGTGGCTCGTCGCTCGTCGCCCGTCGATCGGTCGCGGGCTTCGTAGGCTTCGCTGTCAGGATTCCCCGCGGTGCGAAGCCGGTGACTCCAACTCGAATCGACGAGCGACAGGCGACAGGCGACGAGCGCCTTTACCCCATATTCCCCGCGATGGCCTCCGCGAATTCGCTGCTCTTGAGCTTCGTCGCGCCCTCCATCTGCCGGTGCAGATCGTAGGTCACGCGCTTCTGCCGGATGGTCTCCGTGATTCCATCCTCGATGAGCTTCGCGACCTCTTTCCAGCCGATGTACCGGAACATCATGGCGCCGGAGAGAATGACGCTCGAGGGGTTGATCACGTCCTGGTCAGCGTACTTCGGGGCCGTGCCGTGCGTGGCCTCAAAAACGCCGTACCCATCCCCGATGTTCGCGCCCGGAGCCATACCGAGGCCGCCCACCTGCGCCGCGCACGCGTCCGAGATGTAGTCGCCGTTCAGGTTCGGCGTGGCCAGCACCTCGTAATCCTCCGGCCGCAGCAGCACCTGCTGGAACATGGAATCGGCAATGCGGTCCTTGATGATAATCTTGTCGGTCTGGCCCACCACATCGGCCTCCGCCACGGTGGTGCCGGCGAATTCCTCGCGCGCCACTTCGTAACCCCAGTCGCGGAACGCCCCTTCGGTGAACTTCATGATGTTGCCCTTGTGCACCAGCGTCACGCTGCGGCAGCCGTTCTCGATCGCATATTGAATGGCGCGCCGCACCAGCCGCTTCGACCCCGTCTTGCTCATCGGCTTGATGCCGATGCCCGAATCCGCCCTGATCTTCTTGCCCATCTCGGTGTTGAGGAACTGGATCACCTTGTGCGCCTCCGGCGTCCCCTCGCGCCACTCGATGCCGGCGTAGACGTCCTCGGTGTTCTCCCGGAAGATGACCACGTTCAGCTTCTCCGGATGCTTCACCGGCGAGGGCACGCCGGGGAAATACCGCACGGGCCGCCAGCACACGTAAAGGTCCAGCACCTGCCGAAGAGTCACGTTGAGGCTGCGTATGCCGCCGCCCACGGGCGTGGTCAGCGGGCCTTTGATAGCGATGCGGAACGCCCGGATCGCGTCCAGCGTTCCCTCCGGCAGCCAGCTTCCGAACTCCTTGTGCGCCTTCTCGCCCGCGAAGACCTCGTACCACGCCACGCGCCGCTTGCCGCCATAGGCGCGCTCGACGGCGGCGTCGAAGACCACACGCGACGCGCGCCAGATGTCGGGGCCGGTGCCATCGCCCTCGATATAGGGGATGATCGGCCGATCAGGAACGGTGAACTTATCCGCGTGAAACTGAATCGCCTCGCCATCGGCGGGCACAGGATGGTTGTTGAAGTTATCCATAGCGCTCCCCACTGCAACAAGATTATCTGAAAATGAAACCTTCCGCGTCCCTCCCCGGTAATGGTTAGCGACAGGCAGTAAGATGACGGAAACGGCCGTGGACATCCTGGAACAGTTCGCGCGCGGGGACGCCGACGCCTTCGAAGCGCTGTTCCGCGAATACCAGGGCCAGGTCTATGGATGGATCGTGCGCATCGTGCGCGACCCTGCGGCCGCGGAAGACCTGACGGTCGAGACCTTCTGGCGCATCCACCGGGCGCGGGCGCGATTCGATCCGCGCTGCGGTTTCGGTCCCTGGGCGCGCCGGATCGCCACCAACCTGGCGGTGGGACACCTGGGCGCCCGGCGGACCGAGACGGAATTCTCCGACGACGCGCCACCGGCCAGCGCGCGGTCGTCGCCGCCCGACCCCGCCGTGAGGGCGGATGTGCGCCAGAAGGTGGCCGAAGCGTTCGGGAAATTGCCGGCGAAGCTGCGCGTCGCCGCCACGCTGGCCATGATCGAAGAAGAGCCGTACACCGAGATCGGTGCGGCGCTGGGAATTTCGGTTGGCGCCGTGAAGTCGCGCGTCTTCCGCGCCACGCGCCTGCTGCGAAAGAGTCTGATCGGAGCCGGAGTCGAACCATGAACGAATCTGACGAGCGAGTGCAACGCCTGGTGCGGCGCGCCATCGGCCCGCTAGCCGGCGCGGAGTTGAAGCGGGACCTGTGGCCGCGAATGCAGGCCCGGCTCGACACGCCGCCGGTCCGAGTGCCGTGGTGGGATTGGGCGCTGGCCGCGGCTGTGCTGCTTTGCCTGGCGGTCTTCCCCGCCGCAATCCCGGCAGTGCTGTACCAGTTGTGAGACGTGGCGCAGGCACTCCTGCCTGCCGCCTCGACACTCGTGTCGAGGCACGCTTTCCGTCGAGACGAGTCTCGACGCTGCAGGCTGAGAGCCTGCGCCACGAACGTTTGGAGGTTATATGTCGAAACACGTCTATCTGAGGGCCTACATGGCCGGCATCACCGTGCCCAGTGCCTTCATGGTGCTGGCCCTAACGATGTTCTGCATCGTGCGCCTCGGCCTGCAGTTCCCGGTGCCGATCGAGCGCGCCCTGGTGTTCCCCATGGCATTGGTGCCAAATCTCTGGGGCCTCTGGAACATGCTGTATGTGGCAGTCCGCCGGCACAGACAAATCCCCATCGGCCTGTTCGGCGCGCTGGTGCCGCTGATCATCGCACCCATCGGCCTGGCAGTCCTGTGGGCCCTGGCCCTGGACATCCCGCACTTCGTTCTCGCGGCCTTCCCCTTCGGTCTCGTCATCGCGATCGCCGGCTACTACCTGATCTGGAAATACGTGGTCGGCTTCTTCAACCGCTTGCTCGAGATCGCGTGAATGCTCTACCTTCGCGCGCTGATCTTTACCATCCTGGTGCCCGGCTTCGTAGCCGGCTGGGCCCCGCGCCTGCTGCTCGCATCCAGCAACGAGGTGCGCGCCTTTGACCCCGGTCCATGGCGCTGGGCCGGCATCGCGCTGATGGCCGCGGGCGCAGCCGGATATCTGTTGTGCACGGCGGATTTCCTGCTGAAAGGCGGAGGGACGCCCGCCATCTTCTTCACGCGCCACCTGCGTTTCCTGCTGGGAGAAGAGCCGCAGGCAATTGTGCGGCAGGGCCTCTACCGGTACTCGCGCAACCCGATGTACGTCACTGTGGCAGCGGCGGTGTTCGGAGAGAGCTTGTTCTTCGGCTCCGCGCTGCTACTGCTCTATGCCGTTGCCGTCGCCGTTTTCTTCCACCTGGTAGTGGTCTTTCTGGAAGAACCCCACCTGCGGCGCAAGGGCGGCGCGAGCTACCTCGAATACTGCCTGCAAACACCGCGCTGGATCGGGCGCCATCGCGATACGCTAACATAGCCTCCAGATACGGAGGCGAAATGAAATTCGTTACCCGCTCCCTAGTCATCCTTCTCGCGCTCTACGGTCTGGTGTTTGCGATCGGCGACGCGTACCTTGCCCAGGCAGGCGCGCCGCTCTGGCTGGCACTGGTTTTCGCCGTGGCGTTTATCGGCCTCCAATACCTGGTGGCGCCCTGGCTCATCGGCTGGCTGATGCATATTCGCTGGGACCTGGAGCTGCCCGCGGCCAACCGTGAGTTTGTCGAACGCCTGTGCGCCGAGCGCCACCTCAAAGTTCCTCGCCTGGGAATGATCGAAAGCGGCACTCCGAACGCCTTCTCCTTCGGCCACGTCCCGGCCGACTCCCGCGTCGTGGTGACCACCGGCTTAATCGATGTCCTCCAGCCCGAGGAAGTCAACGCCGTCCTGGCGCACGAGATCGGCCACATAGAGCACTGGGATTTCGCGGTGATGACCATCGCCGCGCTCGCGCCGCTCATCCTCTACCAGCTCTACGTCTTCACGCGAAGGAGCGACAAGGCCCGAGCCGTCGCTTACTCGGCGTACATCGCGTACCTGGTGAGCCAGTTCGTTGTCCTGCTGCTCAATCGCACCCGTGAATACTTCGCGGACCACTACGCCGCCCAGGTCACAAACGCGCCGGACGCGCTTTCCTCGGCACTCATCAAGATTGCCTACGGGATGGTTAAGGCCGAAGGCGAATTCGGCGAGGCAATGGCCGGCGCTTCCAAGAAGGAGAAGGCGCGGTTGCAGCGCAGCCACAGCCTGACCGGCTCGCTAGCGTTGATGGGCATCTCGAACGTGCGCTCGGGCGCGGCGCTGGCGCTGGGGGCAGCGAATCCCTCCGAGGCCGCCGCGGTGATGCGCTGGGACCTCGTAAATCCCTGGGCGCGGCTGTACGAATTGAGCTCGACGCATCCGCTCACCGCTCTCCGCGTCCGCGCTCTCAACCGCGATGCCGAGGCGTTGCACCAGGCTCCGCGATATCAACTGCCGTCCGACCAGCGCATCCAGTGGGGCAGCTTTCCGCTGGAGGCGATCCTGTGGGCCCTCCCGTGGGTGAGCGGCGCGGCTCTGATCTCGGCGTTCGCTCTTCGGGAATGGCTGGCTGGTCTGGACATCCAACTCTCGTACGGCACCGCCCCGGGCCTTCTCATGCTGGCCGGCGCGAGTTGGATTCTGCGCACCTGGTACCGCTATCACGGCGAATTTCAGCCAGCGTCCATCGGCCGCTTGATCGAAGACGTCGAAGTCTCCGAAATGCGCCCGAAGGCGGTCCGTCTCGAGGGCGAGATTCTGGGGCGTGGCGTACCGGGCGCCTTCTGGAGTCCCGACCTGGTGCTGCGCGACTCCACCGGCATTCTGTTCGTGCTCTACCGCCAGTCCATTCCCTTCGCGCGGATTCTGTTTGCGACCACGGCCGCCGATTCCTACATCGGACAAAAGGTCACGATCGAGGGATGGTTCCGCCGCGGCCTGCGCCCCTACGTCGAAATGTCCACGCTAACGGGCGAAGACGGCAAGACCCGCCGCGCCTACTCGCGCTGGGTGCAATACGCCGTGGCGGCCGCCGTCGTCGTAGCCAGCTGGTTCTGGCTCGCCGCCGCCGGTGCCGCCAGCTAAAGGACAGCAAAACAATCTGAGCCACGGATGAACGCGGATGAACACGGATAACCTCATTTGCTTCCGATCCGTGTTCATCCGTGTTTATCCGTGGCCAGTAATGTCTTGTGCGTCCTCTACAGCTTGATCCTCGGGTTCCGTTCCTCCACTGACGGCAGCGGGACCAGGTCAGTCGCCGGAGCGCTCTGGTACCAATACCCCACCGAAAAGTAATTATCGCCGCGATCGTTGGCGTGCCCGTGCTCGATGGTGTGCTTCAGGTATTTCGTGAACGTCACCGGGTTGTCCCCATGCCATCGATAGCAGCAGTAGCGCCCACCCGTCCTCTCCGGCAGAGCGATCAGCGGAGCGCCGTAGAAGCGGTGGGCGAAAGCCTGCGCGCCATCGCGCCCGCCGAAGTCCCAGCTTCCGAGGAAATAGTCCTCCGTGCCCGTGCCGTTGATGACCGGCGTGGTCTCGTCGTCGACGAAGATCATATCGTCGCCTTCGCCGAACCAGCCGTCGGCGTTCTGGATCACGCCCAGAGTCACGCCCATCAGGTGGCCGCGCCCGCGCGTCTCGCAGAAGACGTAGTTGTCCTTGCCGTCCAGGTTATGGATGCCGCGCTGGCTCGGCACGCAAGGCGACGCCTGCCGGTACTGCGCATGGAAATACAAAGCGTCTTCGGGCCAGGCGGGCAGCAACTGGTAGTCGATATTGGAATAGAACGCGCCCACCGGCTTGCGGCCCTCATTCGTAACCGTTGCCACCGCCGACCTGCGGAACGGCATCGCGAAGTAGCAGTTGAGCGACTTCCCCGGGGAACACGCCAGGAACGCCGATTCGTAGATCGCGTACTCGCCCAGGTTCAGCCCGAAGAAATCGCCCACCGGCGCCTCGACGCTGGGCCGCGTGTTGCCGTCCCAGTAAATGCGCAGCACCAGTTCCTTGAGGTGAGCCTGGCTCTGTGCGGCGATGGTGAACCAGATGTGCGAAATCGCACCCGGGCCTGCCGCGTTGAAGACTTCGAGAGTCGCGCCGGCGGCGATGGGTCGCGCATCGGCGTTCCCGCCGCTCCGGTCGTAGGTGGATTGCTTGAGCGAGCGGTAGTCCTGAGCGCGCGCGTAGGACGGCAGCAGCGCCGGCCCCGCGGCTCCGCCGGGCTCCGCCGCCTGCACCTCGGATGCCGCCGTGGAAACGGCGGCGAACGCGCCCAGGCCCCGCAGGAAGCCCCGCCGCGCGGACGGTTGTGGTGTGTCGGTCACGTGATCCTCCTCGGACCATTAGACAACTCAACGCACCCGGGCGCCAGCGAGTACCGAGCCGCGACCGCCAGGGAGCGGGCGTGCCAAGCCGCTGGTCCGCTTGCTGGCGCGCGCGGCTCGGTCAACCGTCCGTCGCGTGCCTTCGAACGCACTACACTGTAGGGTGGCCATGAAACAAGGTCTCTTGCTCGCAATCCTTCTTGCGGCGCTCATCACGTCCGGCTGTGGAGGCTCTTCCGCGCCGGCTTCCCCAACGCCGACGCCCACTCCCACGCCGACCCCAGCCGCTCAGTGCAGTGCGGCACCGGCCCCGTCCAATCCTGCCGGAGGAGGCGGCACCCCTGCTCAGATCCAGATCGATCCGGCCGTCTACGGCACGGCCGACATGTCGCGGGTGACGACGTTCGCCTTCAGCCAGGCCATGCTGTACTCGGCCCCGCTCGACCCTGAGGTAGCGCAACTGGTTCCTGACATCGTCCCCCGAGCCTGGCAGCGCTGGGACCGTGGAGGCCTGCAGGCGGGTGACTATAACACGCAGGCCCCGGCCGCCGCGCACGCCCAGGGCACGCTGTTCGTCGGCGGCACGACGGCCACGGCCGTGTTCCGCGACGAGCCCATCTTCCAGCAGGCTGCCACCTGCAACGCTGCCGGACAACTGGTCCCGCATGATGCCTCGGCATCGCCGCTCTTCCGCGGCAGCCTTGCCTCGACACAGTATCGGGACTACCTGGTCCAGATCGGACAAACTCAGATCGACGCAGGCGTGGACGGCCTGTTCTTCGACGAGGTGCAAGGCACCTACAACGGCGCGACCTACGACGGAAACGAGGGCTTCGACGATGCCAACATCGCCGACTTCGGAGGCTATCTGTGCGCCAAGTATCCCACCCTGACGGCGGACCAGTGGACTTCCCGATTCGCCATTCAAGCCGCAGACCACCTCGACTGCACCCTCCCGGCAGCCACGCGCGGGCGCGGCTTCGACTACCGCGGCTACCTGGCCCGCCAGGGCTTCGCAGCCAGCCCGATGAACGCGGCCAACCCGCTCGCCGCCGAGTGGGGCCGCGCTTCGAACACCCGCGTTGATCTCTCCTCGGGAAGTTTCACCATCACCTACGTCAACCTGGTTTACTGGCAGGACCTCGTCCTCCGGCTGCGTACCTACGCGCGCCAGAGGTACGGGAAAGAGATTCTCATCACGGCCAACGGCATCCTTCCGTTCGTCGACTTCCAGATGCCCAACACGTACGAGTACAACAACGACATGCCGGATGGATCGACGGCGAACTACCTGACCGTAACCAGCAACGGCCACTTCGACGGCACGCGCTCCTGGCAGGTGCCCCTACAGCAGTTCCGAAAGACCTCGCGAACGCTGATGGGGCACGATGTGCCCATGACGCTATTCATCGATTGGCCGGGCGGTCTGATGAACAGCTATTACCAGCTGCCGCTTCAGGATCGCCAGGACTACATGCGGGCGTTCACCGCTGAGTCCTACGCCAACGGAATCATGTTCAGCCTGCCGCTGCGGACCTCGATGCCCGCCGACCCCTTGGCCAGCGATCTGGGAATGATGGGCATCTTCGGACAATTGCACGCCTTCTACAAGAGCCACGCCGCGCTCTACCACGGCGCAACGGATATATCCTACCCGGCGACCGCTTCGGTGCAGCACCTCATGCTCAACCTGGTAGGCCTGCCCGACGGCTCGCGCGTCCTGCACCTGGTGAACCACAACTACGCGGCCGGTTTCCAGACCCAGACCAACGTCGTGGTTTCGTTCCCCATGCCCCAGCAGCCCGCCAGCGTGAAGCTGGCCTCGCCCGATTTCTCGAGCGACCAAACGGCGGCCTTCACGTACACGGGAGGACAGGTGCAGGTGACCGTCCCTCAACTCGTATCCTACGTGGCCATCGTGGCGTCGGCGCCCGCGCCTGCGTCCGGAAAAAGTCGGCCTGCCGCTGACGTTTCCGCCAAGGGCAGGCCGGTGTTGAGGGAATTGACGCGGTAGTCGCTTACTGGTTACCGACCATGCGAGTGACCACCGCCACCACCACTGCTCTGACCGCTCGAGTGGCCGCCTCCACTTCCGCTCGAGTGGCTGCCTCCGCTGCTGCCGCTGCCACCGCTGTGGCCGGTGGAACCGCTCGACTGCGAGCGCTCCCGCACGATCGGCGGATTGATCCGGACGCCTCCACCCCCCGTCGTGGAATACCGGGGAGCCGTGCTGCCCTGGTAGATTCGAGGCTGCGTGTACTGCGGGCGTGCCTGCTGCGCCGGCACCTGCCCGAAACTGCGCCAGTCGCGTGACGGGGCGTTCGTGCGGGGCGCCTGCCCGGACTGCCGCCAGTTGCTGGTCTGCGGAACCTGACGCCATCCCCGGCTGGCTGGCACGGCACCGCTCGCGCCCGCGACCCGCGGCGAATAGAACTGAGTCCGTCCGGATGTGCGCGGCAGGACCCGCGCCGAACGGCTGGTCATGCGCAAACTGGCCGAGGTGGGCGCCACCGGAACCGGCCCGCGCACCTCCGACATTCGCTCCTGGCCCGTCAGGTGAAGCGCTCCCGGCCGGCCGCCCTGGCCGAACGCGCCCGCTCCTACGCCCGAGATCGCATTGCCCGAGCGCGCGTTGATGTAGGTGCTTCGGATGTTGGCTGCGCTCGTCGCGTGGATGTCGCGGCCTCCGCGGCCGTACCAGGGAAGGTAATGCTCGTGCGGACCGAGCGGCACCCAGCCGATCGAGCCGAACCCGACTCCCACGCCCACTCCATGCCCGAAGCCGAAGAACGCCACCAGGCCGGGCCGCCAGTAGTAGTGGTTGTAGAGCGGACCGGGATACCAGCACCACCCGAAACCGGGGCGATTGAACCAGCGCCCGTAGTGATAGGGCGCCCATCCCCACGGCTCATAGCCGACCCAGGTCCAGCCGTAATAATCCAGCCAGGTCCAGTTCCCGTCCCGGTACGGAGCCCAGTCCGGACCGGCGTTGTTCGGGCTCCAGACCCATCCGTATGGCGCCGCGTACTGCCATTGCCCGTTGGCGTCCAAATCGGACCCGCCCGGAATATCGGGGCTCATGTACTGGTAGGAGCGAACGCTCAGGAGCCGCTGATCGCGCTGCTGGTTCCAGCGGTCCCACTCGTCCATGGGGATCGCCTGCACCACCTGGAACTCGGGGTCCGCCACCGCCCCGCGCACCATCATGGTCTGGCCGGCCTCGACGGGCTGCGTTCCCTGCGGCGTGTACGTGTCGCCCTGGCCCACCCGGACCGTCACTTCCGATTGCCCGTCGTCGGTCACGGTGACCCGGTACACTCCGCGCTGGCTCGGGCGGAAGGCCATGTTCGCGGTATCGATTTCCACCTGCCCCGCCGAATCCCGAATTACAGCCAACGTGATCGTGCCCTTGCCGAGTTGGACCTGGAACTGGTTGTTGTCGAGGCTGGCCAGGCGAACCTCCGTGTCCGTTCCCAGCCGCACGAAGTTCCCCTGATCGAACTGGATTTCCGCGCGAGCCGCGGGGCCAGTGAGAACATGGTCGGCGGCGACCAGCGGCGCATTCACCACCGCAGCCACCGTATCGCCGGAGTCGCCACGCTGCACCGAGACGTCGCCGTTCATCAGGCTGACCCGGGCTACTCCGTGGTTCGCCTCACCGGCGCCGTTGCTATCGTCCTCTTCCTGCGCCCACACCAAACCGGAGAGAAGCATTCCCGTCACCAGCAACCGCGTCAGCATGCGCATGTCGATCTCCGCCGCGATGAATGCACTTCGGACTCCAAAGCGTAAACCACTGATTCTAAATTAATATCCGCGCCGCCAATTGGCTGAAAACCACCACCGCGGCCGAAACAAGCCAAGCGTGGGGCAGGTGTCCACACCTGCAGCGGGTCTCCAGACCCGCCCGGGAGCTTTCCCCCCTAACCTCTTGAACCCTTGACTTCCCCGCCCTCGTGTGCTTGAATATTCATTGCGCTGTATTTTTATACAGAAGCCAGGAGGAGATCCGAAATGCCTGCCGGTGTCCCAGCCGGTCCTATCCTGAAGGCCTCCGCCGGCGATTTTGCCAGCGACCTCGACCTCACCTGCGACGAGGTCGCCTACCTCCTCGACCTGGCCACTCGGGTCAAGTCCACCCCTGCCCCGTACGCCGACGCCCTCCGCGGCCGCTCCCTCAGCCTGCTTTTCGAGAAGCCCTCCCTCCGTACCCGGCTCACCTTCGAGCTGGCCATGAAGCAACTAGGCGGCGACTCCATCCTGAACAACGGCATCATCGGCGAGCGCGAGCCGCTCCAGGACGTCGCCCGCAACCTGGACCGTTGGACTCAGGGCATCGTCGCCCGCGTCTTCTCCCAGGCCACCGTGGACGAACTGGCCCGCTGGTCGAAAGTACCCGTGGTCAACGCGCTCAGCGACCTGTACCATCCCTGCCAGGCCCTGGCCGACATGCTGACCCTGCGCGAGCACTTCGGCGCCTTGGCCGGCCTCAGCCTGACCTTCGTGGGCGACGGCAATAACGTCGCGCACTCGCTCATGCTCTCGGCCATCCGGCTCGGTGTCAACTTCAGTCTGGCCACGCCGCCCGGCTACGAGCCGAGCCCGGCTGTCGTGTCCAAAGCCACCGAACTCGCTGCCGTTTCCGGCGCAACACTCCGCATCGGCACAAACCCCGAGGAAGCGGTCGCCGGAGCCAACGCCGTCTACACCGACGTCTGGGCCAGCATGGGCGCCGAGCATGAAGCCGGCAAGCGCCGCACGGAATTCCGCGCCTACCAGGTCACTGAAACGCTGTTCGGCCTGGCGGCTCCGGACGCCATTTTTATGCACTGCCTGCCCGCCCACCGCGGCGAAGAGGTGACGGACGAGGTGATCGAATCGCCCCAATCCGCAGTCTTCGATCAGGCCGAGAATCGACTTCATACTCAGAAGGCTTTGTTGTTGATGCTGCTCGACTAAGGAACTTATGAACCAACCTAAGAAAGTAGCGCTCGCCTACTCGGGCGGCCTCGATACTTCCATCATCATTCCGTGGCTGAAAGAGAACTACCACTGCAAGGTCGTCGCCGTCTGCGGCGACATCGGACAGGGCACCGACGAGCTGGCCGGCCTCGAAGCGAAGGCGCTCAAGACCGGCGCCGACGAAGTCTACGTCGAGGACATGCGCGAGGAATTCGTCACCCAATACCTGTGGCGGCTGGTTCGCGCCGGCTCGGTCTACGAGGACAAGTACCTGCTCGGCACCTCCATCGCCCGCCCCCTGCTGGCCAAGAAGCAGGTCGAGGTGGCGCTCAAGACCGGCTGCGACGCCCTCGCCCACGGCTGCACCGGCAAGGGCAACGACCAAGTCCGCTTCGAGCTGACCTACAAGGCCCTCGCCCCGCACCTGACCGTCATCGCCCCCTGGCGCGAGTGGACCATCAACTCCCGCGAGGACGCCATCGAGTACGCCGCCGCCCACAACGTTCCAATCTCCCAGAGCACGAAGAAGATCTACAGCCGTGACCGTAACATATGGCACATTTCTCATGAAGGAGGTGAGCTGGAAAACCCGGCCAACGCCGCCCCAGATGAGATCTGGATGCTGACCCGCAGTCCCAAGGACGCCCCGTCGACTCCCGGCGAGGTGACCATCGGCTTTGACAAGGGCGTGCCGGTCTCCCTGAACGGCAAACCCACGCCCGCCGTGGCCCTGCTCGAGGAGCTGAACCGGATCGGCGGCGAGCACGCCATCGGGCGGATCGACCTGGTCGAGAACCGCTTCGTCGGCATGAAATCCCGCGGCTGCTACGAAACCCCCGGCGGCACGCTCATCATGGCCGCCCACCGCGAGCTCGAAGCCCTCACGCTCGACAAGAGCCTGCTCCACTACAAGCAGCGCCTGGCGCTCGACTACGCCGAACAGGTCTACAATGGCCTCTGGTTCACCCCCCTGCGCGAATCGCTAGACGCCTTCTTCGAGACCGCCAACCAGAACACCACCGGCGAGGTCACCTTGCGTATGTATAAAGGAAACCTTGAGCCAATCAGCCGTAAGTCGCCGTATTCACTGTACTCTCTCGACATCGCCAGCTTCACCATGGGCGCCAGTTACGACCAGAAGGACGCCCTGGGCTTCATCAACCTGATCGGCCTCCCCATCAAGGTGCGCGCATTAAACTCGGGACAGTATACTCATTCACCAATTTCATCTTC
>CAZBQQ010000080.1:20985-23527 GCA_964493965.1 uncultured Solibacteraceae bacterium
CCATGAAGCTCTGGGGCGGCCGTTTCGAATCCGCGCCCTCCGAAGTCTTCGAGCGCTTCTCCTGCTCGCTCGACTTCGACCGCCGCCTGCTCGACGCCGATATCGTCGGCTCCCAGGCCTGGGCCCGCGCCCTCGAACGCGTTGGAATCCTGACGCCCGCCGAGTGCGCCACACTCGTCGCCGCCTTCGACGCCATTGCCGCCGAGTCCGCCCAGCCCGCCTTCTTCGACGCCGCCACCGACGAAGACGTCCACACCCTGGTCATCCGCAAGCTAGGCGAGCGCGCCGGCGCCGCAGCCGCCAAGATCCACACCGGCCGCAGCCGCAACGAGCAGGTATCGCTCGACACCCGCCTCTGGCTGCGCGGCGAGATCGACCAGGCGGAAACCATGCTCGCCGCCCTGATGGAAGCCCTGCTCGATTGCGCCGCCCGCAACCCTGACGCCGTCATCCCGGGCTACACCCACATGCGGCGCGCCCAGGCCGTCCTGTGGCCGCATTACCTTCTGGCCTATTTCGAGATGTTCGCGCGCGACCGCGAGCGGCTGCTTGAAGCCCGCCACCGCACCAACCTGATGCCCCTCGGATCGGGCGCCCTGGCCGGCAGCGGATTCCCCTTCGACCGCGCCGCCCTCGCCAGCGACCTCGGATTCGAAGGCATCACCCGCAACAGCATGGACGTCTCGGCCGACCGCGACTTCGTCCTCGACTTCCTGTACGCGGCCTCCACCATCCTGCTCCACCTGAGCCGCCTGGCCGAGGACTGGATTCTCTATTCGAGCGAAGAGTACGGCTGGCTCGAGCTCAGCGATACCGTCACCAGCGGCTCGAGCCTCATGCCGCAGAAGAAGAACCCCGATTCGCTGGAGCTCATCCGAGGCAAGTGCGGCCGCGTTTTCGGCAGCCTCACGTCCCTGCTCGTCACGATGAAGGGCCTGCCGCTCACCTACAACCGCGACATGCAGGAAGACAAAGAGCCGCTGTTCGAGGCTGCCGATCAGGTGAAGGGCGCCCTCGAAATGGCGCGCGTCGTGGTGGAGTCGGCGAAGCTGAATCCCGCCCGTCCGGCCGCAGCCGCCGAGGATAGCTGGGTGGTTGCCACCGACCTCGCCGAGGAACTGGCCCGCTCGGGCACGCCCTTCCACCGGGCTCATCAGATCGTCGGCCGCCTGGTCCTCGAGAGCGTTCGCCAGTCGAAGAAGCCGGCCGATTGGACCGCAGCCGAACTGGCCGCCTTCGCCCCGGAATTCACGCCCGAAATGATTCGCCTGATGAACCCGGCCGAAGGCATGAAGACCCGCGAAATTCCTGGAGGCACCGGCCCCCAGGCGGTCTCCAAAGCACTCACCGAAGCTCGCGAGCGGTTGAGTAGAATGAAAGGCGGACTCCACAGATGACCAAGGCATACCGTCAGGGACAAATCGTCAACCTGGTTCGAAACCGGGACATCCACACGCAGGAGGAGCTCGCAGCCGCGCTCCAGGAAAAAGGCATTCCGGCCACCCAGGTTACGCTCTCGCGCGACATCCGCGACCTGAGCCTGGTCAAGACCTCCGAGGGATACCGCCAGCTCACGCCCGAGCGCGCCGGCCCGGGCCTGGCCGCCCTCGCCGCCGATTTCCTCACCGACATCCGCCAGGCCCAGAACCTGCTCATCCTGAAAACCTCGCCCGGCCACGCCAACACCATCGCCGTCGCCATCGACCACGAGAACTGGTCCGACATCGTCGGCACCCTGGCCGGCGACGACACCGTCCTGCTCATCGCCCCCGACAACTTCACGGCGGACACCCTGCGGGCGAGACTGCTGGCGCTGCTGGCGGAATAGAGCGGGGACCTTTACCTCGCCGGCGCGCATGAAGGTGCCTCGTCTGCCACAGAAAAGCAGGCACACCCTGAGCCCGGCGTCTCCCCTTGACACCGCTCAAGAGTCGCTCCATAATCCTTTCAAAGCCCAAAGTCTTATCTCTGGGACTTCTTAGTTGTGGCGTGCCGCCCGCCGCTCTGCGGTCGTGAACCACCCCCCAGATGACGAAGAGGCGTGAGGTTGGATGCAGCAAAGCCCTGACTCAGCGAACGACAGGGCTTTCGCGCGAAGGAGGTGAACCATGCGGCAGGAAAGGGACATGGGCGCGGACGCGACGGACCTCCAGAACTCTGCCAAGGCCGCCGTCAGCCCAGCTGAAAACGAAATCGCCACGGTCGCATATCAATTGTGGTTGGAGAGGGGCTGTCCTCACGGATCGGATCAGGAAGACTGGTTCAGGGCGGAAGCGATGCTAAACGCACTCGTCCCATCGATCTCCTGCTGCGATATTCTCACCCAGTCCGAGATACTGGACGAATTCGCTTTGGAAATATGGCAGGAGGGGCATTGGGAGGTATGGGAACGTGAGTGGGTCGGCGCCCGCTGGGTCCCGGATCTGCGTCCAGCGTGTTCTTCCCGCAGGGCTGCATAGGAATTACGGATCCGAGTGCGCCGCTGTTCGACAGGTCGGAAGCCCCGGGTTCCAGGGCTCGAGCTAGCGCCGATGGCAATCAG
>CAZBQQ010000081.1:0-23101 GCA_964493965.1 uncultured Solibacteraceae bacterium
GATACTGGTGCATGACGTAGAAGTGGAGGCGTACCGCGGAGCGGGGCTGAAGCCCCGCGCGGGCTGAAGCCCGCCCTCTCGCTTTGCTCTGAAGCGGCTTGCGCAGCGGCACGCCGTCGAACGTCCCCATGGGAAGATGAAGGCATGAGGATTCTCCTCTACAGCGGCAAGGGGGGTGTGGGAAAGACCAGCCTGGCGGCGGCGACGGGCGTCCGGCTGGCGCAGATGGGCCGTCGCACCCTGGTAATGAGTATCGACCCGGCGCACAGCCTGGCCGATTCCTTCGACCTCGAGACCGAGCTTTTCCACTCCCGGACCGCCGATCCGCTGGAGATCATGCCCGGCCTCTCCATACAGGAGCTGAACATCCAGCGCGAAATCAAGCGCCACTGGCGGGAAATCTCGTCGTACGTGATCTCGGTTCTGAGAACCACCGGCCTCGAGGGCGTGCAGGCCGAGGAGCTGGCCATTCTGCCGGGGATGGAAGAGCTCAGCGCGATGATGTACATCAACCAGTACCGGCGCGAGGGCCGCTACGACGTCATCATCCTCGACGCCGCGCCCACCGCCGAGTCCATGCGCTTCATCAGCATGCCGACCACGCTGGACTGGTACATGAAGCATATCTTCCCGTTCCAGCGCAGCCTGCTCAAGGCGGTGAGGCCGATCGCCAACCGCGTGGCCCCGTTCGAGCTCCCCGCCGACAGCTACTTCGCCAATATCCACGAGCTGTTCGGCAAGCTCGAAGGCGTGGACGAGCTGATGGAAGACCCGCAGGTCACCAGCGTGCGCCTGGTGACCAATCCAGAGAAGATGGTGCTGCGCGAGACGCAGCGGGCTTTCGTGTACTTCTCCCTGCACGGTCTGACGGTGGATACGGTCATGGTCAACCGCGTCCTGCCGGCTTCCGTGAGCGACGCGTACTTCGCGGAGTGGCACACCTCGCAGGACAAGATCCGCGCGGAGATCGAGGAGTACTTCGCGCCCATCCCGTTGAAGCTGGTGCCGCTGTTCACGCACGAGGTCCTGGGGCAGCAGAGGCTCGAGGAGTTGGCGCGGGTGATGTATGCTGAGGGGGAAGATCCGGCGGCGATCACGCGCACCGAGCGGCCGTACACGTTCGGCAAGCAGGACGGCCACTACGAAGTCAAAGTGCTGCTGCCGTTCGCCACCAAGGGTGAGATCGGGTTGTTCAAGAAGGGCGATGAGCTGGTGGTCGAAATCGGAACGTTCCGGCGGCACATCGGGTTGCCGACTTCGATGGCGGCCCTCACGCCGGCCCGGGCGCGACTGGAGAGCCGGATCCTGACCGTCGAGATGAAGGAGGTCCAGGCATGAGCGAGCAACAAACCTCTACCCCGCCCGCGGCCGAGCGCATTTATGAGCGCTGCCTGTGCCGCGAGGCGATAGACCGGTTCGAAGACTTGTTCCATATCCACACCGACGAGGCGCGGATTCACCTGAGGAACTCGCGGATCGAGTTCCTCAAGGCCGTCCGCAGTCTCATCGACGACCGCATCGCGCATCTTTCGACTGAGTCCCAGAAGGGCACGAAGGTGGCGGTCGAGTAGGATGGCGACACTGAAAGAAGGCGACCTCGCGCCGGACATCGATCTCGAAGACGAGCGCGGCGAACGCTTCCACCTCTCCGGCCTGCGCGGCCACAAGGTGGTGCTCTACTTTTATCCCCGTGCGAACACGCCGGGCTGCACCATCGAAGCCTGCGAGTTTCGCGACCACGCGAAGGAGTTTGCCGGCCGCAACGCCGTGATCGTGGGCGTCTCTCCGGACAAGCCCGCGGCCCAAATGAAATTCAAGGAAGGCAAGAGCCTGCCTTTCACTCTCCTGGCCGACGTGGAGCGCACCGCCGCCGGGGCCTACGGCGTCTGGAAAGAGAAGAACATGTACGGCAAGAAGGTGATGGGTATCGAGCGCACCACCTTCGTCATCGGCGAGGACGGGCGCATCGCGCGGATCTTCCGCAAGGTGAAGGCCGCCGGCCACGCCGGTCAGGTGCTCGAGACGGTCCGCTGACGGCCTACTGTTGCGGCGCGGCCGCCTGGTCGGCAACCTTGCGGACTTGGGACTGGGCGTCCTGAATCGCCTTCTGCGTGATCTGGCGAGCCTTCTCCCCCACCGCGGGCGACTTGGCGAACCAGGCCTGGCCCGCGGGCGATTTGTAGAAGGCCAGGATCGCGTCCAGTTCCTCTTCCGTATACGTGTCGGCATAGACCTTCACGTATTGCGGTTTGAGCGTGTCCCAGTTCAACTGCTGAGCGAGGATCGGCGAGATCTTCTCTTCGAGGGCGGCCTTGTCGGCGGGGGCCGTCACTGGGCGGGTGGTCTGGGTCTTGATTGTGGCCTGTGCGCGCTCCAGCACCTGCTTGAACCCCTGGTCCATCTTGGCGACCTGGAGCAGTTCCTGGGCCTTGGCCATCCTGGAGGCGTCGTCCGCCCAAGCGGCCCCGGCGAGCAGGAACGCCGCCGCGAATCCGATGACTGTTCGAGATTGCTTCATAGAACGAATATCATCTCATTTTCGGAGGCGCTCCTGGGCCAAGCTAGAGACCCCCGCGCGGCGACTCCAAGCGATGCACCTTCACCTCCGGGCACCAGCGGCAAAAGCTGGCGTCCACCGTCGACTCTGAGGTGGGGACTTCCAATCGGTGCCAGCGATGCAAACCGAGAGCGCAGAGCGCCTGCTTCAGCCAGTTCGATTCGTGCGTCCGATTAGGCCACAGCCTCGCCAGTGACGCCGGGTCGTTGCCGCTCATTGACCCTCCTACTCCTTCAGTTCCACAATCGTCGCCCCGGCCCCGCCCTCGCTCTGCGGCGCGGTGTAGAACTTCTCCACGTTCGGATTCTCGGACAGCAACTCCGCGATCATGCGGCGGAGGATGCCCATGCCGTGGCCGTGCACGATGCGGACTCGGTTCGCCGACGCCAGCACCGCGCTGTCGAGAAACTTGTCCACCAGATCGCGCGCTTCCTCGGCGCGCTTGCCGATTACGTTCACCTCTTGCGCGCTCACATACACTTCCGGGCCGGACGGCTTGAAGGTAACGCCCTGGGGCAGCTTCGAACCGCCTCCGCCCTCGGGCAGCACTTCGAGGACTTCGTCGCGCGAGACCTGCATCTTCATGAACCCGGCCTCGACCTCCAGGCGGTCCGCCCCGATCAGCCGCCGCACGCGCGCCGGCTCGCGGATGTTCTTCAGCCGCACGCGCGAGCCTTCGGCGATCTTCAGCGGCACCAGCTCGCCCGCCCGCGAGTCGGATTGGGTCGAGAGGATGGCGGTCTGCATTTCCTCGCGCAGCTCGCGCTTCACCTTGGACACGTTGCGTTGCGCCTGAGCGGACGCACGCTTCTGATCGCCGCTGACCGCAACCTTGCCGATGGCTTCCTGGGCCTGCGCCTCGAAGCGTTCGAGAACCAGCTCGGTCTGCCGCTCGATCTCTTTGAGCTTGGCCGTTTCCTTCTTCGCCCACTCCTCAGTCAGCGCCTTCTCGCGCGCCTGCAGCCGCTGGCGCTCTTCTTCCAAGGCATGCTGCGACGCGGCGACTTCCGTAAGGCGGCGATCGAGCTCCGCGAGGAAGCGCCCCAGGTCGCGCTCGCGCGTGCCCAGCGTGGCCCGCGCCCGATCGAGGATCTCGGCGGGAAGGCCGTGCCGGCGGGCGATATCGAGCCCCGCGGATTTGCCCGGCGCGCCCAGCCGCAGTACGTACGTGGGTTCGAGCGTCTCCTCGTCGAAGCCCATCGAGCCGTTGAGGACGCCCTCGGTATTCGCGCCGAAAACCTTCAGCGCCAGCAGGTGCGTGGAGGCCAGGGAAAAGGCGCCGAGCGACCGGCACCGGTCCAGGATCGCCACGCCCAGCGCGCCGCCCTCTTCGGGATCGGTGGCGCGGCCCAACTCGTCCAGCAGCACCAGGGAGTCGGAGGTGGCCTGCGCCAGGATGTCCCGCACGCGGCTCATGTGCGCGGAAAACGTGCTGAGGCTTTCCTGGATGGATTGCTGATCGCCGATGTCGGCCAGCACGCGGTCGAAGAAGGGGAACTCGGCCTCGACGCAGGGCACCGGGAGGCCGGCCTGCGCCATCAGCGCCAGCAGGCCGACGGTCTTGATGGTGATGGTCTTGCCGCCGCTGTTCGGCCCGCTGATGAGCAGCGTGCGCGTCGAGCCTTCGAGCGTGAGCGTCGCCGCCACCACCGTGCGCTTCTGGCGTCGCAGTACGTCTTCGAGCAGCGGATGGCGCGCCTCGCGCAACACCAGTCGGCGGGCGCCCTCCGGGCTGAAGCGCGGGATCACGCAGCCGAAATCGACGCCGAACTGCGCCTTGGCGAACAGCATCTCGAGCTCGCCCAGGATGGCCAGCGTCCGCTGGATCGGCGCGGCGTAGTCGCGCAGCCGCGACGTCAATTCGAGCAGGATGCGGTGCACTTCGCGCATCTCTTCTTCGGTCAGCCGCACCAGCTCGTTGTTCAGCTCGATGGTTTCGAGCGGCTCGACGAATAGCGTCTGGCCCGTGCCGCTGGCGCCATGAATCACGCCATCGATCTTGCGCCGCTGGCCGGCCACGATGGGCACGACGAAGCGCTCGTTGCGGATGGCGACAAATTCCTCTTGCAACTCCTCTTTGTGCGCGCGCAGGAAGCGCTGAAGCGAGTCCTGTATGGAGCCCTTCTGGCGCTCCATGTCGCGCCGCAGGCGGCCGAGCAGGACGCTGGCGTGATCGGCGACGGTGCCATCGGGCAGAATCTTGCCGGCCAGGTCCTTGAGCACCGAGCGGAACTCGCCCATGGCGGCGCCGCGCGCGCCCAGCTTCGGGAAGCGGTCCACCACGGCCAGCAGGACGGAGCGGATGTCGGAGGCGCGGTCGAGCAATTCGGTCAACGCCAGGATTTCTGTCCCTTCGAGCGATGCGCCCTCGATGTGGAGCTTGTGAATCGAATCGCCGGTGTCGGGCAGCGAGGAGAAGCGCAGGCGAACAGCGGCCCCGCGTGCGGCCGGCTGCGGACGTGCGGCGGCGCGGAGGTATTCGATGGCCTCGGCGGCATCGGCTAGCGAGCGTTCGGCTGTGGCCCGGTCGGCGGCCGGCGCGACTTTTTCCAGTTCGGCCAGGCCGGGCGCGCTCGCGACGTTGCGGCCGAGCAGACGGCGCAGGGCGTCGAATTCGAGAAGATGGGCGGTGGTGTTCATGCTAGGACTTTTTCAATCACTGCCAGAGTCCCTTCCGTGATGCGGTAGGCGGACAGCTCCTGCCGCGGCACCCAAACGGCGCGGCTGGCGTCACTCGCGGCGCGCAATTCGCCGCCCGTCACTTTGCATAGGTAATCGATCAACACGTAATGATACTCGGTCCGGCCGGCCGCATCGAGCATGATCCGCTCGAAGACCTCGGCGACGGAGACTGGCTCGACTTCGAGTCCGGTCTCCTCACGCACCTCGCGGCGGATGGCGTCCTTCAGGCGCTCGCCCACTTCCACCGCGCCGCCGGGCAACGACCAGGTGCCCTTCAGCGGCTCCTGCCCGCGCTCGACCAGGAGCACACGCCCGCCATCCTCGATGATCGCGCCGACGCCGAGAATCGGGCGTTCGGGATAGCGGCGGGAGCTGGACACAAATTCAGTATGGCAGAGGGGATCGCTCCCTCCATCAGACCTCCGCGTAGAAGCTCAGCACATTGTCCCCCTGGCGCACGGTGCGGGTGCGGCGGAGACGGCCATATTCCTCGTGCAGATCGTGGCGGACGTCGTGTTGCACGATCGTGAGCGGCGGCGGGGCGGCACCCAGCAGCGCCAGGGCGGCGGCGTATTCGGCGGGCGCGTCGTAGGGCGGGTCGAGGAACACAAGGTCGGACTTGAGCCGCTCCAGAACCACCAGCGCCTTTCCGCAGAAAACCTGCGCGCGCGCTTCGATGCCCAGCGATTGCAGGTTCCCGCGGATCACGTCCGCGGCCGCCCGGCTCCGCTCGATGAAGATGGCCTCGTGGGCGCCGCGGCTCAGCGCCTCGATGCCGACCGCGCCCGTGCCCGCGTACGCGTCGAGGAACGTCACGCCCTCGATACGCGGCGCGAGGATGTCGAACAGCGTTTCCCGCAAGCGGTCCGGTGTGGGCCGCAGATGCGGTCCCGAGAGCGACTTCAGCCGGCGGCTTCGAAACTCTCCTGCTATGACTCGCATGGTTGGCCAACTCCGCTAAGTCCAGGAAGGCAATTTGGGCCGCCGATGAACGCCGATGAACGCAGATAAGTCATTTGGTTTTGATCGGCGTTCATCGGCGTTTATCGGCGGCCACCAATGTCTTCTCTGCCATCTTCTCACCCCACCTGCGCCAAGCCGTAGCGGCTCTGCCAGTGGCCTCTCAAATACACAAGCGCCCGGCGGCGATCCTCGTCCGCCTCGGGCCGGGCCACCAGCGTCGCTGCCTCGCGGCGCGCAACCTCGAGAATCTCGGAATCGCGCAAAATGTTGGCGATGCGCAACGCAGGCAGGCCGGATTGTTTGGTTCCGAAGAACTCGCCCGGCCCGCGCAGCTTCAAATCCATCTCCGCGATGTGGAACCCATCGCTCGAATCCACCAGCGTGCGGATGCGCTGGCGGCCGATGTCGTTCAGCTTGCCGGTCACCAGGATGCAATAGCTCTGGTTGGCGCCTCGGCCCACGCGGCCGCGAAGTTGGTGCAACTGCGAGAGGCCGAATCGCTCCGCCTGCTCGATCACCATCACTGTCGCGTTGGGGACGTCGATGCCCACCTCGATCACCGTGGTCGAGACCAGCACCTGCGTCTCGCCGGCCTTGAAACGCTCCATGGCGGATTCCTTCTCCGCGGTGCTGAGCCGGCCGTGCATCAGTCCGATGCGGAGTTGCGGGAAGACCTCGACCGCCAGGTGCTGGTACATCTTCTCCGCGGCCTTCATGGCCTGCGTTTCCGATTCCTCGATCACCGGGTAGACCACGTACGCCTGGCGGCCCTGCTCGATCTCACGCTTGACGAAGCTCCACACCTGCTCGATGGCGTCCTCCGCCGAATGCCGCGTGACGATGGGCTTGCGGCCCGGCGGCAACTCGTCGATCACCGAAACGTCGAGGTCGCCGTAGAGCGTCAGCGCCAGCGTGCGTGGGATCGGCGTCGCGGTGAGCACCAGCACGTCGGGGTGCGGGCCCTTCTGAATCAGCCTGAGCCGCTGCATTACGCCGAAGCGGTGCTGTTCGTCGACGATCGCGAGGCCGAGCTTCTGGAACTCAACGTCCTCCTCGATCAGCGCATGCGTGCCCACCGCGAACTGCACCAGCCCGGCCGCCAGCGCGCGCTTGAACTGCGCCTTCTCGCCCTTGGTGTTCGACCCGGTCAGCAGCGCGACCGTATAGCCGAGCTTGCGGAACAGGTCCTTGAAGTAAAAGAAATGCTGCGTGGCGAGGATCTCCGTGGGCGCGAGCGTCGCCACCTGCCAGCCGTTCTCGATCGCGATGATGGCCGCCTCCGCCGCCACCAGCGTCTTCCCGCTGCCTACGTCGCCCTGCATCAGGCGATTCATGGGCGCGGGCGATTCCATGTCCCGCGCGATCTCCCCCAGCACCTTCTTCTGCGCGCCCGTGGGCTTGAAGGGAAGCATCCGCTTGATTTGCTCGCGCACGCGGTCCGTCAGCTCGAACGCGATGCCCGGCTGCTTGCGGGCGGTGCTGTGCTTCAACGCGAGGCCGCACTCCAGCCAGAAGAACTCTTCAAAAATCAGCCGGAACTGCGCCTGCGAGCGGAATTCGTTCAGGAGGCGGATGTCCGCGCCCGGCGGCGGGAAGTGCAAATCGCGGAGCGCGGTCCGCAGGTCGGGCAGTTTCAGTTCGTCGCGCAGGCGTTCGGGAAGCGGGTCCGGCCCCACCGGCAGCGCTTCGAGAATCTGCCACAGCAGGCGCCGGAACACGCGGGTGGTGACCTTCTGCGTGGCCTCATAGATGGGAACGATGCGCCCGGTGTGAAGGCCTGCCTCGCCCTCTTCCTCTTCGCCCAGAATCTCGAACTCCGGGTGGAGGATGGAGAGCTCTCCCGAGTAGCTGTCGAACTCCACCTTGCCGTAGAGCGCGATGCGCTGCCCCGGCTCGATCACCTTTTCGAGATAGCCGCCATGGAACCACTTGCACACCAGCGTCGCGCCGGAGGCGTCCGTGAACACGGCTTCGAACAGGCCCAGGTTGCGGCGCCGGAAGCCGGCCAGGTGCGCGGCCTTCACTTCCGCCATGACGGTCGCCATCTCGCCGGGCGCAAGCTGCGCGATGGTCTTGACGTTGGTGCGGTCCTCGTAGCGGAACGGCGGGTAGGCCAGGAGGTCCTCGACGGTCTTCAGCCCCTTGCCTTCGAGCATCGCCGCGCGCGCCGGGCCGACGCCCTTGAGGTACATCAGCGGAGTGGAGAGCGCGAGCGAGATCATGACCGCTCTCGCTATCTTAGCGGGTTACACGTATGCGACGAGCGTCTCGAGCGGCGGCGTGACGAGAGCCTTCTCCATGTCCTCGCCGGTCTCGATCATGTGCCTCAGGTGCCGCGCGGCCAAGGCGGAAACCCAGGGATCGGCTACTGGCTTCCCCGTCTTCCGGGTTAGCTCGAGCAGGTCGGGGTGCATGAGCGCCACCACTTTGGTCAAACGCTCCGGGCCCGCCGACAGCTCGAACTTCACATCCACCGTATCGGCGTGACGGATCGAGATGGCGTTCTGAATCCAGAGGAAGTCCACGCGCCACACCCGGCCGGTGGGGTCGGTTGCCTCGAAATGTCGGAAGGTGCGCGGCTCCGCTCCCTGGCGGTCGCGGCTCGGTTGAATCGCATCAGGTGTGGGTGGCATGTTCACATCTCGCTCGAGTGCTGGCGCAGCAGCGCCAGGAACTCGTCCCGCGTTTCCTTGCGCTCGCGGAATGCCCCCAGCATCGCGCTGGTCACGGCGCCGGAGTGCTGCTTCTCCACGCCGCGCATCATCATGCAGAAATGCCGCGCCTCGCACACCACGCCCACGCCCAGCGGATCGAGTACCTGTTCGAGCGATTGCGCGATCTCCTGCGTCAGCCGCTCCTGAATCTGCAGCCGCCGCGCGAACATGTCGACGATGCGCGGAATCTTGCTCAGCCCCACCACCTTGTGCCGCGGCAGGTACGCCACGTGGACCTTGCCGAAGAACGGCAGCATGTGGTGCTCGCACAGGCTGAAGAACTCGATGTCCTTGACGATCACCATCTCGTCGTACTTCACCGTGAAGAGCGCGCCGTTGACCACCTTCTGAACGTCCTGCCCATAGCCGCTGGTCAGGTACTTCCAGGCCTTCTCGACGCGCTCCGGAGTCTTCGACAGGCCCTCGCGCGCAGGGTCCTCGCCGAGCTGCCGCAGGACCTCCTCCATCAGCGAGGCGATGCCGCGCTCCGAAACGGCTGCCGCATTCGCGGCCGGGTTGTCAGTCGTGTAGCTCAAATCGGTTCCTCTTCGTTTCCTGAATTCGGATTGCATCCAGCGCCGGCCCCGCGCCAGGGAACACCTCCGGCCATCGGGCCGAGAGCCGCGACTGGATCTCGACCGCCAGGTTCTCCGTAGTGGGCACGCGCTCCGCAAACGCCGGAACTTCCGCGTTCAGATCGTGGTGGTCGAATGGCTCCAGAACCTGCTCGCGAACCAGCGCATCGAGCGCGGCCAGGTCCGCCACACGGCCCGACGCCGCATCTACCGGACCGCGCACGCTCACCTCCAGCGCGTAGTCGTGCCCGTGCCCGTGGGGGTTGTTGCACTTTCCGTACAGCGCGCGGTTCTCCTCCGCCGAGAGCCCGGCCGCGTTGAGCCGGTGCGAGGCCGAGAACCGGTAGCGCCGCGTGACGCGGATCACGGCTGACCTCCGAAGTAATCCACGTACAGGTCTTCGGTCTCGTAGACCCGCACCGCGTGCAGGCGGACTCGCGGGCCGGCCACGCGCGGCTCGATCCGCCGCCACACTTCGATCGCCAGGTTCTCCGTGGTTGGCACCACAGTGTCGAAGGGCGGAACCTCGCGGTTCAGAAAGCGGTGGTCCATCGGCTCGACCACTTCTTGCTGGATCACTTCTTTGAGCCGCTTGAGGTCGTACACCATCCCGGTTTCCGGTTGGGGATCGCCCTCCAGCGTCACCTCGATCACGTAGTTGTGCCCGTGGCCGTGCGGGTTCGAGGCCGCGCCGTAAAGAGCCTGGTTCTCCTCGTCGGACAGCCCCGGTACACGGCACACGTGTGACGCGGAGAAATCAGCCCTCCTCGTGATCAGCATGCGCCCCCTACCCTACTGATACCGCCGCCTGCAAATGGTTACACTTAATGATAGGAAGTTCGAATGGCCCCAGTCAAAACAGAACGCGTCATCCAGGCTCTGATTGTCGTTTGCCTGGCCGGGCTGGTGTGGGTAATCGCCGGCATCTTTCAGGAACGGATCGTGGTGGCGGGCGACAGCGCCCCGCGGTTCAGCGTGACCACCGAGGACGGAAGGACCATCTCCCCCTCGAACTTCGGCGGAAAGCTGCTGGTGGTGCATTTCTGGGCCACCTGGTGTCCGCCCTGCGTCACGGAGACGCCGTCCCTCAACCAGTTCCAGCAGGCGTTCGCCAAGGACGGCGTGGTGGTGCTTGGCATCAGCGTGGACACCAACGCCAAGGCCTACCGCGACTTTCTCCAGAGGCACAAAATCTCGTTTGCCACTTCGCGCGACCCCGACGCCAAGATCGCCTCCGACTACGGAACCTTCCAGTATCCCGAGACCTACATCATCAACCGCGACGGCAAGGTGCTCGAGAAGATCATCAGCAACACCGAGTGGATGGACCCCGAGCGGCAGAACGTGATCCGTGGGATGCTCGGTTCATGATTCCAGGCCCTGCGCGGGCTGAGAGCCACGGCGGCACGCTAAACTCGCTGCTGAAAAAATCCGGGAAAACAATATGAGCCGCCGATGAACGCAGATGAACGCCGATAACTAATTTGTTGCCGATCTGCGTTTATCGGCGTTCATCGGGTGCCAGTAATGTCTTGGAGGTTCGAGGCCCAAGCGCAATCATGACCAGACGACAATTCTTTCTCACAGGGAGCTTAGCGATGGCCGTTACCGGCAAGTTGACCAGCAAGCAGCGGGTGGATCGCGCGCTGGCGGGCGGCGATGTCGATCGCCCGCCGTTCAGTCTGTGGCATCACTTTCGTTTGGCCGCGTTCCCCGGCGAGCGGCACGCCGAGGCGACGCTCGAGTTCCACCGTAAGTTCCGTACCGACATCGTCAAGGTGATGAGCGACTTTCCGTACCCCAAGCCGACGGGCGGAATCGAGGCCATCAAGCCCGACGCGAATCCCTTCCCCGAGCAGTTGCGCGCGCTCGACATCATCCGCGAGGGCCTCGGGGGCAGCGCCTATTTCGTCGAGACCGTTTTCAACCCCTACAACCAGGTCGCGAAGACTTTCTCGAAGCCCGAGGTTCAGCGGTTGAAGCAGGAGCAGCCGCAGGTGCTGCTGAACGCTCTCGAAGCCGTCGCCGCCTCGGAGGTCAACCACGTGCGCAAGGCGCTCGCCACCGGCGCCGCCGGCATCTTCCTGGCGATCGATTGCGCGGTGCCCGGAGTCCTCACTCCGGAGGATTACGCGAAGTTCAGCGAGCCCTTCGACCGCATGGTCCTCAACGCCGCCTCCGGCGCGCATTTCAACACCCTGCACCTGCACGGCAAGACCTACCTGGACCTGTTCTGGAAAGGCTGGCCGGCCGCCGTGATCAACTACGAGAGCCACTTGACGGGCGTCGATTTCGCCACGGCCCGCAGCCAGTTCTCCGGCGTGCTGATGGGCGGTGTCGATGAGACCAACTACCGCACGCTCTCCGAAGCCGAGATCGCGAGCCAATGGCACGCCGCCGCAGCGGCCGCCGGAAAGAAGTACATCCTGTCGCCGGGCTGCTCAGTCCCCGATCAGAGCACGGACGAGGAACTGGCGCGGCTGGCGCACGTGGTGGGGGCGTAAACAAAAAAGGTTCCAAGTGACCTACGGATGAGCGGTCTCGCCGGCCGGCATGCATCGGCCCCGAGCACGGACTCAGATCCGCCCGACAGCGTCCGTCTCCCTGCCACGGTTGCCCGTGACTGGTCGTTGCAGTCGCCGTCGGCGACCTGAGCAAGCCTACGGTTCGATGCGGCCTTTCGCTCCCCCCCAGCGGCTGCCCGTTTCCGGACCACCTCTGCGGGATTATCGTTCCCGGCCTGCACCTTCACCGTACTGCGGAGTGCGCGCCAACCGGTCCTCTTCCACGTTCCTCATTCCCGTCGCCGGGCCGTCGGCTCGCACAAGGGTTTGTTGCCACGCACTCCGTATTTCTAACGGTTCCTCGCCTCTCCGCTCCCCTTCGGGACCTCTCGATCCCGCCGGATCATCGCTCGCTGCGATTCGCCGCTCGAAAGCTTGCCTCCGCCGAACGCCCGCTTCCCGATTCTCCCTGCCGCTTCGGATCGCTCCGCCGCCTCAGATCATCGTTCCGGTTCGCTGCGTCCTGCGTGGCTCGCCAGCTCCGTAAACCTCTTGGAACCTCCATCATGTTGCACCGAAAGCCCTGGTTCGGTCAATACGAAAGATCGCTTAGTAATAGGCTTTTCCGCAGCTTTATCAGGCTTTGGACTCAGTCGATTACAGTAGTACGGTTCTGGAATTCGTGTGGATAAACCATTCCGCCCTGATTCTGATTTCGAGGGAACTCAGTTTCAGGCCTTTTCGTCTATAATCATGACCCCATGAAGAACCTTTGCCTCATAACCGCCCTCATCGCAGTCCCGGCCTTCGGCCAGATGTTCCGGGGAAACCTCGAACACACCGGCGTCTACAATGCCACCGGCGTGCGCCAGTTCAACCGCGTCCAGTGGCGCTTCGAAACCGCGGGCCGCGTCATCTCTTCGCCCGTCGTCGCCGGTGGCGCCGTGTACGCCGGCAGCACGGACCAGAACCTCTATGCCATCGACCAGGAAACCGGCGCGTTGAAGTGGAAGTTCCACACGGAGAGCTGGGTCACCTCGTCGCCCGCCGTCGCGGATGGCACCGTTTTCTTCAGCAGCTTCGACGGCACGTTCTACGCCGTGGACGCCGCCTCCGGCAAGCTCAAGTGGAAGTTCGAAACCGAAGGCGAGCGGCGGTTCGCGCACAAGCGGCTGCACGGTCTTCAGCCCAGCGGAGAGCTCATCGGCGACACGTGGGATTTCTACCTCTCCTCGCCCGCCGTCTACAACGGAGCCGTGTATTTCGGCAGCGGCGACGGCAACGTCTACGCGCTCGACGCGCCCACCGGAGCCCTGAAGTGGAAGTTCCACACCGGCGACGTCGTGCATGCCTCGCCCGCCATCTCCGGCGCACTGGTCATTGTCGGAAGCTGGGACGGCATCCTCTACGCGCTTCAGGCGGACACGGGCAAGGTCGCGTGGCAGTTCCAGGCCGGCGTCGATCCCAAGATCGGCAACCAGCAGGGCTTCCAGTCCTCGGCGGCCGTGGACAACGGAGTCGTCTACGTGGGCTGCCGCGATTCGAACGTGTACGCCATCGATCTCAAGACCGGCCAGAAAAAATGGGCCGTGAACAACGGAGGCTCCTGGGTCATCACGTCACCCGCCGTGAACGACGGCAAGGTCTACTACGGAACCTCCGACACGGGCCTCTTCCACGCCCTCGATGCCGCGACCGGCGCCAAGCTGATTTCCTTCGACGCCAAATTTCCCGTCTTCTCTTCGCCCGCCATCGCCGGCAGCACGCTCTACGTGGGAAGCTTCGACGGCAAGCTGCACGCCGTGGACCTCAAGACGCTGAAACCGCTGTGGGATTTCACCACCGAAGCGTCGAAGCAGAACGCGTCCGCTCTCACCGGGGCCGACGGCCGCCTCGACTTCGGCAAGGTCATCCGCTTCCTCTTCGTCGACGAGATGAACGCCGGGGTGGTCAAGCTTTTCGCAACCGGCTCGGTGGTCTCCTCTCCCGCCATCGACAAGGACGCCGTCTACTTCGGCTCGACCGACGGAGCTGTCTACGCGCTGAAGTAGAGCAACCTTCAGCTCGTCCCCTTGCTATGATTCCCCCATGCGAATCTCCGCGCTCTGCTGCTTGTTCGTCGCGGCGTCCATAGCCTTCGCGCAGCCCGTCGCAGGCAAACGCCCGCCCATAATCGACATCCACGTACACACTTTCGGCGGCTTTCCCGGCATGGGACCGATGTGCCCGTTCAACCCACAATTCCTGGCGTCGGACCCGCACTCCAAAGAGTCGCAGACCGGATGGGCCCCGCAGGATTGCACGCTGCTGCTCGAGCCCTCCAAGTCGCAGGCCGAGTACATGAAGGCCCTCCTGGCCGAATACGAGCGACTCAATGTCACGGCCGTCGTCATGGGCGATCCCAAATCCGTCCAGCAGTGGAAGGACGCCGCGCCCGCGCGCATCATTCCGGGCACTGCCTTCGACAACGGCATCACCCCGGGCAGGTACGTGACGGTGGACGAGCTGCGAACGGCGTTCACCACTGGCGGGTTCAAGGTGATGGGAGAGGTGGCCCCGCAGTACGAGGGCATCTCGCCCAGCGATCCGTCGCTCGACAAGTACTTCGCGCTGGCCGAGGAGCTCGACATCCCGGTCGGAATCCACATGGGTACCGGAGGCTCCGGCCGCGCCAACGTAGCCACGCCCAAGTTCCGCGGCTCGATGGGCAATCCGCTTCTGCTCGAAGACCTGCTCGCGCGCCATCCCAAACTGCGGCTGTGGATCATGCACGCCGGCTACCCCATGATCGACAACCTGCTCACGCTGCTCCAGGCCAACTCGCACGTGTATGTCGATGTGGCCGGGCTCATCTGGAGTTACCCCTTGAAGGAAGTGCACACCTACATCCAGCGCATCGTGGAAGCGGGATTCGAAGATCGCGTGATGTTCGGTACCGACCAGATGATCTGGCCCGGCCTGATGGCGGCCTCGATCAGCGTCATCGAAGGCGCCACTTACCTCACGCCGCAGCAGAAGCGCGACATCCTCTACAACAATGCGGCCCGTTTTCTGCGGCTCGACAAGGTGGACGCTAAGTAGCGGACGCGGCGGGCCCTTCCTCAGTCCGCTGCAACACGATGGTGATAAGCAGCCCCGGGCTGGCGTTCGCGGCGCGGATCTCACCGTGGTGCAGGTGGATGGCCCGCTGTGCGATCGCCAGGCCGAGTCCGACACCGCCGCTCGACTCGTTGCGCGATTCGTCCGCGCGGAAGAAGGGATTGAAGATCTTCGGCAGCAGGTCCTCCTTCACGCCGGGACCGTGGTCCCGCACGGAAAGTACTGCACGCGCCCCATCCACCACGATCTTTGCTTCGACGGCGGCACCGGCGGGCGAGTAGCGGATGGCGTTGCGAACGATGTTTTCGATAGCGCGTTGCAGCAGTCCGCGGTCGCCGAGGGCCCGGACCTCGTCCGGAGCATCGACCTCGATGCGGCAACCCCGTCCCTCCGCTTCTAACTGACAGTCCTCGGCCACCTCGCGCAGAATGTCGCTCAGGCACACATCCTCGACGCTGAAGGCCTCGGGATCCCCTTCGGCCGTGGTCATCTGCAGCAGAGAGCTGACCAGATCGGAGAGCCGATCCGTTTCGCGCCGCAGGCGGGCGGCGGCGGCAGCCCGGTCGCCGTCCTTCCCCACCAGCTCCGCGGCGAGACTCAGCCGCGCCAGCGGCGAGCGCAACTCGTGCGACACGTCCTGGAGCAACTGCCGTTCCGCGGTGAGAAGAGTCTGGATGCGAGCAGCCATGCTGTCGAAAGAGCGTCCCAGCTCGCCGATCTCGTCGTGGCGGCGCATTCCGACCCTCACGGTCAGGTCCCCGCTTCCGAAGCGCCGCACCGCGGCCGCCAGGCGCCGCAGCGGCCACGCGAAGTGCATGGCCAGAAACCAGAACAGAACCGCCACCACGGTCAGCAGAAGGAAGTAGTACGGCGCAAACGTGGTGAAGCTGTACGGAGGCACATAGATAATGAGGAAACGATAGCGCCAGTCCTCGGAAGCGACCCGCACCGCGTGCTTATCGCCGCGGTTCATGAAGGACCGGCGCTGGCCCTGAGAGCCCTCGAAAAACGCGGATCGATCCTCGCCGGTAAGAAGATCGCGGCCCGATGAGTCGGTGAGGTAACGCTCGGCTCCCTCGAACGCGCGCAGGTCTGTAAGGTAGCGCTCCAGCTCGCTGTGGCCGCCATGCTCGTATGCCGTGCTGGCCTGATGCAACTCGAACGCGTCGCTGCGCGCGAAGGCTTCGTCGAAAACCCCGAAGATGACGGCCTTCGAGAGCCAGGAGTAGGCCACCAGCGACAGAACCAGCGTGGACAAGGACCAGATCAGGATCTTGGCTGTGATCGATCGCAGGTTCAAGCGCTCTCCTTTGTCAGCAGGTACCCGACGCCTCGCACCGGCCGTATGAGAATGCCCGCCCGATCGAGCTTCTTCCGAAGGTGGCTGACGTGAACCTCGAGCGAGCGCTCGAACGGCGTGGCCGGACGCTGGTAGAGCACCGCGCAGACCTGGTCGCGCGTCACCACCCGGCCCGCCGAGCGAACTAGAAGGTCAAGGATAGCGAACTCCGTTGCGGTCATGGCGAAGGGCTCGTCCCCGACCCAGGCCTTGCCGCTGGTGCGATCGAGCCGCAGGCCGCCGACCGTGGCCACCTCCGGTTCGCCCGAGGCGGTGTGCCCGGAGCGGCGCAGCACCGCTCGCACGCGCGCCAGCAACTCTTCGGATCCGAACGGTTTGGGCAGATAGTCGTCGGCGCCCGCGTTCAGGCCGGCCACCCGGTCCTGCTCGGTGTTCCTGGCGGTCAGCATGATCACCGGAACCGGGGAACGGCGGCGCAGTTGCCTCAGGACTTCGAAGCCGTCCAGGACGGGCAGCATGACATCCAGCAGCACGAGGTCGAAGCTGCCCTCGATCGCGCGCGCCAGTCCGCGTCCGCCATCGAGGACCGATTCCAGCGCGAAGCCGGCTTCGGAAAGGACATCGGCGATCAACTCGCAAAGGGCCGAGTCATCGTCCACCAGAAGGATCGTCTGCACTTCTAGCGTATTCTAGCGCGCGCTCGCACGCGCTCCCGTCCGGCACGGCACCTTTAACCAATCTTGAGGTTACTTTCGGTACCAGCTGCCGTCTACTAGAAGTATGGAAAGACTATTCACGCGCCTTCTTACAGTCGGGCTTCTCGCGGGTTCGCTCGCCATGGCCGCGACCTACAAGTTCAATTTGTCCGACCCGGTCCAGGCCGGTAAGACGCAACTACAGCCCGGCAAGTATTCCATCGACGTGACTGGAACGACCGCCGTGCTCAAAGACAAAGCCGGCAAGACGATCGACGTCAAGGCAAAGGTTGAGCAGCTGGGCGCCAAGGCGGCAGCCACCACGTTCGGTATCAGCGACGAAGCGGGCGCCAGGAAGCTCGCATCCATCACCCTGGGCGGCTCCCAGCTTCGCGTCATATTTGAATAGGGGCTCCTGCGGCCGCTCGGCGCGGGATGGGAGTCGCATCCATCCCGTGGCCGTGCGGCAGATGACTGAGGCGCGGACCGACCTGCCGAAGTTCCGCGCCTCGGCCATCCCCTGATCGACGCCCCGTCCACTCCGCGTCCCTCCCGCCTATCGAGTAGCCTCATTCTCCTCTTGACACCATTCCATGTTTCTAGTATCATCGAAGTATATTTCGATGAAGCAGAAACCAGATCCCGAACTCACCGCGCGCTATGCCGACATGCTGGCAGCCATTGGTAACGATGCGCGGCTGGGCATCATGCGGCTGCTGCTCTCCGCTTATCCGGAGGGGATGGTGGTGGGCGACATTCAGGCGGAGATGGGTATCCCCGGCTCCACGCTCTCGCACCACCTTGAGAAGCTCCGCAGCGAGGGACTGGCCGACCAGCGCCGCGAGGGCACCTTCCTATGGTATTCGGCCAACGCGCGCGCCCTCCAGGACCTGCTCACGTTCCTGTACGCAGAGTGCTGCACCCGGAACAAGGCAGTCAAGCCGGAGTCGATCCTGAAGGCATGCAAGTGCTCGTGACGAAAGGACAACGCACATGGAAATCAAAGACGTGGTCAAAGAGAAATACGGGGAACACGCGCTGCGCGTGATCTCGGGCAGTGGCTCTTCCTGCTGCTGCGGTTCCAAGGCGGCGCCCGAGGGCGCGGTGGATCCGATCACCGCCAACCTCTACGACGAGCAACAGAAATCCGGCCTGCCGGCGGAGGCCGTGCTGGCCTCGCTCGGCTGCGGGAATCCCACCGCGCTAGCGCAACTGAGCCCCGGCGAGGTGGTCCTCGATCTGGGCTCCGGAGGCGGCATCGACGTGCTGCTCTCCGCCAAACGCGTGGGCCCCACGGGAAAGGCCTACGGCCTGGACATGACGGACCAGATGCTGGCGCTGGCTCGCGAAAACCAGAAGCGCTCGGGCCTCGAGAACGTGGAGTTCCTGAAGGGCGAGATCGAGAAGATTCCGCTCCCCGAAGCGAGCCTCGACGTGATCATTTCGAACTGCGTCATCAACCTCTCGACCGACAAGGACCGCGTGCTCGCCGAGGCCTTTCGCGTGCTCAAACCGGGCGGGCGGCTGGCCGTCTCCGATGTGGTGGTTCGCGGCGAGATGCCGCCCGAGATCCGTCGCAGCGTGGAGCTGTGGGCAGGCTGCATGGCGGGCGCGCTCGAGGAAGACGTCTACCGCGAGAAACTCGCCCGCGCCGGCTTCGTGGAAATCGATATCGAGCCGACCAGGGTGTACACAACGGCCGACGCGCGAGAGTCCCTCGAGGCCAACGGCTTCGACGCCGACGCGCTGGCGCCGCTCGTCGACGGCAAGTTCGCCGCCGCCTTCATCCGCGCGCGCAAGCCCGCGCTGTAGGTCGCATGAATCGAACCGGCGCGCGGCTTTCCTTCCTGGACCGCTATCTGACGCTCTGGATCTTTCTGGCCATGGCGGCCGGCGTCGGGGCGGGAGTCGGCTTGCCTGGCGTGGTGCGGCTTATCACGCAATTCCAAGTTGGCACCACGTCCATCCCGATTGCCGCCGGGTTGATCCTCATGATGTACCCGCCTCTGGCGAAGGTGCGCTACGAGGAGATGGGCGAGGTGTTCCGGAACCGCAAGGTCCTGCTGCTCTCGCTCGTGCAGAACTGGGTGATCGGGCCGGTGCTGATGTTCGCCCTGGCGATCGTGTTTCTGCGTGACAAGCCCGAGTACATGGCCGGCCTGATTCTGATCGGCCTGGCGCGATGCATTGCGATGGTGATCGTGTGGAACGAACTCGCGCGCGGGGACACCGAATATGCCGCGGGCCTGGTCGCGTTCAACTCCGTCTTCCAGGTGCTGTTCTATTCGGTCTACGCGTGGATCTTCGTCACGGTGCTGCCGCGTTGGTTCGGATTGAAAGGCGCCGCCGTGGATGTCACCATCGGCGAAATCGCGCGCAGCGTCTTCATCTATCTCGGCATCCCGTTCCTGGCGGGGATCGCGACCCGGTTCGTCCTGGTCCGGGCGCGCGGCCGCGAGTGGTATGAGAAGCAGTTCGTGCCGCGAATCAGCCCTCTGACGCTGGTGGCGTTGCTGTTCACCATCGTGGTGATGTTCTCGCTCAAAGGCGATTACATCGTCCGCCTGCCTCTGGACGTGCTGCGGATCGCCGTTCCGCTGCTCATCTACTTTGTCGTGATGTTCCTGGTCTCGTTCTGGATGGGGCACCGGCTCGGGGCGGACTACCCGAAGACGGCCACGCTCTCCTTCACCGCGGCGAGCAACAACTTCGAGCTGGCGATTGCGGTGGCCATAGCGGTGTTCGGCATCCACTCCGGAGTGGCGTTCGCTGCCGTGGTGGGGCCGCTGGTGGAGGTGCCCGTTCTGATCTCGCTGGTGAACCTGTCGCTGCGCTTCGAGAAGCGCTTCTGGAAACACGCATGACGCGGATATTGGTCCTGTGTACCGGCAACTCGGCCCGTAGCCAGATGGCCGAGGGCTTCCTACGGTCGTTCGACGCGGGATTGGAAGTGCACTCTGCCGGCACGCGCCCAGCCGAGCGCGTCCACCCGGCCGCCGTACAGGCGATGGCAGAAGCGGGCATCGACATCGGCGCTGCGCGCCCGAAATCCGTCGAGCAATTCCTCGGGCAGCGGTTCGATTTCGTGATCACGGTCTGCGACCACGCCAACCAGACCTGCCCGGTTTTCACCGGCGAAGTGCGTCACCGCGTGCACATCGGCTTCGACGATCCCGCAGCGGTCCGCGGCACCGACGAAGAAGTCCTGGCCGCCTTCCGGCGCGTGCGAGACGAAATCGGCGAACGGCTGCGGCGGTTCTATGAAAGCGAGCTCAGGGCCGAGCCGTGACGACCCGCGGAACTACTCCTTCGCGGGCATGACGATCTTCGAGACGGTGATCGTGTCGCCGTTCATCTCGCCCGTCAGCCTTACCGTGTGACCAGCGTGCTCCTCTAAACCCCCGAAGTCCTGGTTGGCAACGCTGTACACCTTGGCGCCTTTCACGAACACATATTTGGCATGGTGTTCTTTCACGCAGGCCAAGGTGCAGTCGCGATCGGACATCTTCTTGCCGTGTTCGGCGGAAGTATCGTGCTTCGCACCGCACATACTGTCACTGATCTTCCCGGTCCAGGTCTGGTCGGCGGCGGAGACGGACATCGCTCCGAGCATAGTCACGACGACTGCAATGCATAATCGGTTCATAGATTCTCCTTGCTTGACGATGGGGACACAAAAGCCGAGGGAGGTCGCTGGACTGCCCCGTGCCTGCGCCTGACGCTGCTCTTCTTTGGCGCGGCCAAGGATGTTCCGGAAGCAGCAAAAACGGTCACCGCCGGGACAGCCAACTTCCAAACGTGACAGTTCTCAAGCCGTGGCGTGGCGCCTGAAGAAATGCACCACCAACGAAATCAACGCAATGACCAAAAGCAGGTGGATCAACCCACCGGCCACGTGGAACGCGAACATTCCCAGCAGCCACATGAACAACAAAACAGCAAACAGAACTAGAAACATGGACTCTCCTTCGTTTCGTACAACCGCTCGAGGCGATGGGCGCCACCCTATCCAAGAGCACGAGTCACGCCAAAGTCACATTCTGCTGAGCCGATTCGCCACCAGCGAGTTGCGCGCCTGGCTTTAGAGGGAGCAGGAGTCCGAGCAGTGCAGGATCTGCCGGAGCATGCAGGTTTTGCTCTCGCAATCCGATCCGCCGATGCTCGAATGCGCTAAAATCAGCAGCCAGCATGTCCGCCGAAGCCGCCGTGCGCCTCTCCCGTTACCAGATCCTCGTCCTCGTGGTCGCCTGGCTCGGCTGGATCTTCGACTCGATGGATTCCACCATCTACACACTCGTGCTGACGCCGGCGCTGCGCGAGTTGCTCGGGACGCGCGCCACCCCGGAAAACATCGGCTCCTACGGCAGCATCATTCTGTCGATCTTTCTGGTTGGCTGGGCGGTCGGCGGCGCGCTGTTCGGCGTGCTGGCGGACACCATCGGCCGGACGCGCACGCTCGTCATCACGATCGTGATCTACGCCGCATTCACGGGACTGGCGGGCTTTTCGCACACCTGGTGGGAACTCGCGATCTACCGGTTCATCACGGCGCTCGGCATCGGCGGCGAGTGGGCGGCGGGCGCGACGCTGGTGGCGGAAGTGTGGCCGGAGTCGCTCCGTGTGAGAGGAGCGGGCTTGCTGCAGTCGGCCTGGGGCGCGGGCTACTTCCTGGCTGCCGGCATCGGCGCGCTGCTTTCGCACCGGAGCTGGCGCGTCATGTTCTTCGTGGGACTCGCGCCGGCCTTGGTTGCACTCCTTGTGCGCCTGAAGGTGCGCGAACCGGAGCGGTGGCGCGCAGCCAGGCAGGCCGGAGCGCCGCGCTTCACGGTCGGCGAACTGTTCCGTCCGGAGCACCGCCGCGACACCGCCGTGGGCGCGGCCCTGGCCCTGGTGGCGGTCTTTGGATTGTGGGGCGCCACGAACTGGACCCCGTCGTTCATTCGCGAGCTGCTCGGACCGCGGCGCCTCGATCCGTCTCGCCTCACCCAGCTAACCAGCTACGCCGTGATGAGCCTGAACGCCGGCTCGATCGCGGGGTATTTCGCTTTCCCGCCGCTAGCGGAACGCATCGGGCGCCGGCTTGCGTTTCTGGTGATGCTCGCCGGCTGCGCGATGATATTGCCGATCACGTTTCTGGCGGGATGGTCGTACAGCGCTATCTTGCTCGTTCTGCCCGCGCTGGGCTTCTTCACCAACGGCATCTTCAGCGGCTTTCCGGTGTACCTGCCGGAGTTGTTCCCCACGCGCATCCGCGCCACCGGCGCAGGATTCTGTTTCAACGCAGGCCGGGTGCTCGCGGCCAGCGGCCCGTTCCTGACGGGCGTGCTCATCGTCCACCTGGGCAGCTTCGCCCGCGCGTTGAGCTCGATCGCCGTCATCTATGTATGTGGGATGGCGGTTCTGCTGTTCGCCCGGGAGACGCGGGGACAGGCGTTGGAGTAAGCTCGCCAACCGACAAGACGTCAAACATCACCCGCCCGTGCGCGTCCAATACGTGCGCCTCCGGAACCAGCCGGACCCCCGCGGTCCGAGCCGATTCCTCGAGCGTCCGCAATCGTTCGGGATACAACGTGAACCCGTCACCGTGCGTCACAATCCGCAGGTTCTTCCCGCCGTTCTCCCGCAACGCGCCGGCCGTGATCCGATCCGCCACGATCCGGACGCGGCCCTCGGACAGCGCCCGCACCGGCTCCTCGATCCCCCAGTCCGCCGCGACGACGTCGGTGACCTGCTCGTTGCGCAGTTCCCGATCCAGGCCGTAGATGGCGTCGGTCCAGTACACGCTGAGCCCGTTCGCCGACATCTGGAACCGATAGGCCACGGTCAACAGGACGCCGGCGCCGAGCACCGCAGCCACCACGCATACGCCGGCCTTGCGAAGCCAGCCCGTCATGGACGCCGCGGAAGCGAAGGTTGCCGCGATGACCAGGTGCGGCAGCGGATAGAGCAGTACGATGTGCTGCGGCCCCGCACCCGCGTTCCGGAACGGCAGCATCGCCAGAAACGTGAACA
>CAZBQQ010000082.1:0-22592 GCA_964493965.1 uncultured Solibacteraceae bacterium
GTCCGCGCTGGCCATCGGGCTGATGTATGATGATTGCCTCCATGGTGCGCGCGACGGGAATTCTGCTGATTGTGGCCGGCAGGCTGTACGGGGCGACGGCGGCGAGCGAGGCAATGCGCTGCATCCACGGACGGAGTCCTGATGTTGAGATCCGGCACTGCACGGCCGCAATCGAGGTGGGCGGACTGCCCGACGCCGGTCTCGCAGTGGTGTTGGGCAGGCGCTGTGTAGCCTATGGTGAAAAGCACGACTATGCCCGGGCGTTGCCGGACTGCGAACGAGCCGTCCATCTCGCTCCCAATTCGGCCCTGCATGTCTACTGTCGCGGCCGGGTGCGATACTATTCCGGCAACCTCGATGGGGCGATGCTCGATGCCGAGCAGGCGATCCGCCTCGATCCCAATTACGCCCTGGCCTACAGCGGCCGCGCATTCATCAGCAAGAAACGGGGCGACTACGATCAAGCAATCCAGGACTACGGGGAGGCGTTGCGGCTCAGGCCGGATGGAGCAACCTACTACGGGCGTGGCTGGTGCTACTTGCACAAAGGCGACTACGGCTTGGCCAAGCCGGATTTTGACGAGGCGATCCGACGCGGTCTCGGGGCCGACGCCTATTACTCCCGGGGCCTGTGCTATATCCACGAGGTCGACTATAGCCGGGCGATCGCCGATCTCGACCAAGCGATCCGCCTTAAACGCAACTACGCCTGGTCGTACAGCAGCCGCGCATTGCTCTTCAGCCGACGCGGTGAATACGACCTGGCGATCCGGGACTACACTCAGGCGGTGCGCCTGGCTCCGGATGCCGAGAACTACGAGGCCCGCGGCCGGGCATACTTCCACAAGGGCGCTTACGACTTAGCGCTCTGGGACTTCGCCCGGGCGTGGTGGCACATCTGGGTCCCACTGGCCCTGCTGGCCGGGCTGATCTATATCGTTGGGCGCCGGAAGCCGAAGCGGGCTCAAGCCCCAACGGGGGATGGCGACGACTCGCCGGACGGGGATGATCTTGAACCGCTCGTCGCGTCTCCTGATGCTCCTGCAGAGGATCCCGTTCCGGATCCAGAACCCCTTCAGTCGGACACCGACCTGGACGTCCTGATCCGAACCGGCGTGAGAAACCCTGCAGCAATTGGTTTGGCGCAAGGTCTGCTCCAGGAAGCCGGCGTACCTTTCTTCGTCATGGAACGGACCGAACCGACAAGCCAGGCCAGCGGTAACTTTGGGTGGTGGGACATCCGCGTGCCGCACGAGAGGGAGGCCGAGGCGCGCGAGATCATACAGGCTGTGGAAGAAATGAAGTAGGGCAGGACGGCCGCCCTGGCCATCGGGCTGATGTATGATGATTGCCTCCATGATGCGCGCGACAGCGGTTCTGCTGATTGTGGCCGGCGGTCTCTACGGGGCGACGGCGGCCAACGAGGCGCTGCTCTGTGGCCAGGAACCCTCGCATCTTCCTCCCGATGAGGCGATCCGGCACTGCACGGCCGCAATCCAGTCGGGCGGACTGCCGAGCGCAGACCTTGCTGTGGCGCTGGTGAGCCGCTGTCGAGCCTATATCCGAAAGCCGGACTACGCCCGGGCCTTGCCGGACTGCGAACGAGCCATCCAACTCGCCCCCAAGGCGGCCATGCCGGTCAATATGCGCGGCTGGGTACGATTCAATTCCGGCAACCTCGATGGGGCGCTGCTCGATTTCGAGCAGGCAATCTCCCTCGACCCCAACCTCGCCATGGCCTATAGGGGCCGCGCCCGCGTCCACATCCGGCAGAAACAGTACGATCAAGCGATCCGGGACTACACGGAAGCCGCGCGCCTCGATCCGGATGGCACGACTTACGTCGGACGTGGCGAGTGCTACTTCCACAAGCGTGACTACGACTCTGCCAAGGCGGATTTCAACGAGGCAATCCGCTGGGGAGCAGGCGCGCGAGCCTATTGGGACCGTGGCTGGTGCTACATCCGCCAGGTCGACTACAGCCGGGCGATGGTGGATTTCGACCAAGCCATCCGCCTCGAGCCCAAGTTTGCCGCAGCTTACAGAGCCCGGGCATGGGTGCACAACCGGCGGCGCGAATACGACGAGGCGATCCGGGACTACGATCAGGCGTTGCGACTCAGTGCAGATGCCAGAGGTTACTACGCTCGCGGCCGGGCCTACTACCACAAGGGTGCCTATATTCTGGCGCTACGGGATTTCGTCCAAGCCTCATGGCGCTTCTGGACTCCGCTAGTCGTCGTGGTTGGGTTGCTGTATGTGCTGAGCCGGCGCCGGAAGGACAACTCCGCTGAATCCCCTGCGGAGGCCAGCGACGAACCGCCGGCCCCGGATGATCTCGAGCCGCTCGTCGAATCTCCGGATGCTCCTGCGGAGGAACCGGTTCCAGATCCTGAACCCCTTCAGGCGGACACCGATTTGGACGCCCTGATCCGAACAGGGATGAAGGACCGCACCGCTATTGCGCTGCTGGAAGGCCTGCTTCAGCAAGCCGGCATACCGTTCTTCGTCATGGACCAAAATACAGTGGCACGCCAGGAGGGTGGAAACTTCGTCGGGTGGTGGGACATCCGCGTGCCGCACGAGAGGGAAGCCGAGGCGCGCGAGATCATACGGGCTGTGGAAGGGATGAAGTAGGGGCTAGCCTCACTGCGGTATACTCACACCTGAAACCTCGCGGGACCCCGGGTGCCGGGACCGCGGTTTCGCCACCGGCTGTAAACCTTCATCGGGAGCCATCGATCATGCAATTTGGGCATTTTGACGACGAAAAACGCGAATATGTGATCACGCAGCCGGATACCCCGCTGCCCTGGATTAACTACTTAGGTTGTCAGGCATACTTCGGACTTATCTCTAACACCGCGGGCGGTTACTCCTTCTACCGCGACGCGCGGCTGCGGCGCATCACACGCTACCGGTATAACAACGCTCCTTTCGATTTCGGCGGCCGCTACCTGTATCTGCGCGACGACGACGCCGGAGAGTTCTGGTCGCCTTCCTGGCAGCCTACGCGGCACAAGCTGGAGAACTACAGTTGCCGCCACGGCATGGGGTATAGCATCATCGGCTCCACTTACAAGGGGATCGAGGCGCACACCAAGTATTTCGTTCCGATGGACGAGAACCTCGAAATCTGGCAGATGACGGTGACCAACCACCGTGCCGCCCCGGCCTCGCTTTCCGTGTTCTCTTCGATCGAGTTCTGCCTATGGGATGCCCAGGACGACTCGACGAACTTCCAGCGCAACTTCAGCACCGGGCAGGTGGAGATCGACGACGGCGTGATTTACCACAAGACCGAGTACCGCGAGCGCCGCGACCACTTCGCTTACTTTGCGTGCTCGAACGACCTGGCCGGATTCGACACACAGCGCGACGTTTTCCTGGGACCGTATCGCGGCTGGGACAGCCCGGCGGTGGTGGAGCGCGGCGCTTCGGCGAACTCGGTTGCGCACGGATGGGCGCCTATCGGTTCGCACCATGTGAAGCTGGCGCTCAAGCCCGGCGAGACCCGCCAGGTGACTTTCATCCTGGGCTATCACGAGAACCCGCGGGACCAGAAATTCGATCCGCCCGATTCGCAGACCATCAATAAGAAGACCGTCAAGCCGACCATCGCCAAGTACCGGAATGCCGCCAACGTGGATGCCGCTTTTGAAGCGCTGCGGAGTTACTGGGACGGCCTGCTGAGTATCTGCCGGGTCACGACTCCCGATGCCGATACCGATCGCATGGTCAATATCTGGAACGCTTACCAGTGCATGGCGACGTTCAATATGTCGCGGTCGGCGTCCTTCTACGAATCGGGAATCGGGCGCGGGCTGGGTTTCCGCGATTCCAACCAGGACCTGCTGGGGTTCGTCCAGATGGTGCCGTCGCGCGCGCGGGAGCGCATACTGGACCTGGCCGCCACGCAGTTGCCCTCCGGCGGCGCGTATCACCAATACCAGCCGCTCACCAAGCGCGGCAACAACGACGTGGGCGGTAACTTCAACGACGATCCGCACTGGCTCATCGTCGGGGTCGGCGCTTACCTCAAGGAGACCGGCGACTGGAGCATCCTGGACGAGCCGGTTCCCTACGACAACGAGCCCGGTTCGGAGCAGCCGCTTTTCGAGCATCTGCAGCGCAGCTTCCAGTACACCCTGGAGCGGCTGGGACCGCACGGGCTGCCGCTCATCGGCCGCGCCGACTGGAACGACTGCCTCAACCTGAACTGCTTCTCCGACACGCCGGGGCAGTCCTTCCAGACCACGACGAACAAGGAAGGCAAGGTGGCGGAGTCGGTCTTTATTGCCGGCCTTTTCGTCCTGGCGGGGCAGGAACTGGCGGCCATCGCGCGGCATCGCGGCCTCGAGCAGGTGGCGGCGAACTGCCTGGCGGAGACGGCCAAGATGGATAAGACCGTCCACGAGCACGGCTGGGACGGCGAGTGGTTCGTCCGCGCGTACGACGATTTCGGCCACAAGGTGGGATCGAAGGAATGCGCGGAAGGGAAGATCTTCATCGAGACGCAGGGGTTCTGCGTGCTGGCCGGGATCGGCCTGGAAGATGGCCTGGCGCAGCAGGCCCTGGACTCCGTCCGCGAGCACCTGGCTACCGAGCACGGCATCGTGCTGCAGCAGCCCGCGTATTCCCGCTATTACCTGGAGCTGGGCGAGATCTCTTCTTATCCGCCCGGATACAAAGAGAACGCAGGGATCTTCTGCCATAACAATCCGTGGGTGATCATCGCCGAGACGCGCGTGGGGAACGGCGATGCCGCGCACGATTACTACCGGCGCATCAATCCGTCGGTGCGGGAGCGCATCAGCGACGTGCACCGGTGCGAGCCGTACGTGTATCCGCAGATGATCGCCGGGAAGGACGCTCCGACCTTCGGCGAGGCGAAGAATTCCTGGCTCACCGGGACGGCGGCGTGGAACTTCTATGCGATCACGCAGTGGATCCTCGGCATTCGTCCGTCCTATGAGGGACTGGAGATAGAGCCGGTGATTCCGAAGGGGTGGGCGGGATTCAAGGCCGTACGCAAATTCCGCGGTGTCACGTATAACATTGAGGTGAAGCGCGCAGGCGACGGCAACCGGGTGGCGCTGGTGGTGGATGGCGTGGCCGTCGCCGGTAAGACGGTGCCGCTGCCGGCGGCAGGCAAGTCCGAAGTGGCCATCACGGTGACACTGAGCTGATTGGGTGGGCAAGAGGCTGGCTGGTTCTAATAATATGGAGTTCAGGAAAGGAGACTGGAAATGAACATCCGTCCGTTGCACGACCATGTGTTGATCCGCCGGATCGAGGAAGAGGAGACGGTTCGAGGCGGCATCATCATTCCGGATAGCGCCAAAGAGAAGCCGCAGCAGGGCGAAGTTGTAGCAGTAGGCGACGGCAAGGTGCTCGAGGACGGCCAGCACGGGGCCATCGACGTCAAGACCGGCGACCGGATCCTGTTCGGAAAGTACTCGGGTTCCGAGGTCAAGATCGAGGGCGAGAAGTACCTCATCGTCCGGGAAGACGAGATTCTGGGCGTGCTGTCGAAGTGAGCCCGTGTGTTAACCTGAGAAGGCATCTTACAGACTTGAGGAAGTTTTTGTGATGGGTCAAACTACGTTCGCACGTCTATTTCTTATGGCCGCGGCAGGATTGGCAGCCGTGGGAGTGGCCTCGGCGCAAACCAAGGTCGCGGTGATCAACATGCAGCAAGCGGTGCTCGGCACGGCTGATATCAAGAAGCAGTCCGCCGAACTCGAGGCCAAGTACAAGCCGCGGCAGGCGGCCATCGAACAGCTACGCGCCGACCTCGATGCCATCCAGCAGAAGCTCCAGGCCGGCCAGGGCAAGCTACCGCCCGCCGCCGAGCAGGACCTCACCGTCGAAGGGCAGCGCAAGCAGCGCGCTCTGCAGCGCATGAGCCAGGATCTGCAGGACGAGGTGGACGGAGTCCGCAACGAGATTCTGGCCGCGGCCGGGCGACGCATGATCGAGGTTATCCGGAAGCTGGCCGATGAGAAGGGGCTGGACGTAGTGGTGGAGGGCAACAGTACGCTCTTCTTCAAGGCGGGCCTCGACATCACGGCGGATGCAACGGCGGCCTACGACAAGGCCTATCCTCCTAAGTAGCGGACGCGCGCGAGGCGCGATGGCTGGATATCTGGAAGAGTACGGGGTGGCCGACGAGCGACGCTCGCGAGTCGTACGCTGGATTTTCATCGCTGGCGGAGCGCTGGTCCTCTGCGGCGTTTTGTATCTGGCGCTGCCCCTCCTCTCCCGGCTGGTGCCCCCTCTTTCTCCGGGCTGGTGGCACGTCCGGAGCTTCGTGAGCGACCTCGAGCGGCACGACTACCCGGCGGCCTATCGGGCATGGGGCTGCACGCGGCCCTGCGACGGCTACGCCTATAAGGATTTCATGGCCGATTGGGGACCGCAGGGCAAGTATGCCGGGGCATCTGCCGGCTCCATCAAGAAGGTGCGGCCGTGCGGCGCCGGTACCGTTGTGGTGGTGGAGTGGCCGGGCGACAATCAGACGCTCTGGTACCAGTCCTCCGACAGCTCGCTCACGTTTTGGCCCTGGGGCGGGTGCCCGGCGCACTTCACGGCTCCGGACCAGACGGCCGCGCCGTGAGGCCGGATTTGGGGGCGCACCAATGGCCCATCAAGGCGGGCACGAACGGATTCGCAAGGCTGTTGAAGCTATCCGGCGTCTGTTCCGGCGAGAACCGGCGGACCCGGACGATCCGTACGCGCTCGTGATGGCGCCGAAGAAGCCCAGACCTCCGCTCCGTAGCGCTTCGGCCGCCGTGAGGCCTGAGCGGTGAAGGTTCCTCTGCCACACACGGCGCATGGACTGTATATGTTAGCGCTCGCTCTTGCCGTTTGGGCGGCCTCTCCCGCGTTAGGACAGCAATGCCCGCAAGCCAGCGCGGCCGGTACCCCATCGCGGATACGAACGTTGGAAGGTGCGCTCATCTTTCATGACGGTCTCCGAGAGTGGTTTGAACTGAAGCTGGACCAACCGCAATGCGGGCAAGTCTCCATCGAACTGGTGCGGGGAGAGCGCACACGGACCTCGTTAGAGGTCCTCAGAGGCTGTCGAATCAGATCGCGGGGTGCCATCGCTTCTTCCCCTTCCGGGTACTACTCACTCGATATGTTCCAGACCGTGGAAGAAGTCGAGTCCGTAGGCGCGTGCGTGCAGCAGTTGCCATTTCCCGACTATTCCAAAGCGAAGCCCGACAAGTCAGTCCACGAGTATCGAGTCGATATGCACGTCGACTATGAGGCTGGAGATCATCCGGTCCTCTTCAGCGTGTCGAGCGCTGGCAGGGAATTGCGGCCGTGGCAGGCTTACGCGGACCATCTCTTGACAGGTGGCCTCGTCCTCTACGGATTTTGTGCCAAGGGCTTTGTCGTCGATAAGGTGTTTGGGACGCCGCAGGCGAGTCCGTCACACTCATATGAGCCGCGGACATCGGATGATATGGCCAAGTTTGATCCCGAGAGCGCAGCGGCGGCCGGGAAAAAGGACCTGCATCTGGGATACACGTGCGTACGCAACCCGTGAGGGCATAGGGCGGTTTGTTGCGGAGTACGGGACCCCTTGACTCCGCCTTCTGGTTGGCGTAAATAAGCCTGTGGAGGTTTGTACCGTGTCCAGGCTTCACAGTCAGGCCGAAACGGACTCGGGCGACAAGCGCGCGTTTTATCTCGAGTTCGTCGCGGCCTTCGCCATCCTCTCCTTGATGGCGTTTGTTCTCTACCTGGTGTTGACCTACAAGCCGGCTTGACGTTCGCGGCCGTCCGGCGGATCGAACCGGGCGCGCACCAGGGTGAGTCCGTCTTCCTTCGTCTCGAGTGTGCCTTCGAGCTGAGCGTCTTCCACCGCCCTGAGCATGGCCCCGAACGAAGGCCCCGGAACATAGCCGGCGGCGATCAGGTCGTCGCCCGTCACCAGCGGTTTCGGCTTCAGCACCTCGACCGGCGCCTCGTCGAACCGCCGCTTCGTGAACTCGTAGTTGTCGAGCATGCGGTGGCTCATCGAGCAATCCAGCCGGTGCAGTTCGAGGTGCTCCTCGAACCGGTCCAGACGCATGAATCGCTTGAGAGTGCTCTCGCGCATTCGATGGACGTCTTTGAAGCGCAGGTGATTGGCTACCAGGGCCTCCACCTGGCGGATGGTGTCGCCTGGAAAGCGCAGCCGCGTCAGGATGTCGACCGCCATGCGCGCGCCCACTTCCGCGTGCTCGTCGAACCGGATCCGGTCGGCGATGCGGAAGGTGGGCGGCTTGCCGACGTCGTGCAGCAGGACGGCGAGCGCGAGGGTCTCGGTGGGCTGGCGCAGGCCCTCGAGCATCATCATGGTGTGGATCCAGACGTCGCCCTCGGGGTGGAACTCCGGCGGCTGGGCCACGCCCTTCATGGCCGCGATTTCCGGGAGCAGGACGGCCAGGAGGCCGGAGGCGTCGAGCAGTTCGAAGCCGCGCCGCGCGCCGCCCTCCGTAAGGATGCGCGCCAGTTCGTCGCGCGTTCGCTCGGCCGAGATCGCGGCGATCTTCGGGTGTAGCCGCTGGATGGCCGCGAAGGTCTGGGGCTCGATCTCGAAGCCGAGGCGCGCCGCGAACCGGATGGCGCGCAGCATACGCAAGTGGTCCTCGCCGAACCGCACCGCCGGATCGCCGATGGCGCGAACCAGGCCCACCTTCAGGTCGTCCCGGCCCCCCACGAAATCGAGCACCTCTCTCGTTTCGGGATCGAGCAGCAGGCCGTTGATGGTGAAATCGCGCCGGAGGACGTCCTGCCGCGGGTCGGTCTCGAACTCGACCGCCTCCGGCCGCCGCCCGTCCAGATAGGAGTGGTCGCTGCGGAAGGTGGCGACTTCGACGTCGGCGGAATCGGAGTGCACGATCACCACTCCGAAGTGCGCCCCCACGAGGCGCGCGCCCGGGAACAGGCACACCACCTGCTCCGGACGAGCGTCGGTCGCGACGTCGTAATCCTGCGGCTGGCGCTCGAGCAGCAGGTCCCTGACGCATCCGCCCGCCAGGTATCCCTGGTGGCCGTGACGCTTCAGCCGCGCGATGATATCATTGGCCAAACCGGCCGCAGTGGAATCTGTCACTGATATGATCGTAGAATAACCCCTTAGCCCCGTAAGCTGAATGCCGCTAGAAGACCGTCCATCCATAACGCCCAAGGTCGTGGTCGCAACCACGGTCGCGCTATCCTTCATCTCGTTCTGGCGCGGCGCCGCCATTGTGCTGGCGGACCTCGCCTCATCGTCCTACTACGCGGGCGGCATCGCGGAGCAGGCCGTGGGCCGCGCGGCGCCCTGGCTGGTTCTCGCGGTCATGCTGTTCGCTTTCGCCGTGCGCTCGGTGTACATGGAAAGCTCGAGCATGTTCGTGCGCGGCGGCGTCTACGTGGTGGTTCGCGACAGCATGGGACCGTTCGTGGCCCGCCTCTCGGTCTCCTCGCTGGTGTTCGACTACATCCTCACCGGCCCTATCAGTTCGGTCAGCGCGGGCCAGTATCTGGGCCGACTCATCAACGAGCTCGCTGAGACCATGCATCAGGGGTTCCGGCTAAATCCGAACTACTTCGCGGCCTTTTTCGGCGTGGTGGTGACGGTCTACTTCTGGTGGCTGAACACCAAGGGGATCCACGAGTCGAGCACCAAGGCGCTGCGGATCATGCAGATCACCACCGTGATGGTGGTGGCGCTGGTGATCTGGTGCCCGCTCACGATTATCCTGCGCGGCGGGGCCCATCTGCCGCCGGCGCCCACGGCCGCCAACCTGCACTTCACCGACGAGTCCCTGGGATGGTGGAAGGGCACGCAGTACCTCCAGATCCCGTTCGTCCTGGTCATGATCGCCTTCGGCCACGCGGTTCTCTCGATGAGCGGCTTCGAGACGCTGGCCCAGGTCTACCGCGAGATCGCGTCGCCAAAGCTGAAGAACCTCAAGATCGCGGCCAACATCGTCTGCTTCTACGCGCTGCTTGTGACCGGCGGAGTGACGCTCGCCGCCGCCATGATCATTCCCAACAACCAGCGGAAGCTGTACTACGACAACCTCATCGGCGGGCTGGCCATGAACCTGGCCGGCCCCGAAATGCTGAAGCTTCTATTCCACGGTTTCGTGGTGCTGGTGGGCGTGCTGATCCTGTCGGGCGCGGTGAACACCTCGATCATCGGCGCCAATGCGGTCCTCAACCGGGTGGCCGAGGATGGGGTGCTGCTGGCTTGGTTCCGCAAACCCCACAAGCGCTTCGGGACCACCTACCGGGTCCTGAACGTGATCACGATACTGCAGCTGATCACGATCGGACTCAGCCGGGGCGATGTCTATCTTCTGGGCGAGGCTTATGCGTTCGGCGTGGTGTGGAGTTTCCTGCTGAAGTCCCTCGGGGTGCTGGTGCTGCGCTACCAGCGGCACGACCAGGAGTACAAGTTCCCGTTCAACCTCCACATACGCGGCGTGGAGATACCGCTCGGCCTGGGATTCACGACGCTGGTGCTGGCGCTGGTGGCGGTGGCGAATCTGTTCTCGAAGCGGATTGCCACCATTTCGGGCCTCTCGTTCACGATCATCCTGTTCATCCTCTTCACCATCTCGGAGCGCATCAACGCCCGCAAGCACAAGCACGTCGCCGGGGAGCTGATCGAACAGTTCAACCTGGAGACGCAGCCGCAGGCCTCCACCGGGGCCATTCACGCGCGCCCCGGCTGCATTCTGGTCGCCGTCCGCGACTACAGCCGGCTGAACCACCTGCAGCGGATCCTGGCTAAGACCGACCTGCGCCGCCACGACATCGTCGTCATGACCGTGCGGCCGGTGGAGGTGCGGGCCGGGGAATACGAGCTGTCCGACGACCAGTATTTCGGCGCCTACGAGCAGGAGCTATTCAGTCGCGTGGTGCAGGTGGCCGAAAAAGAGGGCAAGCGCGTCGAGCTGCTCATGGTGCCGGCGATCGATCCTTTTGACGCCATGGTCCAGACCGCCGCGCGGTTGAAGGCTTCGCGCCTGGTCACGGGCGTGTCGGCCCGCATGGATTCCGAGGAACTGGCGCGCCGGATTGGCCTGGCGTGGGAGAAGCTGCCCGAGCCGCGCCATCCCTTCTCCCTGGAAGTGCTGAGCCCGGACCGCCCCCCCGTCTATGTGAACATGGGTCCGCACCCGCCGCGCCTGTGGCCCGAGGATTTGGATCGCCTCCACGAGCTTTGGCTGCAGCTCACCGAGCGCGAAGCCTTCGGCTCGAAGCTGCACCATCGCGACGTGGTCGGCATGGCGCTGCGGCGCCTGCTCCGGGACATGGAGAGCGACCGCCGCCCGCAGGTGGTCGAAGAGCTGAAGCGGGAGCTGCACACTCCCGAGAACAATCACTCCTCCGACGCCTGATTCCGAGGAACTCCAGTTCCGCCGCCCGCGGAGCGGGGCTGAAGCCCCACGCGGGCTAAAGCCCGCCCTCCCTCGAGCGCACCCGTTTTCCCTGGAACCCTGCCGCCCGGCCAGGCGTAATGCATTGCATGAGACTATCTCTGTGCTCCGCTACGGCTTTTGCGATTCTAGGCGCCGCGTTCCTGGCGGGGCCGGCTTATTCGCAGACCAAACCCGATTTCACGGGTACCTGGAAGCTCAACACTAAGAAGTCCGACTTCGGCGGGCAGCCGGGACCCGATTCGCTGGTCGCCAAAGTCGAGCACAAGAACAATGTTTTCAAGTATGTGGTGGATGGCACGGCCAATGGCCAGGACTTCCACCAGGAGCTGGATACCCCGATTGACGGCAAGGAACACCCCGGTCCCGAAGGCTTCCCCGGCACGTCAATGATGAAGTGGGAGGGCGCCGTGCTCGTCATGGAGATGAAACTGGACGATGGCACGGTGGTCCAGCAAGGCCGCATGCAGCTCTCGGCCGACGGGAAGGTCATCACCCGCAATATTCAGGGCAAGGGTCAAGACGGCGGCGAGAACAAAAGCGTCGAGGTCTACGATAAGCAGTAGGACAGGCTCCCGGCTGTCCGCTCCCGATGCCTCGCAAGATCACTCCACGTGAGGTCACGCGCCGGCTTCTGCGCGCGCGGCCGTCCGAGCAGCGCGACGCCGCCATACGGCGCGCCATCCGCCAGATCCCGCGCGGCAAGGTGGCCACCTACGGCCAGGTAGCGGCCGCGGCGGGATATCCTCTCCACCACCGCCAGGTGGTCCAGGTGTTGCGAAAAGCCGGCGATGCGCTCCCTTGGCAGCGGGTCCTGGGTTCCGGCGGCCGCATCCGCCTGCGCGGAGATTCGGCCTTCGACCAGCGCACCCGCCTGGAGATGGAGGGCGTTCGATTTCTGGGCAAGCACGCGGATATGGCTGCGCATCAATGGAAGTTCCGGCCGTGGGAGTTCGAGGATTGAGGGCGCGCGGAGCCGCTCGTCCGCTCCCTCGCGGTCGCGGTTCGGTACTGCTGGCCCCGCTCCGACTGTGCTACCATCCTCAACTTGGGAGCGGTTTGCGCCGCCCTCCAGAACCCCCATCCACTAGGGAGTCGTCACTGTGAAAGTCTACGAGAGCAAGGACGTTCGGAACGTAGCTTTGATCGGGCACGGGCACAGCGGAAAAACGACGCTGACCGCCGCGGTCCTCTTCACCACCGGCGCGACCAACCGCCTGACGCGGGTCGATGAGGGGAATACGATCACGGATTTCGACGACGACGAGATCCAGCGCAAGGTGACCATCTCGACCGCCGTGGGCGTGGCCGAGTGGAACAGGTCGAAGGTTAACCTGCTCGATACTCCGGGCTTCAACATCTTCATCAACGACACGCGGGCCGCGATGGTGGCGGCCGATGCGGCGCTGGTCCTGGTGGACGGCGTGGCGGGCGTCGAGGTGCAGACCGAGAAGGTGTGGAGCTTCTGCGACGACTACAAGCTGCCCCGCGCCGTGGTGATCAACAAGCTCGACCGCGAGCGGGCCAGCTTCGAGCGGACCCTGGAGAACGTCCAGGCCAACTTCGGGCGGGCCGCGGTTCCCATCCACATGCCGATCGGCGTGGAGCGCGACTTCCGCGGGGTGATCGACCTGCTGGCCATGAAGGCCTACAGCTACACCCCCGACGGGGACGGCAAGGGGAAGGAAGAGCCCATTCCCGCCGACCTGGCCGAAGCGGCCCAGAAGGCGCACGACGGCCTGGTGGAGATGATCGCCGAGGGCAACGACGCCCTGCTCGAGGAGTTCTTCGACAAGGGATCGCTCTCGGCCGAACAGTTGATCGAGGGCCTGCGCCAGGCCATCCTCGACCGCCGTCTGTTCCCGGTGCTCGCGGCCGGAGCGCTACACAACATCGGGATCGACCTGATCCTGAATTTCATTGCCGACAACCTTCCCGCGCCTGCCGCCCGGGGCGAGGTGGAAGGAAAGATCGGCGACCAGGAAGTCACCCGCAAGGTGTCTGATTCCGAGCCGGTCTCGGCTTTCGTTTTCAAGACCATCGCCGACCCGTTTTCGGGGCGCGTTTCCTACTTCAAGGTCTATTCCGGCGTGCTGAAGAACGACGCCAATCTGGTGAACGCGCGCACCGGCGGCGCCGAGCGGCTCTCCCATATCGGCTCCCCGATGGGCAAGACCATACAGGCCGTCACCGAACTGCACGCCGGCGATATCGGCGCGGTGGCCAAGCTGAAAGAGACCCTGACCGGCGACACGCTCTGCGACAAGGCTTCGCTCATCGAATACCCGCCCGTGAAGCTGCCCGAGCCTTCCATCGCTTACGCCATCGAGGCGAAATCGCGGCAGGATGAGGACCGGGTGGGGAACGCCATCGCGCGCATCCTGGAAGAAGACCAGTCGCTACGCTTCTACCGCGACCCGCAGACCAAGGAGTTCCTGCTGGCCGGGAGCGGGCAGCAGCACGTCGAGGTCATCGTCAGCCGTCTGCACAAGCGCTACAGCGTGGACGTGACGTTGAAGTCCCCGAAGATCCCGTATCGCGAGACCATCCGGGGTACCGCCGACGTGCAGGGCCGCCACAAGAAGCAGACCGGCGGACATGGCCAGTTCGGAGACTGCTGGATCCGGATGGAGCCGCTGCCCCGCGGCGGCAATTTCGAATTCGTGAATGACATTTTCGGCGGCTCGATTCCCAAGAACTACATCCCCGCCGTCGAAAAGGGCATTATCGAAACCGCCGCCAAGGGATACCTGGCGGGCTTCCCGGTGGTGGATTTCCGCTGCACGGTGTACGACGGTTCCTACCACGACGTGGATTCCTCGGAGCTTTCCTTCAAGCTGGCCGCGCGCAAGGCGTTCAAGGCCGCCATGGAGGTGGCCAAGCCCACGCTGCTCGAGCCCATCATGAACGTCGAGATCGAAGCGCCGGTGGAGTACGCCGGCGACCTGATGGGCGACCTGAACAGCCGCCGCGGCCGCATCGCCGGCATGGATACGCGCGGCGGCACGCAGATCGTGCGCGCGCAGGTGCCGATGTCGGAGATGCTGAACTACCAGAACGACCTGATCTCGATGACCCAGGGCCGGGCCTCGTTCACCATGGAGTTCAGCCACTACGACTTCGTGCCGCAACTGCAGGCGGAGAAGGTGATCGCGGCGGCCAAGGCGGCCAAGGCAGGGGAAGAGGAAGAAGAAGAGTAGTACCGGGGGAGTCTCCCCACGGCGCGAAGTCTCTGATCTTCCAGGGGTTGTCGCAGGGGTACCACACCTGTTCGCCCCATTGTCCATCTTGACCGATTGATTTCAAATGGGTTAAAGTCGTAGGGTACGGCGCAATAGGGCCTGACCTGAGTGGGCTCCCGTGGGAGGTCGATGAACGGGCTGCGGACACATCTGTGCTGGTTGGGCTTGTTAGCGCTCCTGTGCGGTTCCTTGGGTTGCGCTCCCACCAGCCAGCCCTTCCGCAACTCCTTCCTGCCCCCGGCGGCTCCTGGCGCCCGCGCTTTTTACGCTCCGGACCCTCCCCCGCTCGATGCGTCGCTCGAGATGACGGATTCCCCGCGTTTCATCTCACCGCTTCCGCCGGTATCGATCGGGAGCCGGGCCGACGTTCTGATCCGCGAGGCCGAGTGGCATTTCCAGGCCGGCCGCTCCCACTACCAGGCGGGAGACGCCCCCGCGGCTAGACGCGAGTTCGACCGGGCCATTGACGTTCTGCTCTCCTCGCCGGAGGACCCCGGCATGAGGGTCGCTGTCGACAAGAAACTGGAAGATCTGGTCGAGGCCATACACCGGCTGGACCTGGCGGGTTTGGGCGCGGGCGACGTCGCCGATCTGCCCGGGTTCGAGAAGCCCCCGCTCGAGGATGTGGAGCCGCTGACGTTCCCCGTGGATCCGGCGCTGAAGGACAAGGTCGCCGAGGAACTGCGCGCCACGGCGTCGCAACTGCCGCTGCAGATCACGGACCCGGTTCTCGCCTATATCAACTTCTTCTCGACTGGACGCGGCCGCCGCATTCTCACTTACGGCTTGCAGCGGTCGGGCCGGTACAGGACGCTGATCCGGCGCGTGCTGGATGAGGAAGGCGTCCCCCAGGAGCTGATCTACCTGGCGCAGGCGGAATCGGGCTTCCAACCGCGGGCGGTTTCGCGCAAGAAGGCCACCGGGATGTGGCAGTTCATGCAGGCGCGCGGCCGGGAGTACGGCTTGCAGCAGTCGCCGTACTTCGACGACCGGCTGGATCCCGAGAAGGCCACCCGCGCGGCTGCCCGGCACCTTCGCGACCTGTACCATCATTTCGGCGACTGGTATCTGGCGATGGCCGCGTATGATTGCGGACCGGGCAACGTGGACCGCGGCATCGAGCGCACCGGCTACGCGGATTTCTGGGAGTTGCGCAGCCGCAACGTTCTGCCCAAGGAGACGGCCAATTACGTCCCGGCGATCCTGGCCATGACGATCGTGGTGAAGAACGCGAAGGAGTACGGCTTGGACGGGATCGAAGGGGATCCACCGCTCGAATACGAGAGCGTCGAGATGACCGCTCCGACGCACCTTCAGCTAGCCGCCGACGTGTTGGAGTGCCCGTTGTCGCAGCTTCACGATCTGAATCCCGCGCTGCTGAAGAACGTGGCTCCAGCCGGAATGCTGCGGGTTCCCAAGGGGACCGGCGCCGCGCTGGTTGCGGCTTTGGAAACGGTTCCGGCGGAGAAGCGGATCGCCTGGCGAGTGCATCGGGTAGCGAGCGGAGAGAAGATGGGGCTGATTGCGCAGCGGTATCATGTCACGCCGAACGCGATCCTGGCCGCGAACCGCGCGGGCGCGAGCGCGCTCGAGCCCGGCGATCTGCTCGTCATTCCCGCCGCGCCCCTCAGGGAGAAGCCGCCGGCCAAGCGGGTTTCGCAGCGGCGCGGCGCGGCGGCACAGGCTGTCGCGACCCGGTCCGGGTCCGCGAAGCGCAGCCGTCCGGCGACTTACACGGCCGCGAATATCCACCCGCACCACGCTGCGAAGCGCACTAGCGCCCGGCAGTAACATCCTCCACTGCCCCGCCGGACCGCCGCCTCCGTTTTTTTGTGACCCCGCTCTTGCCTTCTCTAAAAATGGAGTTATTCTAAGGTGTGACCACGCTCATACAGGAGGGCTAAGAAATGTTTGATAGGCTCGAGTCCGCGCGTATGAAGGACGATGAAGACGATTTCGATTTCAACGAAGAGCACGTCGAGCTTGAATCCGACCTGGAAGAGTACGGCCCCGATGAAGACGAGGATGAGGAGGAGGAAGAAGAAATGGTCGAGCCCGTCGCCCCTGAGGTAGCTCCAGTTCCCGCACCAGCACCATTACCCGAACCCGCCCCTGTGGCCGAGGTGCCACCCGCTCCGGTAGCGCCCGTGAAGAAGCCGGCCAAGAAGGTTGCCGCTCCGGTCAAGAAGGCGGCTGCCCCGGTGAAGAAGGCTGTCGTCAAGAAGGCGGTGGTGAAGAAAGCCGTCGTGAAGAAAGCCGTCGTGAAGAAGGCCGCCGTGAAGAAGGCCGTCGTGAAGAAGGCCGCCAAGAAGGTTGCCAAGAAGGTGACCCCGAAGAAGGCGAAAAAGGCCGTCAAGAAGGTCGCGAAGAAGGCCGTAAAGAAGGTCGCCAAGAAGGCGAAGAAAGCCGCCAAAAAGAAGTAGGCGGCTAGGCCTGAGCGGCGCACCGGGCGCCGGCGCCCTGCCGGCGCTCACCGTTACCCGAGGACTTCGCGGCACCGTTGGTAGAGGTGCAGGAGTGCCTCCGCGTACTCCTCGGGGGTTTTCGACTGCTTCCCCGTATAGCCAGCGGCCGGCACGCCTTTGCCGTATCCTGTAGTGACGGCGATGAATTTCATCATCTCCAGCGAAATCTCTTCCTTACTCCGCGGCGATGTTCCTTGAGGGGTGGTCTGGTCTTCCATGGAAGTGTTTCTCCTTAAGCGAAGCGTCAGATCCAGGGTAACAAGTTCCCATGCCAGTTAACGCCAGCCGCCACATCAGAAGGATGCGGGGCGGCGCGCAGTCGCATTTGATCGAGGCGGGCGACGGGAATTTCTACGTGGTCAAGTTCCTCAACAACCCCCAGCACCGGCGGGTTCTGATCAACGAGGCGGTGGCGTATGCCCTGCTGCGCTACCTGCAGATCGCGGCCCCGGAAGTGGCGGTCGTCTCGGTATCGGCCGGCTTCCTGGCCGCCAACCCGGAGGTGTCGCTGCAACTGGGCTCGCACCGCGTCCCGGTCGAACCAGGCTGGCACTTCGGCTCGCGCTACCCCGGGGATCCGGATCAGCTGGCGGTCTACGACTTCCTTCCGGACGCGCTGCTGGGCCAGGTGGTCAACCTGCGTGAGTTCATCGGAATGCTCGCCTTCGACAAGTGGACCGGCAACGCCGACGGCAGGCAAGCGGTCTTCTTCCGCAGCCGCATCAGCGAGTGGACGGCAGCACGGACGGCGACGCGTCCCGGCTTCCTGGCCTGGATGATCGACCATGGCTTCGTCTTCAACGGGCCTTACTGGGATTACCCGGACTCGCCGCTCCACGGCATCTACCACCGGCCGCTGGTGTACGAGACGATCCGATCTCTGGACGACTTTTCCCCCTGGCTCAATCGCATCGCCAACTTCCCGGTGGAGGTGATGGACCAAGCTTTCCGCAGCGTTCCTTTGCAGTGGCTGGAAGGCGAGCAGGAAGCCCTGGAGGAGCTTCTCGAACAGCTCATGGAGCGGCGGGGCCGCGTCGCCGGGTTGCTGGAAGACTGCCGTCGAGCCAAGCCCGCTTCGTTCCCGAACTGGCGGTGAGGCGCCGCAGGGCGGGGCGCGATCGAACAGCGGCACGCATTGTGGGGCAGGATGGCATCCTGCGCGCCGATTGCGAACCGGCGCCCGGCCGACCTGTTAAGCAGAGACTTACAGCCGGGTTGCCAACCCGCCGCAGGTTGGACAACCTGCCCCACAACTCCGCACGATTCTCACCTCCGGGAAAACCGAGTGGTATTGGCCTTCAGCCCGCCCTCCCGCAACTCGGCGGCGAGAGCCGATTATGAACCGGGATTCCTGTAGAATAGTTGTTCCACAATGCATGCGCTGGTTCTGCACAACGACGACATCCGCGAGGCCTCGGCGAAGGTGTTGGCCCCGGGGCAGGTCGGACTGGCCTCCGGCTGGGGCGTTTTCAGCACCCTGAGGATCGTGCGCGGGATCCCTTTCGCTTTCGAGCGCCACTGGGAGCGGATGAAACGCGACGCGGCCACGCTGAGAGTTCCCTTCCCCACCGACCCGGCCTATATCCGTGCGCGCCTGATGCGGCTCATCGCGGTGAACCATGTTGGGGACGGCACCGCCCGGACCATCGTAGTGCGCAACCGCGGCGGCATCTGGGAGGGATCGCCGGAGCGCGACTTCGACTTGCTCATTTTCACCGCCGGACTGAAGGACTGGGGAGGGGGCGTGAAGCTGGCCGTCCAGGAACAGGCGCGGCACGCGGGCTCGCGGTTCCGGGGCGTGAAGTGTCTGTCCTGGGCCCTCAATCTGGTCATGCTCGAAGAGGCTCATGCCCGCGGCTGCGACGAGGCTCTGCTGCTGAACGAACGGGGCGAAGTGAGCGAATGCACGTCGGCGAATCTCTTCATGGTCCGCGACGGCGAGGTCCTGACTCCTCCCCTCGATTCAGGCTGCTTGCCGGGCGTAACGCGGGAGATCCTGCTCGAGATCGCGCCGGTTGAAGGAATCGCCATCCGGGAAGAGACGCTCCGCCTGGAGGATCTGATGGGCGCGGCCGAGGTTTTCATCACTTCGACCACGCGCAACCTTTTGCCGGTGGTCTCGATCGAGGGCCATGCGCTGTCGCAGCACGGCCAGGTGCGCGAAGTCCTGGAAGCCGCTTTCGAGCGAGGAGTCGATAAGTACAACGAAAGCTATGTCAGTAACCTGTCCTAAGTGCGGGAGCAGAAATCTTCGTTACGCGCACCTGCGCACCAAGTCCGAGCGCCTGTGGTGCCTTCTCGGGATACGCCCCTTGCGCTGCCGCTCCTGCTACTGCCGCTTCATCGAACGCACGTGGCGCATCTCCGCTGTAAGATACGCCCGCTGCCCTCGTTGCTGGAGGATGGATTTGAGCCGCTGGTCCAGGAACGACTATCGTGTGCCTTTTTTCAGCGGCTTGATGTTGAGCCTGGGGGCGAGTCCTTTCCGCTGCGAGTACTGCCGTACCAACTTCGTCAGCTTTCGCAAGCGCAAGGAGAAATACGACCCGCGGAAGAGGAAAGCGAAGCGCCGTCAGAACCACGAGCCCGGAGCGACGACTCACGAAGTGGCGAACCCGCCTGGCCCGCCTGACGCGAGCGAGACATCGTAGCGCAAGGGTCCGCCTCACTCACGTTCGCGGTTCGGTGGCCCGGTGGGGGGGCAGAAAAGCGGGGGCAAAAAGAAAAATGGTTCCAAGTGACCCACATAGCAGCTCGTTCGCCAGCCGGCATGCACGGCCCGAACATGGCACTCGCCGATCTGCCCGCGTCGCCTTCGTTGCTCCCCGCAACGGCTTTTGACCGCTACGGATCGCTGCCCCGAAAGCCGCCGGGCAACCGATCAACGATGAAGCTGAAGTCTCGAGACGGCCTTTCTCTCGCCCGCAGCGGCTGCCCGTTTCCAGGCCACCTCTCCGGGGTTAACGTTCCCGGCCTGCCTCTTTGACTTCCTGACGGCTTCGCTTGCAGCCCGTTCGACTACTGGCTCCCCGCCTCGCGACCGGTTTGTCCGTCGCGGGCCGGATCAGCGCCTGCAGCCCGTTGCCGCAAACTCTCCCGCCACTCCGGTTTGGCTCTCCGGACCTTGCTCCCCGACCGGACCTTTCGATCCTTCCGGTTCAAAGCTCGTCCCGGTTTACCGCCGGAAGCTTGTCTCCGCGTTCCGTCCGATGCCCTTCGCTCCCCGGTGGTCTAAGCTTTGCAACCCTTTCCACCGGATCACCGTTCCAGGTCCGCTTCGTTCCGCGTGACTCGCTGTTCCGTGAACCTCTTGGAACCTTCTCTATCTTGCACCTGAACGTTTTTTCAGTCAAATGAAAACGCGTTGTTACGATTCGATTTCCGCAGATTCTTTCTGGCTTGTATTCAATTAGATAGGAGGGGTAGGCTCTGAATCTCGTGTGTATAAAACAGCGGTCGAAGCTCCTGTTTCGGAGCGGGGAGGTTAGTGAAACAGAAACGTCCAAAAGTGTTTCGGTTTCTGGCCCCGATTACTCAGAGGATAGCTTCAAAATCATCCCGGTATCGGTGGCGACCCAGACATTCTTGCCGTCGGGGGTAGCCAGGTTCGCGCGGCGGGCCACGGCGCGGTAATCGACACTCATCTCCGTCCAGTTCTCCAAGTCGTCGCTTTTCAGCATCTTGAGCTTTCCTGGAACGGGCGAGTGAAAGAGCGTTCCCGGCGGCTCGATCGCCGCGAGGTAGCTGGGTCCTTTGGCCGTGACCAGAACATCGGTCACGGCACGGTCCTTGCGCCGGAAGGCCCGCGTGGTCTTCCCGCTCGGGAGATCCATGCTGTAGACCTCGGAGGGATAGTCGAAGCGGCCGAAAAACTCGACCAGCAGGAGTCCCCGCCCGTCGGCCGCCAGGCTGAGCGCCGTGGTTTGGCCGAACATGGAGGTCTGGGACGCTTTCCAGGTGTGGCCGCCATCCTTGGTCTGGAGCGACATGGCGAGACCCGGCCATTCGCGCGGCTGAGACTCCGGGTCCACCCAGTCGGGAGCGCTCTCGCGCTGGCCGGAGCGTGGCGGCTTGCTCCAGCCCACGATCATCCCGTCCTTGGGACTTGCGAAAGCGATGGCGCCGTACACGCTGTGCGCCGGCGCCGTTTCCGGCGTGGCGGCAGCCGGCAAGGGCGTCCAGGTATCGCCGCCGTCCGCGGTCTGCCAGACGGACTTGTTCGCTCCGACCGCCCATCCCTGTTTCTGGTCCAGGAAGTAGACGCGCAGGGCGTCGGGCAGCGGCTTGAGCCTGGTCCACTTCTGGCCGAAATCGGCGGTGCGCCAGATGCTCTTGGACGCCACCAGCCATCCCGAATGCTCATCCAGGAAGAACAGCGAAGTGGCGATGTCAGGGACGGCCAGGGGAACCCAGGTCCGGCCGCCATCGGCGGTCGAAACGGCGTATGGTTTCGGCTTGCCCCGCGCCGCCACCTGGCCGGCGGCGATTCCAACCCGCTCGGAGGGAAATGCCAGGTCCGCTATGGTGAACTCGGAATCCTCGGCGGGGTCGTAGAAGTACTGGAGGCGCCACCGCTCGGCCGCCGTCGCCAGCACGGGCCACAGGGCGGCAAGCGCCAGTGCAAGCGTCCTCGATGGTGTGCTCATCTCACGAGCGCGGGGGAACGCGGGCGGAGGAGAGGACCAGGTCCACGTGGTTCGCGTTCTCCACGGCCAGCGGCGCCATGCGCGCCAGCACCAGCGCGCAGCCGACCTGCTCGCCTACGGTGGTAAGCAGTTCCATCTCACTGCCGCTATGCTGATGCGACTGCCTGTGCTGCACGTTGATGACCCCGACCACGCGGTTGCGCGCGATCACGGGCGCCGACAGGAACGCCTCGAAGGTGTCTTCGGGGAGGTCACGGAAGCTTTTGAACCGCGGATCCGCGTAGGCCTCGCGGGAAATCGCCACCAACCGCCGCTCCTTGGCCACCCAGCCGGTCAGTCCCTCGCCAAACTTCAGCCGGATCCTGCCTATTTCGGACGGATGGGGGTTATTCGAAGCGCACAACGCCAGCTCGTCGTTGTCGAGCAGGTAGATCAAACACGAGTCGCAGGCCGTGAAATCCACTACCAGCGACACGATGCCTTGCAGTACCTCCTGCAGGCTCAGTTCGCGCACCATGAAACGGCTGATTTTCTGGAAAAGCTGGAGCTGCTGCTCGGTCCGGCGGAGGGCGGCCTCGAGGTCTTTCGTCTTCGGCACAACTTATTATCCCAAAGAAGGTGGATGGTCGATGGGACAAGGTCGAACAGCAAAGCGCTTGTGGGGCATGATGGCATCCTGCGCGCCGGTTGGCAACCGGCGCCCGGCCGACCTGTTGAGCAGAACCTTACAGGCGGGTTGCCAACCCGCCGCAGGTTGACAACCTGCCCCACAACTCCGCAGGAGAAAACTAAGTGGGGTTGGGCGTG
>CAZBQQ010000083.1:0-7737 GCA_964493965.1 uncultured Solibacteraceae bacterium
ATTTCCCCCTGGAGCTTTCCGAGATCCGTCTGGCTGCCGACCCCCTCAATTCCACCGCCCGCGGCGCCTTGCTCGCGTCGCTCTGCTAAGTGAGCCGGACCCTGCATGCACGTGCATGTCATACTAGGATCGTGCGGACGACCATTGAGATGAAGCCCGAGCACCGCAGCGCCTTGCTCGCTCTGGCATCGCGGCGCGGCCAGAAGGGATTCTCGGAAGTAGTTGGAGAAGCTCTCGAAAGCTATCTGCGGGGTGAAGCGGATCGAGAGAAACGCCGCCGGGCGCTTCGGGCACTGGCTGGCTCCCTCTCTAAGAAAGAAGCCGAGGACTTGCGCCGGAACGTTCGTGAGCTCCGGGAGAGCTGGCGGTGATTCTAGCCGACACGGATGTGCTCATCGACTATCTGGCGGGCGCCCAGCCCGTGCGGGATCGTGTCGCGGCTTATGTCGACGCCGAACAGCTCCAGACGACGGCGGTTAACTGTTTCGAGCTTCTCAGCGGCGCCGGGCCGGGAAAGCGAGGGCAAGCCGTCAGACAGCTGGTGGAGGCCCTGAACGTGCTGCCGTTGGACCGCGCGGCGGCCGAGCGAGCAGCGGATGTGCGGCGCAAACTCGAACGCGGGGGCCGGCCGATCGGCATGGGCGATAGCCTGATCGCCGGGATCGCTTTGGTGCACGGCCTCCCACTGTTGACAAGGAACCGCAGCCATTTCGAGCGCGTGGAGAATCTGAAGCTGGTCGACATCCCCACGGCGCCGCCGCGTTGATAGGCCCCTACCGCGCCGCCAGAAACTCCACCAGCCGCTCCATCGCCGGCTTCAGGCTCTCCCGCTCGGCCGCATAGCAGATGCGGATTAAGCCTTCGCCGCCCGCTGCGAAGGCCACGCCGGGTGCGATGCCCACGCTAGTCTCCTCAAGCAGGCGGCGGCAGAAGCCGAACGAGTCCGTCATCCCGTCGATGCGCAGGAACAGTCCCCGCCGAAACCATCCTTACCTCCATACTCGACCGGGCCCTGCGCGTCTCGCTGGCGCAGTGAGAAGCGGAGGGATGGCAGCCATCTCACAGATCCGCCATTAGGGTTCCTTGCCCTAGCGGAGGACCACCTCGGACGCTTTCGGCTCCTCGCAATCCGGTATGACCGGCGGGTCAGCGACGGCGAAAGCAACCGGCTCCGTGGTGAGGTCGCCGTCCCATAGGTAGCCGAACGGTCTCCAGGTCTTCCGGGCCCGCGCCAGTACCTCGGGCGACTCCTTCCAAGTACTGAAGCGGGCCCGCAAGTAGTGGTCGCCGCTCAAAGCAGGGCAGCGAACACGCGCAGGAGTACAGTACCTGAACGAAACGACGGTATTCAGGAAGTAGGGTTCGTCCGGCCGCAGGATCACGAAGTAGTCCTGGGGTGGAAAAGCTTCGTAGCCTTTGATCAGCTTGAGGTAGAAGAAAGGGGCGTAGGAAACGTGGAAGGAGTCCTCATATCTACCAGCCAGGGCGTCAGCGAGAGTTGCGCTCCTGGAAGCTTCGAACAGTTGATCGCACTTCCGGTAAAGGATCACGGGTTCCTCGCCGATGTTGGTGACCTTCAGTTGCAGGCGCAGGGTCGCTGAGAGGTCGTCGGAGCGCGGTTCGCGGCAGTAACTCTGGCCGGTTAGCCTGGCTTGAAGCTTGAGGGTCGGCGCCTGTGAGTCCTCTTTCGGCGGTCCGGGCTCGGCCAGCAAGGGTACAAGTGCGAGCGTGAAGGTGAGTGCTCTGGGTAGCATGCGGGTCTATTCTATCGCTGACAGCGGCTGGCTATCGCGCCGCCAGAAAGTCCACCAGCCGCTCCATCGCCGGCTTCAGAATCTCACGCTCGGCCGCGTAGCAGATGCGGATCGAGCCCTCGCCGCCCGCTCCGAAGGCCACGCCGGGAGCGATGCCTACGCTGGTCTCTTCGAGCAGACGGCGGCAGAAGCCGAACGAATCCGTCATTCCGTCGATGCGCGGGAACAGGTAGAACGCGCCCTCAGGCTGGGGAACCGTGACGCCGCGCGCCTTCTTCAGCATCGCCAGGCAGTAGTCCCGGTTCTCCTTGTAGCGCGCCAGCATCTTCTTGATTTCGATTTCGCCCCATACCAGCGCCGTCTCGGCCGCGCGCTGGGAGAAGCTCGGCGCGTGCGAGATGATGAACTCGTTCAACTGCGTCGCCTTCGCCGCCAGGTCCGCGCGCGCCACCAGCCAGCCCACTCTCCATCCGGTCATGCAATACGTCTTCGAGAACGACTGCGCTACGATCAGCGCGTCGTCGCGCGTCGCCTTCTTGAGGATGGACGGCGCGGGCGTGCCCAGCGGATCGCGATAAACCAGCCTCTCGTAGACTTCGTCGGCCAGCAGCCACAGTTCGTGCCGACGCGCAAACTCGAGCAGGCGGTCCTGGTCCGCGGAAGTGGCGACCCAGCCCAGCGGGTTCGAGGGCGACGTGTAGAGCAGCAGCCGAGTCCGGGGCGTGACGGCGGCTTCCAGGGCGTCGAAGTCGATCTCGTAGCGGCCGCCGCGCAGCACGTGTGGAACCATGCGCGGCACGCCGCTCGAGAGCGCCACGTTGGCGGCGCCGTTCGGCCACGCCGGCGTCAGGACCAGCGCCTCGTCGCCCGGATCGATCACGCAGCGGATCGAGACGTTCAGCGCCTGCACGCCCGAAGCCGTAACCACGATTTCGCGCTCGGGATCGAGCGCCACCCCGTGCAGCCCCTGGTACGACTCGGCGAGGGCGCGGCGCAACGACGGCAGGCCCGCGTTTTCGGTGTAGAACAGGAAGCCATCGGCCATCGCCTTCTGCGCGGCGCGGCGTATGTACTCGGGCGTGGGCGTGCTCGACTCGCCGAAGTACAGCTTGAGCACACCTTCCATCCCCATCGCGATGTGGGCCAGCTCGCGGATGCGCGAGGGTTCGACGCTCTCGGCGGAACGTCCGATCTGTGCGGGCATTACCCGCGCCGCTCCTTGGCCGTCATGAGCGATTCGATGTTAACCAGGTCGGTGGGATAGTCGCCGGTGTAGCAGGCGTAGCAGTATTCCTGGTTGTGGTCGGCGACGGCCTCGCGCAGCCCCCCGAGCGAGAGGTAGCCCAGGCTGTCGGCCTCGAGAAACGTGCGGATCTCCTCCACCGTGTTATTGGCGGCGATCAGCTCGCGCTTGGTGGGCGTATCGACACCGTAGAAGCAAGGCGAACGGGTCGGCGGGCAGGAGATGCGGACGTGAACCTCGCGAGCGCCCGCGCTGCGAACCATGCGCACGATCTTGCGGGAAGTGGTTCCCCGCACGATCGAGTCGTCCACCAGTACCACGCGCTTGCCCTCGATCAGGTGCCGCACCGGGTTGAGCTTCAGCTTGACACCGAAGTCGCGGATGGCCTGTGAAGGCTCGATGAACGTGCGCCCGATGTAGTGGCTGCGAATCAGCCCGTGGCGGAACGGAACGCCAGCCTCGGCCGCGTAGCCGATGGCCGCGGCCACGCCCGAATCGGGAACCGGCACCACGACGTCCGCCTCCACCGGGTGCTCGCGCGCCAGCAGCCGCCCCAGCATCTCGCGCGATTCCTGCACCGAGCGGCTGAATACGATCGAATCCGGCCGCGAGAAGTAGACGTGCTCGAAGACGCACTGCGCCCGCGACTGCTCCGGACAGTAGCGCTCGCGCGTGAGCCCGTCCGGCCCCGCCACCACCATCTCACCCGGCTCGACCTCGTTCAGGTACACCGCGCCGATCAGGTCGAACGCGCAAGTCTCAGAAGCGAAGACGTAAGATTTCTGGCCGCCCGACAGCTCCATCTGCCCCATCACCAGCGGACGAAAACCCTGCGGGTCGCGCGCCACGATCACCCGGTCCTGCGCCAGGAACACCAGCGAGAAGGCGCCTTCGAGTTGCAGCAGCGCTTCGCGCAACGCGCCGGCCAGCGTCCGCTCACGAGAGTGCGCCACCAGGTGCAGGATCACTTCCGTGTCGCTCGACGCCTGGAAGATGGAGCCCTCGCGTTCGAGATCCTGCCGCAGCTCGGCGGCGTTGGTGATGTTGCCGTTGTGCGCCACCGCGATGAGGCCCTTGTTGCAGGACACCGCGAACGGTTGCGCGTTCAGCAGCACGGTGGTCCCCGCGGTGGAATAGCGCGTGTGGCCGATGGCCGAGTGGCCGCGCAGCTTGCCCAGTTGCTCGGGCGTGAAGATGTCGGCTACGTAGCCCATCTCCTTAACGGTGAAGATTTCCTTCCCGTCGGTGGAGCACATCCCGGCGCTTTCCTGGCCGCGATGTTGCAGGGCGTACAGACCGAGGTACGCGAGGTTGGCCGCCTCGGGATGCCCGTAGACCGCCACGACTCCGCACTCTTCGTGGAGCTTGTCGAACATCATCACCCCTTCAAAGCCGCTTCGAGCGCCCCTTCCCAGGTACTCTTGAGGCGTTGGATTTCACAGTCTATCAACCTACGCCCATGGTTGGTAATCGACACGCGATTGGCCACGGTCGCCCCCACGAGCAACGCCGGGACGCCGTGCTCTTCGGCGATCCGCTGCACCTCGCCGGGCCGCTCGGTCGAAATCAGAATGCGCGACGGCCCCTCGTGGAACAGAAGGAACTCGGGCCGAAGGTCGCTCGCCAGATCGAGCGTCGCTCCGATGCCCGCCGGTCCGAAGGAGCACTCCGCCAACGCCACCGCCAGGCCGCCATCGCTCAGGTCGTGCGCGGAATCGGCCAGCCCCGCGGCCACGATGGCGCGCATCGCGGTCTGCACCTTCTTCTCATACTCCATATCGAGCGCGGGCGGCAGGCCCCACAGGTGCTTCACGATGACCTTGGCGTACTGGCTCGATCCGAATTGTCTCTCATCGCAATTCCCGAACCCGCCCAGCAGGATCACCGAGCGCCCCGGCGCTTTGAAGTCGATGGTCACCGGCGGAGCCGTCGGGAGCAGACCGATAATACCCAGGACAGGCGTGGGATACACGCCCTCGCTGAGAGTTTCGTTATACAGACTGACGTTGCCGCCTGTGATGGGCGTCTCGAAGAAGCGGCAGGCCTCGGCCATGCCCTCGATGGCTTCGACGAGTTGCGCCATGATCTCCGGCTTTTCAGGATTGCCGAAATTGAGGCAATTGGTCGCGGCCGCAGGCACGGCGCCTACGGTGGAAAGATTGCGGCAGCATTCGGCCACAGCCAGCTTGGCGCCCTCGCGCGGACCGAGGTAAGCATAGCGGCCGTTGCCGTCGAGGGACATCGCCACCGACGTCCCGGTCTGCTTGATGCGGACGATAGCCGCATCGCCGCCCGGCCCCTGCGTCGTGTTGGTTCGCACCTGGTGATCGTACTGCTCCCAGATCCAGCGCTTCGACGACAAGTCGCCGGACCCCACCAACGCCAGCAGGTCGGCTTCGGAATTGCCTTCGGGAATTACCGGTCCGTCGATCGGAGCCGTGCGGAACGGCAGCGTGTGCGGGCGGTCGTAGAGCGGCGCCTCATCGGCAAGTTCGCGCGCCGGAAGCTCGGCCACCACCACGCCGTGATCCCTGACGCGCATCTTGCCGTCATCGGTCACCACGCCCACGGCCACGGCATCGAGTCCCCACTTCTTGAAGACTCGGAAGACCTCGTCCTCGCGGCCTTTATCCACCACCAGCAACATCCGCTCCTGGGACTCCGACAGCATGATCTCGTACGGCGTCATGCCGGTCTCGCGTTGTGGCACCAGCGCCAGGTCGATCTCGATGCCCGTGCCGCCGCGGCTCGCCATCTCGCAGGTGGAGCAGGTGAGCCCCGCCGCACCCATATCCTGAATGCCGACCACCGCGCCGGTATGCATCGCCTCGATGCAGGCCTCCAGCAGCAGCTTCTCCATGAACGGATCGCCCACCTGGACCGTGGGCCGTTTCTGCTTTGATTCCTCGGTGAACTCGGCCGAGGCCATCGACGCTCCGTGGATGCCGTCCTTGCCCGTCTTGGCGCCCACGTAGACCACCGGGTTCCCGACGCCGCTGGCGCGCGCGTAGAACACTTCGTCCTTCTTGAACACGCCCAGAGCGAAAACGTTCACCAGCGGGTTGCCGTTGTAGCAGGGCTCGAAGATGCACTCGCCGCCGATGGTCGGGACCCCGAAGCAGTTTCCGTAATGCGCGATGCCCGACACCACGCCCTCGACGATCCGCCGGTTGCGCGCGCCGTTCTCCGGATCGTCCAGCGGCCCGAACCGCAGCGAATCCATCACCGCGATCGGCATCGCATCCATGGTGAAGATGTCGCGCAGGATGCCGCCGACGCCTGTGGCCGCGCCCTGGAACGGCTCGATGAAGCTGGGGTGGTTGTGGGACTCGATCTTGAACGCGATCGCCCAGCCGCCGCCGATATCGATGATGCCGGCGTTCTCACCGGGCCCTTGCAGCACGAGCTTCGACCGCGTCGGCAGCTTCTTCAAGTGCAGCCGGGAGCTTTTGTAGGAGCAGTGCTCGCTCCACATCACGCTGAAGATCCCGAGCTCGGTATAGCTCGGCTCACGCCCGAGCAGGGCGATGATCTTGGCGTATTCTTCGGGACTGAGTTGATGAGTAGCGACGAGGTCGGGAGTGATTGTCATGAACAAGCCATCAGCCGTCAGCTTTCAGCCATCGGCCTTAAGCCCGGCGCGTTTCAGCGGCCAGAGCCGCGACCATCGATTCCAGCACCACCAGGCCGTCCGTCGATCCCATCAGCGGATCGGCGGCGCGTTCGGGATGAGGCATCAGCCCCATCACGTTGCGGCCCTCGTTCAGAATTCCAGCTATATCCCGAAGCGACCCATTGGGGTTGTCGAGATAGCGAAAGACGACCCGGTCTTCCGCCTCGAGCCGGTCCAGTGTTTGTTCGTCCGCGTAATAGCAGCCCTCGCCGTGCGCGATGGGAAAAGTGAGGACCTGCCCCTTCTGCGCCTGGGAGGTGAAAGGAGAATTCGTGGTTTCCGTACGCAACCGCACGGGACGGCAGATGAACTTCAGACCGCGGTTGCGGATGAGCGCGCCGGGCAGCAGTCCGCTTTCCACCAGGATCTGGAACCCGTTGCAGATGCCCAGAACAAGCCCACCCTCCTGGGCGAACTTCCGCACCGCGCCCATTACCGGAGAGAACTTGGCGATCGCGCCGCAGCGCAGATAGTCCCCGTAGGCGAACCCGCCAGGCAGGATCACGGCATCGACGTCGCCCAGCTTCGGCGAATCGTGCCACAGGAACTCGGCTTTTTGCCCCAGGTTTTGCGAGACGGCATACCACGCGTCATGATCGCAATTGCTGCCAGGAAAGACTACGACACCGAATCTCATGAGAGGTTACCAGTGTAACACCGACGGGCCCGGACACACCTCGGGCTCCACCGGAAATGAGCCGGATACGGAACCCGCTTACAGGCTAAACGGCCGGTGCGGGTGCAGGTGCGGGAGCGGCGGCGACGGCAGCAGCTTTCGGCTTGCGGCGCGCGCGCTTCTCGACCGGCGGCTGCCGGTCGCTTTTCTTAAGCGCAGTCAAGACGATATGGGCGAGGAATTTCTTCTCGCCGAAATCGTCGAACTTGATGACGATGTACTCTTCCGTGGCGGATAGCACGGCACCAAGACCAAACTTCTGGTGCTCAACCTGTGCACCTTGGGGGTAAGGCGTTCTAATTCCCATGGATAATCCTATGATAGCAGAGCGCGAAACCATTGTCGAATGGGACTGTTTTACTCGCCCGTCGCCCGTCACCCGTCGCCCGTC
>CAZBQQ010000083.1:7837-22584 GCA_964493965.1 uncultured Solibacteraceae bacterium
CCCGTCGCCCGTCACCCGTCGCCCGTCGCACCTACGGCCGGGTCTTTCCGGTTGTGCACCGTGGTTCGCCCAGGGCGCGAAGCGGCGCGACACCCGCCTGGCACCGGCGAGCGACGGGCGACGAGCGACGGGCGAGTGCTCTATAATTAGCAGTCGAGGAGCTGGCTTCCCTTCATGGAGGATTTCAAGAAAAAGCTTCAGGACGAGATCGCTGCGCTCGAACACGAGCTTCGCACCGAGTTGCCGCGGGAGATCCTGAAGGCGCGCGCGCACGGCGACTTAAGCGAGAACGCCGAATACCACGCCGCCAAGGAGCGCCAGCGCTATGTCGACGCGCGCCTGCAGCAACTCCAGAAGCGCATGACCGATTGGTCCATGGTGGATCTCACGAGAATCCCGCACGACCGCGTGGGTCTCGGCTCCAAGGTCGTGGTCCTCGACATGGGCAAGGACGAGCAGATCACCTTCCGGCTGGTCACCAGCGAGGCGGCCGACGTCTCCAAAGGCCTCATCTCGACGAATTCCCCGATCGGGCGGGGATTGCTCGGCAAGGAAGTTGGCGACGTGGTCAAGATCCAGATCCCCGGCGGCACCCGGGAGATGGAGATTCTCGAGCTCACCACCATCCACGACGAGGGGAGCGAGGGTCTATGACCTACACCCGCGCCATCGGGGTGGCCTGTAATACCGTCATTCGCTTGATTGTCCGAGGCCTCGCTCTTTCGCGCATCCATCCCAACGTTCTGACCTTCATCGGCCTGCTGATCAACGGGGTCGCGGCGGTGCTGCTGGCGGCCGGCATGTTCGCCCCCTCGGCCCTGGTGATGATCGCGGCCGGGATCTTCGACATGGTGGACGGCCGCGTCGCGCGCGCCACCAACCAGGTGACGCTGTTCGGGGCCTTCTTCGATTCCGTGGTGGACCGCTACTCGGACCTGGTTCTGCTGATGGGCCTGCTGGTTTACTACGCCTCCATCAACCGCTTCTTCTATGTGGTGCTGACGGCGGTGGTGATGACCGGTTCGGTGATGGTGAGCTACACCCGGGCCCGCGCCGAATGCATGATCCCGAAATGCAAGGCCGGCTTCATGGAGCGCCCGGAGCGCATGGTGCTGCTGATCATCGGCGGGCTCTTCAATCGCATGGCGCCGGTACTCTGGGTCATCGCCGTGATCGCCAACATCACGGTCATCCACCGCATGTTGTTCACATATCGCGCCACCCAGCCGCTCGAACGACGGGAGGCGGCCATCAGCCGTCAGACCTCGGCCGTCGGCTGATCCTTCAGACTTCGGCGCCGGACGTCGTGATCGTCAGACGGCCGTGCTTCACACCTTTCGTGGAGATCAAGGCGTCGGCGAGTTTCTTGACATCGGCGGCCTTCCCGCGCACCACCAGAACTTCCAAGCAATGGTCGTGGTCCAGGTGGACGTGCAGGGTCGAGAGCACGTGGTGATAGTGGTCGTGCTGCATGCCGGTGAGTTTTTCATTCAGCAGGCGCGCGTGGTGGTCGTAAACCAGCGAGACCGTGCCTACGACGCGCCGCTCGGGCGATTCCCATGCCTGCTCGACCAGTTCGTCGCGGATCAAATCCCGAAAGGCCTCCGAGCGGTTCGTGTAGCCGCGCTTCGCAATCAGAGCGTCGAACTTCTTCAGTAACTCCGAGTCGATCGCCACGCCAATCCGGCTGAGCTCGCCCATTTGTGATTCATTATAGGCGTGGCCGTAACCGAAAAGGAGGCGCCGGCGCCGTGTATTTAGGATAAACTCAGCCTTTCCGGAGACGAGATGAGATGACTGGAGCTCGATATCTCCTGGCAGTAGCGTTGGCGGCACTGGCGGCGCCGGGCCAGATTGAATCTCCCATCATCCGCGTCACGGTGAATCTGGTCCAGGTGGACGCGGTGGTGACGGACGCCAAGGGCCGCCAGGTCACCGACCTGAAGGCCGATGCCTTCGAGATCACCGAGGACGGCCGCGCTCAGAAGATCACCAACTTCTCATACATACGGCTCGCTCCGCCCGCGCCGCCGGCCGCTCCCGCTCCCCTGCCCCCAGGCGCGGTTGCGCCCCCGCCCGCGCCCGCCGCGACAAAGCGCGAGGAGGTGCGCCGCACCATCGTCCTGGTTGTGGACGACCTCGGCCTGTCCTTCGAGAGCATGGGCGAAGTGCGACACGACCTGAAGCACTTCGTCGACCAGCAGCTTCAGCCCGGCGACCTGGTCGCCATCGTCCGCACCAGTGGTGGCATGGGCGCGCTCGATCAGTTCACCACCGACCGGCGTCTCTTGCTCGCCGCCGTGGAGCGCCTGCGCTGGTATCCCGGCGGCCGCTCCGGACTCTCGGCGATGGAGCCGGTCAATCCCCGTGCCGGCTCGGGCCTGGAGGCCCGATCGCAAGATGCGCAATTCCGCCGCCTCACTTACTCGCTCGGAACGCTCGGCGCCGTGAGTTACTTACTGAACGGCATGCGTGACATGCCAGGACGCAAGTCCCTCATCCTCATCTCCGATGGCTTGCGGCTGCGCTCGATTCTGGGCCCCGGGGAGACCATGGCTCCTCGCTACGCCAGGCCTTCGGTGTGGGAGCCGGACGTGCGGATCGCGGAAGCGTTGCGCCGCCTGGCGGACCAGGCCAATCGCGCCGCCGTGGTGCTCTACAGCATCGATGCCCGGGGCGTGCAGCCCCTGACTCCGACCGCGTCCGACCGGCTCACCCTCGCGGACATACGCAACGAGGGCCGCGGCGACAGCCGCCTGACCAGCATGCTGCTCGATCAGGAAGGGCTCGCGGTCCTGTCCCACGAGACGGGCGGTTTCCTGGTTCATGACACCAATCGCATCGACTTCGGACTGGGACAAGTTCTGAAGGATCTCGAAGGCTACTACCTCATCGGCTACAAACCCGACGCCGCCCGTTTTCAGCCTCGCAACGGAAAACAGCCGGACTTTCACGCCGTCAAGGTCCAGGTCAAGATTCCGAAGCTGCGCGTTCGCTCGCGATCCGGCTACTACGGTTACGAGGATTCTCCTAAGCGCACTGACGACGAGTTTGCCGCCGCCCTCTTCTCGCCCTTCACCTCCTCCGGAGTGCGCCTGCGTCTTACTCCGGTATTTGCCGAAGCCGCGGACTCCCGCGCCACGATCACGCTGATGCTCCACATCGACGCCCGCGACCTCACCTTTTCGTCCGACCAGGGGGACCGGCAGGCAACCGCCGACCTGCTCGCATTTACCGTCGACGAGCGCGGCCAGCCCATCGACAAGGCGTCCTACAAAGCGATCATCCGGCTCAAGCCCGCGCGCTACGAGTATGCGCTCGGGGCTGGGCTAGTCTACACCAGCTCGATTGCGGTCGTTCGCCCGGGCCCCTACCAGGTGCGTGTCGCCGTCCGCGACACAGCCACCGGCAAGATTGGAACCGCGAGCCAGTTCGTCGAAGTGCCTGACCTGAAGAAACGGAGGCTCGCCCTCTCCGGCCTGGTCCTCGACAGCCCGCCCAACCAGCCGCAGGACCGCGAGGCGCCGGGCGGCCCCTCTTTCCGCGTGTTTCGGCGGAGCGGCGCCTTCGACTTCACCTGCCAGATCTTCAACGCCCGGCTCGATCCGGGCACCAACAAACCGGCCCTCGATACCGAGGTGCGCGTGTTCCGCGGCCAGCAGCAAGTGCTCGCGACGGAGCCGAAGAGACTGGACGTCGCCGCAACGGGCTCCGCGCGCACCACGGCCAAGGGGAACGTGCCCCTGGAAGCGTTCGAGCCCGGCTCCTACGCGCTGCAGTTCATCGTTCGAGACACCTTTGCCAAGGAGCATGAGGGCGTCGCCACGCAGTGGATCGACTTCGACGTAGTCCCGTAGGCGTTGCGCCAACGCCGGGCCGCGTGACACGCTTTTTAGGATCGTGCTACCGTGGGATTCGGTGCACATTCCCGACGGCTTCCTCTCCACACCCGTCTGGCTGGCCCTTGACGTGACCGGCCTCCCAGCTGTCGGCCTGCTTGCGCGCCGCGCACGGCGCGAACTGGAAGAAGCGCGCGCCCCGCTGCTGGGTGTGATGGGCGCCTTCGTGTTCGCCGCCCAGATGATCAATTTCCCGGTCGCCGCGGGCACCAGTGCGCACCTGGTGGGCGGGGCGTTGCTGGCCATTACGCTCGGCCCGGCTGCGGCTTCGGTGGTCATGACGGCCATTCTCGCGGTGCAGGCATTCGTGTTCCAGGACGGCGGCATTCTGGCGCTCGGCGCGAATGTCTTCAACATGGGCATCGCCGGAGTCCTGGCGGCATGGCTGCCCTACCGTCTGTGGGGCGCAGGCCGGCACCGCAGGACCGCCATCTTCGCCGCCGGCGCGCTCTCCGTCATCGTGTCCGCGCTGCTGGCGGTGAGCGAGTTGCTGGCATCGGGCGTGCCCGTCCGGCCGGCCGCCCTGGCTTTCCTGCTGGTGGTCTTCGCAGTCTCGGCCGCGGTCGAAGGCGTCATTACGGTCGCGGTGGTGCGAGGGATCGAAAGGCTCAGCCCGCGTATCGTGCGCCACGCGACGCCCGAACGCTCCTGGGGTCTGGCCGTCTGCGGCGCCGGCGCGGTGCTGCTGGCCGCGGTAGGAGGCCTGGTGGCTTCGACCAACCCGGACGGTCTCCAGTGGCTGGGCGGTCAGCTCGACATCCTGGGACGAATCACCAACCTGTTCGCCGCCCCTCTGGCGGAGTATCGAGCCCGCTGGCTCGGCTCGCCGTGGATCTCCAAAGCCGCCGCCGGAACCGCGGGAGCGCTGCTGGTCGGTCTCATCTGCGTCGCGCTCGGGCGGGCGGCCACGCGTCCCAGGAGCGCCTGACGTGCACCATGTCGTACTGGAACGCTGGAGCCGCGGAGAGAGTTTCCTGCACGCCCGCGACGCGCGCGTGAAGGTTCTGGTCCTGCTCGTCTACCTGGTGGCGCTGGCCACCACCACGCCGATGACGGCCACCGCGGGAGCCTGCTACGCGGCGCTCGTCGCGGCCGCGATCGTGGCTGCGCGCCTGCCGCTGGCCGGCCTGGCGCTTCGCGCCGCGACGGTGCTGCCGTTCGCGGGCACCTTCGCTCTCTTCAGCGTGCTGGCGGGCGACGAGGCCCGCGCGCTGTCGCTGGTATCGAAGAGCTACCTCTCGGCCGCGGCGGTTCTGACCCTGGCCGGGACGACGCCGTTGCCGAAACTCGTGCGTGGCCTCGAATCGCTGGGCGTCCCGCGCTTCCTTACGCTGGTGATCCAGTTCCTCTACCGCTACCTCTTCGTTATTTCGGAGCAAGCGCAGCACATGCGGATGGCGGCGCTGGCGCGTGGGGGCGGAAGCCTCCGGCTCGCGCACGCGGCGGGCGCCGCGGCCACCCTCTTCGGACGCTCCTACGCGCGGGCCGAAGGCATCCACGGAGCGATGCTCGCACGCGGATTCGAGGGCCGTATGGAGCTGCTCGCGGAAGCGCGACTCGGACCGGCGGACGTTCTCTTTCTGCTCGGCGGCGCGGGCCTCGCCACGGTCTTGCGGCTGGCCATGGGTACCCTTGCATGAAGAACCGGCCCCTCATCGAAGTGCGCGGCCTGCGCTACCGCTACGACAACGGCACGCTGGCGCTCGATGGCGTGGATTTCCAATTGTTCCCTGGCGAGACCGTGGTGCTGCTCGGCCCCAACGGCTCCGGCAAGACCACCTTCGCGCACCACCTGAACGGGTTGCTTCGCGGCGAGGGCTTCCTTTCCGTTTGCGGCCTGGAGATGGAGAAGCAGAACCTGCCCGAGATCCGCCGCAAGGTCGGGCTGGTGTTTCAGGATTCCGACGAGCAGCTCTTCATGCCCTCGGTGCTCGAAGACGTTGCCTTCGGGCCGCTCAACGCCGGCCGGACGCCGCAGGAAGCGCGTGAGATTGCGTTGGCCGCCCTCGATGACACCGGCATGCGGTACGCCGCCGACAAGGCACCTTATCACCTCAGCGCGGGCGAGAAGAAACGCGTAGCCATGGCGGGCGTGCTGGCGATGCATCCGGAAGTGCTGGTGCTCGATGAACCAACCACGTTCCTGGACCCTCCCGCACAGCGCGACTTAGTGACGTTGCTGGGTCGGTTGGAACAATCTAAGGTCTTAATCACTCACGATGCGGCTTTGGCCCGCGCGCTTGCTAGCCGCGCGGTCTTTTTTGAACGCGGGAAGATCGCCGCCGAGGGCCCCGTGCAAGAAGTTCTCGAGCGGTTCCACTGGGAAGCCGCGCCGCCGGCGGTACCAGCGGCGGCGCGCACCTGACTCTCTATTCCTTACCCTCTGTCTTTTTGCGGTACTCGGCCCAGCGGCGTTTCTGAGCGGCGGCGATCCGCTTGCGGGCGGCGGCGCTCAGCTTTCTCCGGCGCGCAGGCTTTTCCACGGCGGGCGCGGCGGCAGCCGAGGCCGGAGGACGTCCCCGCCGCCGGCCGAGCATGGCCTGAACCTGGCCAATCTGCTCTTCGATCCGCTTCTTCTGCGCTTCCAGTCCCTCCAACGCCGCTTTCAGCAGCTCGGAATTCTGCACGTTTGTATGTCTCGGCATTAGTTCACCCCACTACACGATAGCATAGCAATAGTTACTGCGATATGCGTTTCTCCGAGTCACAAATGATAGTCACAGGTCCGTCATTGGTAAGCTCGACTGCCATCGATGCCTGGAAGATACCTGTCTCCACCGGCGCTCCTCGCTTACGGCAGGCCAGGACGAAATAGTCATACAGAGCGCGAGCCTCATCGGCCGGAGCGGCCAGGTCAAACCCCGGCCGGCGGCCCCTCCGGCAATCGCCATACAGCGTAAATTGAGAGACAATCAGCAGCGAGCCACCGGTTTCGAGAACGCTGCGATTCATCTTGCCCGCATCGTCGGGGAAGATACGCAGGCCGGTTACTTTGTCCGCCAGGTAATCGGCATCGGCCTGTGTATCGTATTTGGCCACGCCCAGCAACACCACCAGTCCGGACGCGATCTCGCCCGTAGTGCGTCCATCCACCACTACGCGCGCCCGGCTGACTCGCTGAATGACAACCCTCATACGACGTAAGTGTACCCCAGCACCGAACCGCGACCGTCTGGAAGCGGACTTATACTTACGCGCGTCCCCGCGTTAAGCGCGTCCGCGTTCCCCGCTATACTGTAGAGTCTGACGATGGCACCTCGAAAAGCAGTGCGCTACAAAGACGCCGGCGTCGATATCGACGAGGCGGATCGCGCCGTAGACCATATCAAGCACCTGGCCCGCGCCACCTTCACTCGCGGCGTGGTCACCGATATCGGAGCCTTCGGGGCCGGCTTCGAGCTCACCGGATGGAAGAAGCCCGTCCTGGTGAGCTCGGCCGACGGCGTCGGCACGAAACTCAAAATCGCTTTCGCCGCCGGCCGGCACGACACGGTGGGCCAGGACCTGGTGAACCATTGCGTCAATGACATCGGCGTGCTGGGCGCCAGGCCGCTTTTCTTCCTCGATTACTATGCCACCGGAAAACTCGACGCGGAAGTTGCCCGCCAGGTTGTCTCCGGACTGTCCCGCGCCTGCCGCGAGAACGGCTGCGCGCTGATCGGCGGCGAAACCGCGGAGATGCCCGGCCTCTACGCTCCGGGCGAATACGACCTGGCCGGTTTCATCGTGGGCGCCGTCGAGCGCACCCGCATGCTCAACGGCAGCACGATCCGGACCGGCGACGTGCTTCTCGGCCTGCCCTCGACAGGCCTGCACACCAACGGTTACTCGCTGGCACGCAAGCTGCTGATCGAGGTGGCCGGCTACGGGGTCAAGACCTATCTGCCGGAGCTCGGTGGCACGGTCGGAGACGAGTTACTCAAGGTGCACCGCAGCTACCTCGGGCCGCTGCAGGCGCTCGCCGCAAAAGGGTTGCTCAAGGGCGCGGCGCACATCACCGGCGGCGGCATCACCGGCAACACGCCTCGCATTCTGCCGCCCCGCGTGGCCATCGAAGTCGACACCGCCTCCTGGAAGGTGCCGCCCATCTTCGAACTGTTGCGGCGCCTCGGCAACATTCCCGATGACGACTACCGCCGCACCTTCAACCTGGGCATCGGCATGATCCTGGTTGTCGCGAAGCGGAACCTGGCGCGTGCCAGGAAACTGCTGGACGGCCTCGACCAGCCTTGCCACGAAATCGGTCGCGTCGTTCCACTGAAGCGCGGGTCCAAGGCGCGGGTGATCTATTTATGAAGAAGCTCGGAGTCCTGCTCTCGGGACGCGGCTCGAATTTCGAGGCCATCGCCGTCAGCATAGACGCCGGCCGCCTCGATGCCGAAATCGCCGTGGTGATCTCGAACCGGCCCGACGCCCGCGGCCTTGAAATCGCCCGCCAGCGCGGATTGAACGCGGTCTCCATCCCCTCGAAGGGTCTGGATCGCGAAGTCTACGATCGCATGGTGGTCGCCGAACTCGAGAAGAACGCGGTGGACCTGGTCTGTCTGGCCGGTTACATGCGCCTGCTTAGCGCCTACTTCGTGCGCGCGTTTCCGCTACGCATCCTGAACATTCATCCGTCGCTGCTGCCATCGTTCCCGGGCCTGGAGGCGCAGCACCAGGCGCTCGAGCACGGCGTGAAGATCAGCGGCTGCACGGTGCACTTTGTGGACGAACTTCTCGACGCCGGCCCGATCGTCATCCAGCGCGCCATCCCGGTGCTGGACGAAGACACCGAGCAGACGCTCGCCGCCCGCATTCTGGAACACGAGCATCAGGCCTACACCGAAGCGATCCGCATCGTGCTCTCCGGAGAGTTTCGGATCCAGGGCCGCCGCGTGACGTTACTGAACCGCGCCAGTTAGGGAGCGATCAACCTCCGCCCTCACCCTCTCCGCAACGCCCGCCACCTCCACATCGACCTTGCGCCGCCCGCGCCGCTCCACCAGCTCCACCAGCCCCTGCGCGAACTTCTTGCCGATGACGATGCGGTAGGGCACGCCGATCAGGTCCGCGTCCTTGAACTTCACACCCGGCCGCTCGTCGCGGTCGTCGGAGAGAACGTCCAGCCCCAGCGCCCGGCAGCTGTCATAGATGTCGATGGCGGCCTGCCGCTGTGTTTCGTCCCCGATGTTGACCGGCGTGATGACCACCTGGAATGGCGCGATCGCCGCCGGCAGCACCATCCCGTCCGCGTCGCTGTAAAGCTCCACCGCGGAACTCAGGATGCGCTCGATGCCGATCCCGTACGACCCCATCACCGGCGTGCAATCTTCGCCCGCGGCGTTCTGCACGCGCAATCCCAGAATGCTCGAATAGCGCGAGCCCAGCTTGAAGATGTGCCCGATCTCGATGGCCTTGCCCAGCGCCAAAGGACCACTGCAGCGCGCGCACGCATCTCCCACCACGACCTGTCGCAGGTCTTGGTACTCGGCCTGGAAGTCTTCCTCCGGCGTCACGCCCCGCAGATGCTGGCCGTCCTTGTTCGCGCCGGCGATCATGTTCTTGCGCCCGCGCAGCGCCTCATCGGCCAGTATGCGCATCTTGCCGGCCCCGACCGGACCGAGCGAGCCGGCTTCGGCCCCGAACCAGGCTACGATCTCCTCCGGATGCGCCGCGCGGAACTCCCGAACGCCCGCCGCCCGCTGAAACTTCGTCTCGCTCATCTGGTGGTCGCCGCGCACCAGCGCCAGCACGGGCTGTCCGTCGGCCACCATCACCAGGCTCTTGATGAACGAGCTTCCGGGATGGCCCGTGAACTCAGTGAGCTGCTCGATGGTTTTGATACCCGGGGTGAGGAACGCTTCGGGCGTCAGGTCGCCGGCCGGATCGGGCCGCGCCGGCGGCGTAGCGGTCGAGACGGCTTTCTCGAGATTGGCCGCATAGCCGCACTGGCTGCAAGTCACCACCCAGTCCTCGCCCGCCTCCGACTTCACCATGAATTCGTGGGACTGGCTGCCGCCCATCGCTCCCGAATCCGCTTCCACCGCCAGAAACTCCAGCCCGCAGCGGCGGAAGATCCGCCCGTAGGCGTCGTAGTGTTTGCGGTAGGCCGCGTCGAGTCCCGCGGCATCCATGTCGAAGGTGTACGAGTCCTTCATGAGGAACTGCCGCACGCGCATCAGCCCGGAGCGCGGCCGCGGCTCGTCGCGGAACTTCGTCTGAATTTGATACCAGATCTGCGGAAGCTGCTTGTAACTATGCAGCTCGTTACGCGCGATGGCGGTCATGACTTCTTCCGCGGTCATGCCCAGGCACATGTCGCGGCCATTGCGGTCCTTCAGCCGGAACTGATCGTGGCCCATGATTTCCCAGCGGCCCGATTCCTGCCATAGCTCGGCCGGCTGCAGCGCCGGCAACAGAAACTCCTGCGCGCCGATGGCGTCCATCTCCTGCCGCACGATGGCGACGATCTTGTTCAGCGAGCGCTGCGCCAGAAACAGGTAGCTATAAACGCCCGCCGCGAGCTGGCGGATATATCCGGCCCGCAACAGCAGCCGGTGGCTGACTACTTCCGCCTCCGCGGGCTCCTCCCGCAAAGTGGGAATAAAGAGTTGACTCCAACGCATTGGTACAGGATAACAGGGAGCCAGCTATCAGCCATCAGCCATAGGCCATCGACGGAGCAGTGCTCCGCCAGCCGCATGTTAGAATTGGCTCTCTGCCCCATATGAGAGTCGCTATCGGTGCCGATCATGCCGGATTTCTGCTGAAGGAACGTCTCCGCATCCGGCTGGAGCAGGAGGGCCACCAGGTTCTGGACGAAGGTACGCACTCCACCGAGTCGTGCGACTATCCCGATTTCGCCGCGCCCGTGGCCGACGACGTAGTCGCGGGCCGCGCCGATCGCGGCATCCTGGTCTGCGGCACCGGCGTCGGCATGTCCATCGCCGCCAATAAGGTCGACGGCATTCGCGCCGCGCTGGGCACGGTGCCCGAAGAAGTCCGGCTGGCCCGCGCGCACAACGACGCCAACATACTTACGCTGGGCGCCCGATTCATCGAGGAGCCCGCTGCCGACGCCTTGGTGGACGTTTTTCTCGATACCGCCTTCGATGGAGGCCGCCACGCCCAGCGCGTGGCAAAGATCGCCGCCCTGGAGGGGAAGCAATCATGAATGAGCAGGAGACCATGTCCCGGCCGCTGGCCGAGGTCGATCCGCAGGTGTACGACGCCATCCGCCAGGAGTTACAGCGGCAGAACTCGCGCCTCGAGTTGATTGCCAGCGAGAACTTCGTTTCCGAAGCCGTGCTCGAAGCCGCGGGCAGCGTCTTCACCAACAAGTACGCCGAGGGCTATCCCGGCAAACGCTACTACGGCGGCTGCCAGTATGTGGACGTCGTCGAGACGCTGGCCATCGAGCGCGCCAAGCAGTTGTTCCACGCCGAGCATGCCAACGTGCAGCCGCACTCGGGCGCGCAGGCCAACATGGCCGCCTACGCCGCGTTCCTCCAGCCCGGCGACACCATCCTGGGGATGAATCTTTCGCACGGCGGCCACCTCACCCACGGCAGCCCCTACAACTTCTCCGGCAAGCTCTATAAGATCGTGCCCTACGGCGTGAATCGCGAGACCGAGCGGATCGACTACGACGAACTGGCCGCCCTCGCCATGGAGCATCGCCCCAAGATGATCGTGGCCGGCGGCAGCGCCTATCCCCGCATCATCGATTTCCGCCGTATGCGCGAAATCGCGGATGCCAGCGGGGCAATGCTGATGGTCGATATGGCGCACTTCTCCGGTCTGGTCGCGGCGGGCGTCCATCCCAACCCCTGCGAGTACGCCGACATCGTAACCTCCACCACCCACAAGACGCTGCGCGGGCCGCGCTCCGGCATCATTCTCTGCCGCGCGCAGCACGCCCAGGCCATCGACAAGTCCGTCTTCCCCGGCATACAGGGCGGCCCGCTGGTGCACATTGTCGCCGCGAAAGCAGTGTGCTTCCTGTTAGCCATGCAGCCCGAATTCGTGGAGTATCAGAAGCGCGTGGTGGCCAACGCCGCCGCGCTGGCCGCGGGCCTGGCCCAAGCCGGATTCCGCGTCGTCTCGGGGGGCACGGACACGCACCTACTGCTGCTCGACGTGTTCTCGAAAGGCATCCGGGGCAAGGAGGCCGAGTTGGCCCTCGACGAGGCCTACATCACCGCCAACAAGAACACCATTCCGTTCGATACCAACAAGCCGTTCAACCCCAGCGGCATCCGCCTGGGCAGCCCCGCCGTGACCACGCGCGGCTTCGGCGAGCGGGAAATGGGCGAGGTCGCCCTGCTCATTGCCGAAGTGCTCAACAACATAGGCTCCCAGGAAACCTGCGCCGCGGTCCGCGCCCGGGTAAAGGCGCTCACAGACAGGTTCCCGCTGTATGCCTGGAAGCTCAGCCCGGTGATGGCGCAGTGAATGCCCATCCGCATCGCCATTGACGCCCGCCGCACCCGCGATTTCGGAATCGGGACTTACATCCGCAACCTCGTCCATGCCCTGGCCGCGCTCGACCACGAAAACCGCTACGTCCTGATCGCCCTCAACGGAGACGAGCCCGAACTGGCCGACCTGCCCCCCAACTTCGAAATCGCCGTCTACCGCAGGCAGGACACCGACTGGGTGGACCAGTTCGCGTTTTACTTTTTCCTGCGCACCATCCGGGCCGACCTGGTGCACATGCCCTTGAACCTGGTCCCGCTTCTGATGCCCAAGCCTTACGTGGTCACCATCCACGACATGGGCAGCCTGCTGTTCGGCAACCGGGCTCAGATGCGCTCCGGCTTCCGCATGTTTCTGTTCCGCCGGGGGCTGCTGCGGGCCGAACGCGTCATCGCGGTCTCCACGGCCACGCGCCGCGATGTCGAGAGCTTCCTCGGAATTCCCTCTAACCGCATCCACCAGATTTACGATGCTCCCGACCCGCATTTCTCGCGCCCGCCCGATAACGGCACCCAATCCACCGAGCGCCAGCAGACCCTGGAGCGCTATCAGATCGATTACCCGTTCCTGCTTTACGCCGGCGCCGTCCGCCCGCAAAAGAACATCCCTCGGCTGGTCGAGGCCTTCGCCGTCCTGCGCGGCGATCTGGAGCACCATCCGATCTACAAGGACCTGCACCTCATCATTATTGGGGATGAAATCACCAAGTACCCGGCCCTCCGCCGCGCCGTGATCAAGACGCGCGTCGAAAAGCTGGTCCGCTTTCTGGGGTTCGTGCCCCTCGATACCCTGCGGGTGTTCTTCGAGGCCGCGTCCGCGTTCGTGTTCCCGTCGCTCTATGAGGGCTTCGGTCTGCCGCCGCTCGAGGCCATGGCCTGCGGCACGCCGGTTGTCACCTCGAGCGTCAGTTCCCTGCCCGAGGTCGCCGGCAACGCGGCCATGCTGGTCAATCCGGAGAACGTCTTCGACATCGCGCGCGGCATCCGCGAAGTGCTGCTGGACGAGAAACTGCGGTCCGAACTGATCCGCCGTGGCCACGAACAGGTTCGCCGCTTCAGTTGGGCCACCGCCGCCCGCCAGGTTCTCGACATCTACCAGGAGGTCGCCGGCGCAAAAGCTTCGCGTCCGTGACCCAGCACCGAACCGCAACCGCCAGGGGGCGGAGTGCAGCGCCATTTCAGCGGCGCGATACTAAAACAGTTCTTGCGGTTGTACGCCTGGCTTTCCGAATTTCCCGGTGTTCTTCCAACCCTCCGCACCCACGCTGGTCAACTCCCCCTGTTCGATCGGCTCAATCCCCGCAATAGTCGTCACTTCGGAAACTTTAAGGGGAGAAGCAAGCCCCTCGATCAAATCTAATACCGTCAAATCCAGCCGCCGTAGGATACGATCCGCGTTTTCGATCGACAGAGTGCGCACGCCCTTGAGGATGTGGTGCATGTGTGGCTGCGAGATCCCGATCATGCGGGCCAAGCCCCTCTCGGTCAGTTCCCCGTTCCGCACATACGTCTTGACCCGCGCTAGCAGTCGTCGCTGGAGAGTCTCGAAGTCCATGATCCTATCTCGGCCGCGTGATTCCTCACAGAAATAGGTGACTGCAAAACGATAGGTATCTCAAGGTATTAATCCACTTTAACTATGCTTATTACAGTCAATTGTAGCCGTGGCTGTGGCTCTTCTGTATCTTCGTCGCGGCGAGATACCCGGTCCGTCGAATTGACCCTTTCTCGATGCCGCTTACTCTTGGGACAGGTTTTTGGGCGATCCTCAAACATCTGAGGCGCCCTGCTAAGAGGACATCAAACAAAATGGAATGGAATCGATCAGAGACAGTAGCACTAGCAAAAAACTCCTGCACGCTGTGTCATGGACTCGGGCTGCACCTTGGTCGCGGAGCACAAGCCGCTCCCTGCAACTGCGTTTTGCGCGCCATTTTCCGGGTGTGCTATGCCCGCTTCCGTCACTGCGCCTCGAAAGAAAAGTACATGAGCAAGATCTCGCTCGAGTTCGTCGGCGGGCGGGAGCGCAACTTCAGTTGGGGCCGCAAAGACGAGGAGTACATGGCCGACTTCGTCCTGGTGAGCCGGCGCACTCTTCCCGAGTTGGAATATCAGGTCTTTAAGTTTCATTTTCTTCTGGGGGCAGACTGGAGGCTTTGCTGCCGCCGCCTGGCCATCGACCGCGGGAATTTCTTCCATGCGATCTACCGGATTGAGCGGACCCTCGGCCGCGTCTTTCGCGAACTGGAGCCGTACGGTCTGTTTCCGCTGGACGAGTACTTTCACGGCGCCATCCGCGAGGAGCCGACCGTGATCCGTCGTACCCCGCCGCTCCGGATGGGGAACCCTCTGCGGCCGGCCCTCCGGAAGTCCGCGTAGACGTGCTCGG
>CAZBQQ010000084.1:0-14699 GCA_964493965.1 uncultured Solibacteraceae bacterium
CTCGTACGAGATTCCCAACTGATCGAGCTGGCGTGCGGCGTTGGTTTTCATCGGGAGGAATCCAGGCATTGAGCGAGCTCTCGCTTCAGCTCCGCCAGCTTGGGTGACGGGTCGCCGAACACGACGAGCCCGATCTTGATGGCGGCCTCGGCATGCGATCGGGCGGCTGCGGCGTTGCCCTCCCTGAGATCGGTTTGCGCCAGGATCTGATGAGCGCGCGCGGCATCCTGATGGTTGGTACCAAACAGCTGGAGCGTCAACTCGAGTCCGTGCGAGGCGGCTTCGCGGCTGCCCAACGTATCGTTCCGTGCCAGACGGGCCTCCGCGAGTGCCAGGTAGCCGAGTGACACGTCGCGCCTCGAGTTCGGATTCTTCTGCGCCAGGGTCAGCCCCCGCTGGCACTCAGCCTCGGCATCGACCGGAGAAGCGCCGCGGCTCTCCACTAGGCACGCCGTGTAGAGAATGCGCGGGACATAATAGAGCGGCAACGACTGGGATTTCTTTCCCAACGCTTCGTCTGCGACCTTCACCATGGCGGCAGCCTTGGCAAGGTCTCCTAAACGAAACCGCGCCTCGGCCTCGATGCTCTTGGTGTAAGCAGCCAGCAGCCCTACAGTGGTGGCGGGTTTGTACATTGCGGCCGCGGCCGCGGCTGCGCGTTCGTACTCGCCGGTGGCGAGCAGAAGGGCGGCACGTTCTCTCTCCGCCACGCGTCGTTCGAAGTCACCGGAGAACATCATGATTCGCGGATTTCCTCCCGGCCCCACACCAGCCGAGGAGCCGAATGGCAGTGGCTTCTTTTCCATCGAGTCGGAAAACAGGACTGCTTTCTGCAGCGCCCCCACTTCCACCAACAACCGGACATAGTAAGGCGCCAGCGTCAACGTCTCGGAGCGTTCCACCCGCCCCTTAGCCAGCTCGAACGAGACCGCGCTCAGCGCCTCCTTGCACTTGCCTTCGAGGGTCAGTGACTCGATGCGGACGGTGGCCATGTTCGTTCCGAAGTTCTGTGCTGGCAAATGGAGCGCGCACAGCAGGAGCAGCAATGCGAGTCGCATCTTGTCCAGTCTAATCCCTCCGCAGGCCGCTACAATGACGGAGTATCCATGGAATACCGGCGGCTTGGCAAGACCGGGCTCATGATTTCGGCGGTCGGCTTGGGCGGGCACTGGAAGGGACTCGAAGCGGCGCTCCAGCGGCCGTTCCAGGGCTCGGGCTACGACGACGCCGACTTCGACAACATCCACGCGCCCGATTTCATCGCTAACCGTCATGAGGTGGTCAGCCGCGCCATCGAACTGGGTGTGAACTACGTGGATGCCTGCTCTCCCCCCGAGGTCCTCGCTTACAGCAAGGCACTCGACGGCCGGCGCGACGCGATGTATCTGGGATATTCGTGGCACACGCGCGAGCCGCGCTTCCCGGAGTGGCGCAGCGCGGGCCGGCTGATGGAGGGTCTGGAAACCAGCCTGACGGAAGCCAGGCTCGACGCGGTGGATCTGTGGCGCATCTCGCTGCCGGTCGACGGCATCGAGGACGCGGGCGAGCGGCGGCGGATCGAGGAAGCCACCGTGGAGGCACTGGCGCTGGCGAAGCGGCAGGGCAAAGCGCGCTTCACTGGAGTATCGAGCCATGATGCCGCCTGGCTGCGCATGATGATGGCACGGTATCCGGAACAGCTCGAGGTGGTTCTGTTCCCGGTGCCTTGCGGTGCGAAACCAGCCGGGGACACCCTCTTCGATACTGCCCGGGCGTACGACATCGGCGTGCTGGGCATCAAGCCGTTCGGCGGAGGCGCGCTGTTCCGCGGAGACGGGTGCGACGCCTGGCGCGCGCGCCTGGCGATCCGCAGCATCCTCGCACATCCCCTAGCGGCCACGCTGCCCGGCTGCGCCAGCGTGCAACAGCTGACCAACGTTGTCGCGGCCGTAGAGGAACCGCGCGCGTTCGATCCCGAAGAGCGGGCCGAGTTGGAGCGGTCGGTGGCCGCGATGCAGGCGCGCGTTCCCGCCTGGCTCAGGAGCTGGCAGAATCCGTGACGGGCTCGAACGGCGTGACCGGATCGAGCAGCAGCCAGCACACCACGCCGACCAGGTAGATGGCCGCCATCACGTGGATCGGCACCACCCAGTTGTTGTTGGTGGCTTTCAAGAGCTGGGCCGCGACGACGGGCGCGATGCCGCCTGCCATGTTGCCCATCATGTTCATCGATCCCGAGAGTGTGCCCGCGTATTTGCCGCCGATATCCATGCACGCGCCCCAGGCGCTGGCCATCACCAGGTCATTCCCGAAACTGGCGCAGCCCATCGCCACCATCGCCCAGAACGGATCCTGGATGCCGGTGTGAACGTAGAGCAGCACGGCCGCTCCCAGGCAGCCGACCGAGGCCGTAGCGCGCCGCGCGATCTTGACGCTGCCCGTCCAACGCGCCAGCCGTGCCGCGACGACGCCTCCCACCAGGCATCCGATGCCGCCAAACAGCAGCGGGAAACTGGCCAGCCGCGCGGCATAGGCCTCGCCGAGATGGCGGGATTCTCGCAGGTAGGTCGGCAGCCATTGCACATAAAACCAGAACGTGTAGGACAGGCAGAAATACTGGATCCAGAGCATCCACACGGAGGGCCGCATGAACAGCTTTCGCCAGGGCACATGGCGGTGGGCCGGATCGTGTTTGACCGTGTCCCCGAGCAACGCCAGTTCGGCGGCGTTCACGGCCGGGTGCTGGCGCGGATCGTCGCGAAACCAGCGGTAGAACACGACCGCCCACACGATGCCCAGGATCCCGAAGATCCGGAACGCCTGGCGCCACGTGACCCAATGCAGCATCCAGGCCACCAACATCGGCGTGAACGCGCCGCCCCAGCGGGCGAACATCCACAGGATGCCTTGGGCGCGCACGCGCTCACGATGCGGCAGCCAGGTGGTGAAGACCTTGGTGAGATTCGGGAAGCAGCCCGCCTCGCCCGCTCCGAAAAGAAAGTTGGCGGTGGTCATCGAGCCCATGTTCCACATCGAGCCCATGGCGGCCGTCATCACGCTCCACCAGCTCACGATGCGCAGCAGGACGCGGCGGGGACCGAGCCAGTCTCCCATCCAGCCGCCGGGGATTTCGAACAGCGCGTAGGCCCAGGCGAAGGCGGCGAAAATGTAGCTCATCTGCACCTTGGAGAGATGCAGATCGGCCCGGATGTTTGGTGCGGCCTGCCCCATGCAGAAGCGATCGATATATGTGATGATCGCCAGGGTAATGGCGAACAGAATGACCAGGTGCCGCGCGTGCGTGGGCTTGGCCTGCATGTGCCTATTCGACGCTTTCGACCGACGACGCGATCCAGGTCAGATACGAATCGAGGCCATCGACGAGCGGGAGCGCGACGATCTCCGGCAGCTCGTAGGAGTGTAGCTCGCGGACGGCAGACTCGAGCGGCGCGAACTGGCCGCGCGTGGTCTTCGCCAGCAGCAGGCACTCCGAGGCCTCTTCGACGGCGTCCTTCCAGCGGTAGATGCTCTCGATGCCCGGGACCAAGTTCACGCAGGCCGCCAGGCGGCGCTCGACCAGGGCTCGCGCGATTTTGCGCCCTTCTTCCGGCGAGCCGCACGTGACGAGAACGACGATCTTGTCGGTCAAACGGGCTCCTTGTTCGGAAAATCGCGCGGCCGAGCGAGATTCTACTAGCGCAACACGGTCAAACAGGATTATAAACAATGTAGAGATGAAACCAGTGGTACTTCGCATCGGCCGCGCCTGCGCGCTTCTGGCGATCATGGCGTTTGTGTTCTTCGGGCTTCGCGTTCCGCAGGCCATCGGGGACCTGAAGACGAAGCACGAGACAATTCGCCGTCTCCAGAAAGAGAACGCCGACCTCGAGAAAGAGCTCAAGGAGAAAGAGGATCGCGTGCGCAAACTGCGCGACAGCCGTTCGGAGCAGGAGCTCGAGATCCGGCGGCAGTTGCGCTACCAGCGCGAAGGCGAAACCTCGATCATCCTGCCCGAGCAGAAACCCGCCAAGTAGGAACCCCTCCCGACGTGGCGCAGGCACGAGTGCCCAATGGCACTTAGTTTTCGCAAGACCGGGCCGAAACCGTGGGGCAGGACTCCAGTCCTGCAGCGGGCGTCCACGCCCGCCTCCGTTCAACTTCCTGAAACGAAGGAAGCCGGGCGCGGACGTCCGGCGCAGCTCTGGAGGGCATTGGGCAGGAGTGCCTGCGCCACGAAAGCTACCTCACCACGGCGGCGATGGGCTCGCGCTGATCCATGGGCACGAAATCGCGGCACTCGTGACCCAGGTAGACCTGGCGCGGGCGCGCGATCTTCTGCTCCTTGTCGGCCAGCAGTTCTTCCCACTGCGCCAGCCAGCCCGCGGTGCGCGCGATGCCGAACAGCACCGTGAACATCTCGGGCCGGAAACCCATGGCCTGGTAAATGATGCCGGAGTAGAAGTCCACGTTCGGGTACAGCTTGCGCTTGACGAAGTAATCGTCGTCGAGGGCGATGTGCTCCAACTCGACCGCGATATCGATCTTGGGGTTGCGGCCGGTGACCTCGAACACCTCGTTCGCGATCCGCTGGCAGATGCGGGCGCGCGGATCATAGTTCTTGTAGACGCGGTGGCCGAAGCCCATCAGCTTGCACTCGCCGTCCTTGACGCGCTTTATGTAGGCGGGGATATGGTCCTTCGAGCCGATCTCGGCCAGCATGTGGAGCACTTCCTCGTTGGCGCCGCCGTGCAGCGGACCGGAGAGCGCTGCCGCCGCGGCCGCCGCCGTGACATACGGGTCGGCGTGCGAACTGCCCACCACGCGCATCGTGCTGGTGGAGCAATTCTGCTCGTGGTCGGCATGCAGGATGTAGAGAATGTCGAGGGCGCGCGCCAGCACCGGGTTGGGCTTGAACTTGGCCTCGGTTTTCCGCCACAGCATGTTCATGAAATTCTCTGTGTAGCTAAGGTCGGGATCCGGCGGCACGAACGCGTAGCCCTGGTAGAGCCGGTAAATGTACGCGGCGATGATGGGCACCTTCGCGAAGAGCCGGCGGATCTGGCGGGCGCGGATCTCCGGATCGTTGATGTGGCGCGATTCCGGGTAGATCGTGGACATGGCGGCGATGGAGCTCACCAGCATCCCCATGGGGTGGGCGTCGTAGCGGAAGCCCTCCATGAACTTCTTGATGTTTTCGCGGATGGTGGCGTGGCGCCTGACGCCGGATTCCCAGTCGGCCAACTGCTGACGGTCCGGAAGCTCGCCGTGGAGGAGCAGGTACGCCACCTCCAGGTAGGTGCAGTGCTCAGCCAACTGCTCGATGGGATAGCCACGGTAGCGGAGAATGCCTTTGTCGCCGTCGATGAAGGTGATCGTGCTTTCGCACGAGGCCGTGTTCATGAAGGCGGGGTCGTAGGGCATCAACCCGAAGTCATCCGGCCCGGTCTTGATCTGCCGCAGGTCGGTGGCACGGACGGTGCCGTTCTTGATGGGAAGAGTGTAGGACCGAGAGGTCCTGTTGTCGGTGATCGTGAGGCTATCGTCAGGCATGCCCGCTCCTTAACTGTTGCATTTCACTACGGCGAAACGTCAACAGCCGGTCGTATTATAAGCCCGTCTACGGGTTCGCGTAAAGGGCCTTAATACCCACTTCATGTGCGGCTCAGCGCCATTCGATCCCCCGCGCCGCAAGGTCCCGTTCGAGCTGGGGAACCGACTCGAATCGCACCGCTTCCATTCCCTCGCGTTTTGCCGCCTCTACATACAATGGTACATCGTCTGTGAAGAAGCATTCATGCGGCAGGCAGCGGGCGCGGTCCAGGGCAACCTTGTAGATGGCCGGGTCGGGCTTGGAGGCGCCGACCTCGAAGGACAGCACGCGGTCGTCGAAGTGCTTCAGGATCGGGTAGGCGCGGCGCACGGTCTCGAAGTGTAGGGCATTTGTATTCGAGAGAGCGAGCAGGCGATAGCGCTGGTGCAGTCCGGCAAGGAGAGCGTCCGGCACGAGTTCGCCGGGCAAGAAGATGCCGTTCCACAGCTCGCAAAAACGCTCATAGCCGATGTCGAGTCCGAGGGCATCGGAGAAGCGGGCGACGAAGTCCCGCGGCGACAACTGGCCGGCCTCGAACCGGGGCACGATGCCGGTGGCGCGAACCAGGGTCGCGATCTCGGCGGGCGAGTGCCGGCAGTGGGACTGCAAGGCCGCGTACCCGCGCTGGATATCGAACGGAACGACGACGTTTCCGAGATCGAAAATGACGGTCTTGACGGGCAAGGGAACCCCCAAGCCTATTGTCCGGCATCCGGCGCAGAATCGGGCCTGGCGAATCGTGGGCCCAACGAGACGCCGCGCCGCCAAGCCAGGGTGCGAAGCCGAACGCGAGGTCGAGCGCGAAGGCGGACGCGACACCGGGCGCGAGGCCCCGGTTTTGGGGTAAAATCGCATTCGGCGCTGGGCCACAAGTCGATTCGACTATGAACCCTCCCGGGCCAAAGGAAATAAGATGGAAAAGCCGGCGCAGAACATCCAGGAAGCTTTTTTGAACAACGCTCGAAAGGACAAGACCTTTCTCACTATTTACCTGATGAGCGGTGTGAAGCTATCGGGGCGCATCAAGAGTTTCGACAAGTATTCGCTGATCCTGGAATCCAACAGCCAGGAGCAGCTCATCTTCAAACACGCGATCTCGACCGTAGTGGTGGCCAAGACGGGGCACAGTTTCTCCACGGCCGGCCAGTCGCCGGGGGCGTCCTCGGCCTCCCAGGGCGGCGGGGGCATGGAAACGGCGGAGGGCTGACGTTACGCTCGCGGCCGGTTTCGGAACGCGCCCTGCTGATCGGTCTTGAAATCAAGGGCCGGGCGGGCAAGCGCGGAGGCGTGTCCGCCGGGGTGGACTACTCCGCCGAAGAGTCGCTCGAAGAGTTGGCCACGCTGGTTCGCGGCGCCGGCGCCGAAATCGCGGGCACCATCCTGCAAGCGCGCGAGCGCATCGAAGGCGCCACGCTCATCGGATCGGGCAAAGTGGAGGAAGCCGCCGGGCAAGCCCGCGCGGCCGGAGCCGATCTGGCCGTCTTCGACCACGACCTGACACCCACCCAGCAGCGCAACCTGGAGCGGGCTTTCGACTGCCGCGTGGTCGACCGCACCCAGGTGATCCTGGACATCTTCGCCCGGCGGGCGCGCACCCGTGAGGGCCAGCTTCAGGTGGAGCTGGCGCAATTGAACTACCTCCTGCCGCGGCTAACGGGCAGGGGCGTCGAGATGTCGCGCCTAGGCGGCGGCATCGGGACCCGCGGACCGGGCGAGACGCAGCTCGAGACCGACCGGCGGCGCATCTCCGCGCGTATCCGGAAAATCGGGCAGGACCTCGAAAGCGTGCGCTCGAGCCGCGCCGTGCAGAGGCGCCAGCGACAGGCGGTGCCGCTCGCGACCGCCGCGCTGGCGGGCTACACCAACGCCGGAAAGTCTTCGATCTTCAACCGGCTCACTGGAGCCGCGGTGCTGGCGGACGCGCGCATGTTCGCCACGCTCGATCCAACGGTGCGTGCGCTGGTGCTGCCATCGCGGCGCCGTCTTCTGCTCAGCGACACGGTGGGATTCATCCGCAACCTGCCGGTGGACCTGGTGAAGGCCTTCCGGGCCACGCTCGAGGAAGTGACCGAGGCGGCGCTGGTGCTGCATGTGGTGGATGTCTCTTCGCCCCACGCGGAACACCAGATCCAGCAGGTGCTGCGGGTGCTGGCCGAGATCGGGGCCGCCTCGACGGCGCAATTGCTGGTGCTGAACAAGGTAGATCTGGCGCCGGTCGAAGCGCAGCCGGAGGCGCTCCGGCGACGCATCCTGGCGGGCACGGAGTCGAAGATCGAGACGCGGGCGGTGGCGGTTTCCGCGCGGACCGGGCTAGGGATGGATCGCCTGCTCGAGGCGATCGACGAAATGTTGCCGTTCGATCCCGTTTCGACGGCCACCTTCCGCGTGCCAGCCGGCGACGGCGCCACCATCCATCTGATCCACCAACTGGGGCGCGTCCTCGCGCAGCGCTATGAAGGGCGGCTGTGCATTCTGGAGGCCGAGGCGCCCCAATCGCTCAGGCAGCGGCTGGCGAAGTTCGTGGCCGCGCGCTGAAGCGCGCCGAGCGTCCTACGAGCGGCCCTTCTCCCTGGCCCACTTGGAGAGGAACGTCTCCGACGCCAGAGCTTCCATCTCGCGGTTGAACTCCAGGTTCCATTCCGCCAGCCGGCGCTCCTTGAGACGCTCCAGGAGGCGAACCTTGCGCTCGGCTTCGACCACGCGCTGCTGCTGGGCGGCGATCCGTTTCGCGCAGTCCGCACGCTGGGCGGCCATGCGCGCCCCTTCCCGTTCCAGGTAGTGGCGGTGGTAGCTGAGTGCGGCCAGTTGCTGGCCGTCGAGGGTCCTGGCCGTGATCAGTTGCGCGGACTCGCGGCTGCGGACTTCGAGCGCCAGCGCCTCCGCATCCCGGCGCCGGCGCTCGGTGAAGAGTCGCTCCAGGCGGCCTTCTTCGAGTTCGAGCTCGACCGCCCGCCAGCCCAGCACGCTACCCAGCCTGAACTGGAAACGATGCATAGGCTAAAACAACCTCGGCCACGAAGGAACACGAACGCACACGAATAGAAACTTTGTGTTTAATTCGTGTTTATTCGTGTTCATTCGTGGCCAGAGCATTTGATTTTCCGGCTAGCCGAGCTTGGCCGCCAGTTCCCGCATGCGCGTCGCGGTCTCCTGCAAGGGTGACTTGGCGTTGGAGTCCTGCTTCAGGAATTCGAGCAGCGAGGGGCGCGCCTGGATGGCGGCGTCGAGCCTGGGGTTGGAGCCCGACACGTAGGCGCCGAGCTGAATCAGATCTTCCGATTGGTGGTAGGAAGCCAGCGCCTCGCGCAGCCGCCGGGCCGCCTGCTGCTGGTCGGCGGTCGCAATGGCGGAGCTGAGACGGCTCACCGAACTCAGAATGTCGATGGCCGGGTAGTGCCCCATCGAGGCCAGCTGCCGGGAGAGGACGATGTGGCCGTCGAGCGTGGCCCGGACCGCGTCGGCGATCGGATCGTTCATGTCGTCGCCTTCCACCAGCACCGTGAAGAAGCCCGTGATGGAGCCGCGGCGGAACTTGCCGGCGCGCTCGAACACGCGCGGCATCAGGCTGAAGACCGATGGAGTGTAACCCTTCTGGCTGGGCGGCTCGCCGGCCGCCAGGCCGATTTCCCTCTGCGCCATGGCCAGGCGCGTGACCGAATCCATCACCAGCAAAACGTTGGCGCCCTGGTCGCGGAAGTACTCGGCGACGGTGAGGGCCACGAAGCAGGCGCGCACCCGTAGCGGCGCGGGGCGGTCCGAAGTCGCCGCCACCACCACCGCCCGCTTCATGCCCTCCGGACCCATGTCGTGGTCGATGAAGGCCCGCACCTCGCGGTTGCGCTCGCCCACCAGTCCGATCACGGTGATGTCGGCGAAGTTGTGGCGCGACATGGCGCCGAGCAGCGTGCTCTTGCCCACGCCGCTGCCGCCGAAAATGCCGATGCGCTGTCCCTTGCCGCAGGGAAGCATGCTGTCGATGGCGCGTATGCCGGTCACCAGGGGCTCGGTAATGTGCTCGCGCTCGAGCGGTCCGGGCGGCGGCTTGAACAGATCGTAGGAGTCGCGAGCCTCGATCGGCGGGCCGGAGTCCATCGGCTTTCCGAAGCCGTCGAGCACGCGTCCCACCAGTCCCGGACCCACGTCGATGCGTGCCGCCTCGCGGCGCGCCACGATGCGGTCGCCCAGTTGCAGGCCGCCCGTCTCGTCGAGCGGCATCGAAAGCACCCGGCCGTTGCGAAAGCCGACCACCTGCGCGCGCAGGCGCTGCCCGCCGGCGGACTGGATCTCGCAGAAATCCCCTAGCGCCACCGCCGGTCCCGCCGATTCGATCAGCAGGCCCACCACGTCCACCACCTTGCCGGCCCAGCGGAAGGGCTCGGCGCGTTCGAGGAAGGCGATGTGAGATGCCAGGTCCAGTTCCATATCAGGTCCGGATGCGGTCGATCAGGCCGCGCTGGATTTCGTCGAGTTGGGTCTCGACCGAGGCGTCCAGGCTGCCGCGGGAGGTCTCGAAAATGGCGGCACCGCGTTCCAGGCGCGGTTCCGGAACCACCTCGAAGTGTCCGGCGGTGCGGGCCTGCTCCAGGTGCTGCTTCACGGCGGCCGCATCCGCCGGATGGACGCGCACGCGCTCGATCTCCCGGCCTTCGAGTTTTTCGAGCGCGGCTTTCACCAGGCCCAGCATGGCGTCCGGATCGGTGCTCATCTCGCGGCGAAGCACGCGGCGGGCGATCGCGATGGCCAGCTTGACCAGGTCGGTCTCCGCCTCGCGGCGCACCCGCCGCCGGTACGCGGCGAGCTCGTTGATGGTGGCCGCGAAGCGCTCCAGCACCGGTTTCAGTTGCGCCGCCGCCTCCTGCCCGGCGGCGGCCCGGCCTTGATCGAGGCCCTTCTTGAACGCAGCCTGCTCGCGCCTCTCGGCATCGCGCTCGAGGTCGGCGAGGCGCGCCTGCAGGGAGGCCGATTCGCGCGGGTCCGCGCCGTGTCCCGGTGTCGCCACGTTGGCGGCGGCCCCCGCGCCGACCTGCTTCCAGACCACCGGCTCGGCGGCCAGGGCCGCCTCGCCGCGAAGAATCTTGGAATGCATCGACCGCATCGGTTTCTTCCTAGACCACGTACTGCTCGCCGACGGCCCCCTTCAAGCTGATCACGCCCTCCGACTCCAGTTGCCGTACGATGGCGATGATCTGTTGCTGGGCCGCCTCGACCTCCTTGATTTTGACCGGGCCAAGCGCATCCATGTCCTCGCGCATCATCTCCGCGCCGCGCTGCGACATGCAGTCCAGGAAGTGCTTCTTCAACTCGTCGCTCGTTCCCTTGAGGGCCATGGTCAGCAGTTTGCGGTCCACCCGCGAGAGAATCTCCTTGACCCCGCCCGGGTCGATGAGCAGTAGATCCTCGAAGACGAACATCAGGTGGCGGATGGTCTCGGCCAGGCTCCCGTTCTGCAGGTCGATCTTCTCCAGGATGTCCTTGCTGGTCGACGAATCCAGGCGGTTGAACATTTCCGAGACGGCGCGCACGCCGCCCACGGTCTCGCGGCTGAATTCGCCGAGAGCCTTCAGCTTTTGCCCGATGATGGAGGCCACCTTGGAGATGATCTCCGGCGAGATCTGATCGAGGCTGGCCATGCGCAGCGCCACGTCGGCGCGTATCTCGCCGGGCAGCGAAACCAGCAGCGCGGCCGCCTGCGAGGCGCTCAGGTGCGACAGGATGAGCGCCACCATCTGCGGGTGTTCGCTGTGGATGAACTTGGCCAGCTGCTGCGGATCGGCTTTTTGCAGCGCGTCGAAGGTGGTGATGTCGGCGCCCAGGGTTTTCACCAGGCGGTCCAGCAGCCGCCGCGCCGAATCCGGGCCGAAGGCGTTGACCAGGATCTTGCGGGCATAGTCCAGGCCACCCTTGAGCACGTAGTCGTGCGCGACGGTCATCTGGTGGAACTCTTCGAGCACGGATTCGGATTGCTCGTTGCTGATCGAGGTGATGCGGGCGATCTCGCGGCTGACCTCCTGGATCTCTTCCTCGTCGAGCTGTTTGAGAATCTCGGCGCTGGCCTGATCGCCCAGGATCACCAGCAGAATGGCCGCTTTCTGGATGCCGGGGACCCGTTCGTCGGAGTACTGAGTGTTGAGAACCATTCCTCAGACCTCCATATCGTTGAGCCAGGTCCGGAGGATCTGGGCCGCCCCCACCGGGTCTTTCTTGACGGTCTCGGCGATATGCTTGGTGAGCACTTCGGATTTCTTGGTGGCGACCGGCGGGAGCTTCAGCGCGCTCAGAGCCTCGGCCTCCAGTCGGCTTTTGGCGGCCTGCTGCTCTGCCAGCCGCGCTTCGAGCTCTTTCTGCGCCGCGTCGGCTGGACTCGCGATCTCTGCCGGCGCACGGCCGCCGAGCTCGCCCGTCATGCCGACGTTCCGCGACCCGCGTTTCCGCCGCAGGAAGAACCACACGGCCAGCAGAAGAAGCAACACCACGCCCGCGACCGCGGCCGTGTACACCTTCTGGGAGAGGATCCGCTCCAGCCACGGAGGCAAGACCAGCGTCCCGGGTGCCGGCGCGCGGGGCGGCGCCACGGGCCCGGGCGGCGGTTCGATGGCCAGCGTCTGCTCGAAAGGAATGGCCTCCAGGATCAACTGATCGCCGCGCGCGGCGTCGAGGCCGATGGCTCCGGCCACCAGATCCCGGACCGCTTTGAGCCGCTCCGGGGAAGGCGGATCGAGTATCCGTTTTGCCTTCTGCCCGCTGCCCTCCCATCGCAGCGCGCAGTCGAGAAGAACGGACGCGGAGATCCGCTTCACCGTCCCCTGTGGAAGCCGCAGGTGCCTCACCGTGCGGCTGGTCTGGTAGTTGATGCTCTCGGTGCGGCGGGTCATTCCCACCCCGCTCGAGCCCGGACGCGACGACGGCCGCGGTAATGCCGACGCGGTCCCCGGCACCCCGGAAGCGCTGTTGGCGCCGCTGACATCCTCGGTTTTCTGGGAAGTGGTCATCACCGACCGCGCCGGGTCGAACGCCTCTTCGGTCTGCTCGCCGCCGCTGAAGTCGCACTCCACCGACACGCCCGCGCGGTACTTCTCCGGGCCGGCCACCGCTTCGAGCGTGGTGTTGATCTTGGCGAGCAGGTCTTTCTCGACGTGCTGCTTGTAGTCCAGCGCCGCCTCGGAAGTTTGCTCGCCGTCGACGGACGCGGCGCGCGCCCGGTTGAGAAGGTTGCCGTTCATGTCGAGCAGGGACACCGCTTCCGGCGCCAGACCTTCGACCGCGCTCGCCACCAGGTGACAGACCGCCAGCACGTTGGCGGGAGAGAGGCGCGCCCCCGGCTTCAGCCGCACCAGGACACTGGCCTTGGCCGGCTGCTGGGCCTCCAGAAAGACCGAATCCTTGGAGAAAGTCAGGTGGACCCGGGCGCTCTCGACCTCGGCCAGCGCCATGACCGAGCGCTCGAGTTCCCCTTCGAGCGCGCGGCGGAAGTTGATGTGCTCGGCGAAGTCGGTGACGCCGAAGTTGGTCTTGTCGAACAGCTCGAAGCCGGCGCGGCCGCTTTTCGGCAAACCCGCGGAAGCCATCTGGAGCCGCAACTCGGCCACGTGCTCGGAAGGCGCCAGCACCGTGGTGCCGTTCTCGGAAAGGCGGAACTCGGTTCCGCTCTCGCGCAGCTTCTGCACCACCGCCCCGGCGTCTTCGGCCGCCATGTTCGTGAACAGGGGGCGGAAGTCCTGCTCGCGCCGCCAGCGCGTGAAGCCGACCAGGCTGCCGGCCACGAGCACGGCCGCGGCTACGATCAGTATGCGCTGCCGCAGGCTCAGATTCGCGATGAGGGCTGTGAGCTGGCTCATTCGTCCGGCGACGTCCTAGATCTGCATCCGCATGATTTCCTGGTACGCGGACACCACTTTGTTCCTGACCTGGAGAAAAAGCTCAAAGGCCAGTTCGGCTTTCTGGGTGGCCATCACTACCGTGTGCAGCTCCTCCCCATCGCCTGCCAGAAAGCGCTCGATTCCCTGATCGGCATTTTGCCGCAGGTCCTGCACACCTGCGATCGCCTTCTCGAACACGTTCTGGAAGGAAGCGCCGGAACTGGAGCCTGCCGCGGCGGGCGCGACGATGGCCCCCGTGACTGGCGTGATCGGACCCACCGGCGAAACCATACGCGTCTCCTCACCGCAGCAGATCGATCGATTTCGAAATCATGTCCTTGACGGCCGAAATGGCGGCTACGTTGGCCCCGTAGTTCCGCGAGGCTGACATCAGGTCCACCATGTCCTCGGCCGGATTGATGTGGGGGAAGGAGACGTAGCCATCGGCGCCGGCGTCGGGATGCCCCGGCATGTAGCGCCTCTCGGGCGCGCTGGAATCTTCGAGGACTTCGGCGACGCGAACCCCGGTGCCCTCGGCGCCGATCGCGTTGGCGAAGGCGCTCCCAAAGGGTGAGGTGACCGCCTCGGAGGCAAAGACCGCGTCCTTGCGCCGGTAGGGGCCGCCCTCGGGCGTCCTGGTCGTCTCGGAGTTGGCCAGGTTCTCGACCAGCAGCGACGCCCGGGCGCGCTCGGCGGCCATGCCCGAGGCGCTGACCGACAGCGAAGAGAACAGGCTCATCCGCTACCTCCTCCCGAAATCGCCTGGCGCATCTCCTGCAGTTTGCTCTTCAGGAGAGCCTCCGCCACCTGAAACCGCAGGCCGTTCTCGGCCAGCATGCGCGCCTCGCGATCCAGGCTTACGTTGTTGCCGTCGTGATTTACCTCGAGTCCCGCCACCTCGACCGCCCGAGGCTGGGCCCCCGCGACCTGGCTGCGGAACTCCCGCTCGAAATCCAGATCCATGGTTCGATAGCCGGGCGTCTCGGCGTTGGCGATGTTCGAGGCGGCCAGCTTTTGCCGGGCCGCCAGCAGGTCCATGTATCGTTCGAGGCTGCCAGCAACCGGATCGAGCATCGTACCCTCTCAGGCAAACGTCGGGCCACAACCGAGGCCATATGACACATACGGTTGCCGCGCTGACTTGCGTCCAGGAAGTGTCACCAGACAAGAAACTGGCATGGAGTCAGGGGACAGGAGGAGGCAGGGGAGTCAGGAGACAGGAGTCAGGAGACAGGAGGAGACAGGCGCGGTAGCTGCAAAACTCGGGACACAGG
>CAZBQQ010000084.1:14799-22573 GCA_964493965.1 uncultured Solibacteraceae bacterium
GGAGTCAGGAGACAGGAGGAGACAGGCGCGGTAGCTGCAAAACTCGGGACACAGGTCGTTTTTCGGCGGATACCAGCCGGGCAGGTTCTGCAAGCCAAACAGATTGCGAGGTCGCTGTTTTTTGAGCTGCGTCCGAAATGCGCTCCTCGCCAAATTCTGGAACTACCTCTCCTGTCTCCTGTCTCCTGTCTCCTGACTCCTGTCTCCCCCATCCTCGTACATCCCGGGATAGCTGCCCCGCATCCCCCCGGCGATGCGATGAACCGTCTCGACCGCGACCGCCGGGCCGCTCCCGATGCCCGGGCAATATGCCGCCGCCTGGTTCCAAGCGGACCGGCTTCCGACCAGCTCAGGCCAGAACGGGAAGGCGGCGCACTGGGTAGGCTTCACCGGATGGATCGCACAGCCCCGCTCCCGCAGGAAGTGGCACTGCGAGCCTCGCGGCTTGCGGAGCCGCAGAAGGTGCCGGGTCCGGTAAACGTACTTCCGCTCGAAGGCCGCCGCGCTCAGCCGGAGGAAGGCGGCTGCCCGCCTCAGGTTGTCTTCGGTGAGGTAGACGAATCCCACTTGCCGGCAGCACTCGGAACAACCCGGTACGCACGCAAACTGGAAGGACTCCACGGGTCCCAGGATAGCGCGAAATGGGATCTAAAACGCGAGTCCCTGGACCGACATGATTGTCTTTGTTTTCATTGTGTTATAGCTATGGCTTTTCATATTACTAATACGTCTTAACGTATGGTTTTTGGTGCAAGAATTTACTTGACTCTATAGTACATTCGCACTAACCTCTACTAAGACAAGAACCGACCGGTGGCGGTCTGCGCCCCGGTTCTTGCCGAGTCTCGCAAAAGGGTCTTGCTTCGTTATGGGGAAGGCAGAGTCAAGCTGTAGCGCCTGCGATGTAGCGGGCGAGCACGGCTCTTTTTCCGTCTCCAAGGCAGGCACTCCTACCGTGGCGGGTCCTGGGCAGGCAATGGATGCCCAGGCTCACTCCAGCGGGTCCAGCCGGCGCGGCCGCTCCCGTCACGGATGGCACGGCTTTACGTGCTACGGCGATTCTGATCGAAGTTGCAAATCCCAAACAACTAGGTATCGAGGCGCACCCTTGTCTATTCATCCGGGGCATCCGGTCTCCTGGAGCAGTAACCAGGCAGCCGGTGCTTCGGCCTCGTCCCGCGCCGGGCTATTCACATCAGTGTTTGAAAAGGGGTCCCAAATAATGAAACATGCGACAATCTTTGCAGGGCTGCTGATTGCAGTCCTGATTTTCTCTCAACTACCCGCTTTTGGTCAGGTCGGTACCGGTAAGTTGAGCTCCTCGGTCTACGACGCGTCTGGCGCTGTCATTCCGAACGCCAAAGTCGTGTTGAAGAGCGAGTTGACCAACACAACCCGTGACACCGTCACGAACAACAGCGGTGTTTTCGACTTCCAGGCGGTTCAGCCCGGCTCCTATACCGTCACGGTTACGGCGCCCGGGTTCAATTCCTGGGAAGGAAAAGGAATTGCGATCTCGCAGGGCTCCAGCGCTACTTTGCCGAACATCACGCTGAACGTCCGCGGAGCGAAACAGGAAGTCACGGTGGTTTCGGCCACCGAGATGATCGTGCCTGTTGACACTGGCCAGGCCAGCACCACGCTGAACAGCCAGATGATCAGCCAGATCTCGATCGGCGGTCGCGATGCGGCCGAACTGATTAAGATCATGCCGGGCATGGGCGCCACCAACGGTCTTTCGACCAGGGCTCCCTTCGATGCGACGAGCGGCACGGCGAACAACACCGGCCCGATCGGTCAGTACAGCGCCAACGGCACCCAGCCGTACGGCGCCATGACGATGACCTCGGACGGTGCCAACCTGCTGGATCCCGGCAACCAGGGGACGCAGGTCGCCAACATCAACGCGGACCAGACAGCTGAAGTTACGCTGTTGACCTCTGCGTACGGCGCCGAATTCGCGAAGGGCCCGGTTACCTTCCAGGCGATCGGAAAGAGCGGCGGAGCCCAGTTCCATGGTTCCGGCTACTTCTATGCCCGCAACGGTGTCTTCAACTCCACCGATTCGTTCTTCAACAGCCAGGGAGTTAAGAAGCCGGACGATCACTACTATTATCCCGGCGGCGACATCGGCGGACCGGTCCTGATTCCGGGCACCGGCTTCAACAAGAACCGCGACAAGCTGTTCTTCTACGCCGCTTTTGAAGATATGCGCCAGCAGCAGGCGGGCGCTCTCGCCAGCTACTTCATCGCCACTCCGGCAATGATGGGCAACCCCGTCGGTGGCGTGGCCACCACGCCCGGCAACTTCTCGGCGGCTTATCTCAACAGCCTGGGCACGAACTGGAACGGCCACTACGGGAACGGCGAAAGCCAGATGAACGTGATCCCGTGCGCCAACAGCAGCAACTGCACCACCACCGTCTATCCCAATGGCATGATCCCGGCGAACCTGATCGCCCAGCAGTCGATCAACTATTGGAAGACGATGCCGATCAGCAGCCTGGTCAGCACGACCTCGAACAGCCTGGGGTCCGACTACCAGACGCTTCTCAATCCGCCCCAGAACCGGTGGGAACTCCGTCTCCGTGGCGATTACAACATCAGCGACAACACCAAGTTGTTCTTCTCTTGGAACCGCCAGGACGAAGCCGATCAGAACCCGATCAACATCTGGTGGCACACCGCCGCTGCGTTGCCGTATCCGGGTGGCTTGCCGGCCAATCAGGTTTCGCAGGTTTACAGCTCGAACCTGACGCACGTCTTTTCGCCCACCCTCACCAACGAGTTGGTGTTCGCGTACTCCGAGTTCGTCAACCCGATCAACCTGACCAACGGCGCTGCCGTTGATCCCACCAAGCTCGGGCTGCAGATGAACAACTTGTTCTCGGGCTCCTATCCCTACAAGCCGCAGATTTTTGACTTGCTCTCCGGCTGGGACGGTGGAAACAGCTCTTCGGGCGTTCCCGGATACAGCGTTTACACCATGGGCATCAAGGGATACATCGCCGACTTCGGTAAGACCTCTCAGGCGCCGAACATCAGCGACAACATCAGTAAAGTTTGGGGCACCCACACCGTGAAGGCTGGCTTCTACTGGGACTACAACCGCAACTGGCAGACCGGTGGCGGCATGGCTCCCTCTTCGCAGGGCACGATCCAGGTCTTCAACTGGCAGCCCAGCAGCAGCGGCAACGCGCTGGCCGACTTCGTAACCGGCCGCGTGCAGTTCGACCAGCTCAACGGAGCTCCGACGTCCGACTTCAAGTACTACCAATACTCGTTCTACGTCCAGGATGCCTGGAAGGCCAGCCGCCGGCTGACCCTCACCTACGGCCTCCGCATGGATCACATGGGCGAGTGGGTTCCGGCCACCGGTCCCGGCCTCGCGGTTTGGGATTGGGCCAGCTACAAGCAGCCGACTGCCACCGCTACCTGCAGCATTCTCCAGCAGGTCAACGGCAATTGCGGCGTCAACACCACCGCTTGGACGGGCCTGTTGTACAACAAGATCGACAGCAAGATCCCGAAATCCGGGTTCCCCTCGAAGTCGTTCTTCCCCGAGCCCCGCATCGGCGTGGCGTATGACCTGTTCGGCAACGGCAAGACGGTCCTTCGCGGCGGTTTCGGCGAATACCGTTACCAGTTGGCTTTCAACAGCGTTTCCGGCGGCATGTACACCGACCCGCTGGGTTACCTCTCTGCAGGTACCTGGAACTCGGCAGTTGGCTACAACACCTGGAACCCCGGCAGCAGCTCGTTCAACTCCGCGTCCACCGACATCGGTTCGACGACGGGTTTGGGCAGCTTCATCGGCAACCTGCTTCAGGAAGGCGACAGCAGGACGCCGCACACCTATACCTTCAACTTCACCGTGTCCCAGCGCGTGCCTTGGAACTCCGTTGCGGAATTCCAGTATTCGGGCAACCGCAGCAAGGACATGATGCTGTCCGGCAACTTGAACGTCAACAACTTCAACCGTACCCCGTACGGTGCCTACTTCAAGCCGGATCCGTTAACGGGCCAGAACCCCTGCGCCCCGCTGGTGATTGGCTGCGCAGCCAACATCAACACGAAGGATTACTATCCGCTGTACGCGTATGTCACCTCCGGCGGATCCAACATGAACATCGTCACCCACGGCAGCTACTCGAACTACAACGCGTTCATCGCGACGTGGCAGAAGCAGACTGGCCATGTGACGTTCACCGCGAATTACACCTTCAGCAAGGTTCTTGGCATCCGTGACGGCGAAACCGACAACGGAAGCGGCCAGGGCGCTGCGGTCGATGGTTACAGCCTGGACAAGAACTACGGCGTCCTCGGCTTCGACCATACCCACATTTTCAACGCGGCGTACGTGATCAACCTCCCGAGCCCGATCCACGGCAACAAGCTCGCCGGTGGCGTCGTGAACGGATGGGAACTCTCCGGTATCACCCAGTTCCAGAGTGGCGCTCCGATTCAGCCCAACACGGGCGGCGCCATGAACGTGAACTGGCCCAGCAGCTATTCGCAGCAGCAGTGGCTCGGCACCAACATGGAGCCGAACTCGGGCGTCGTTCCGCAGGTCATTTGCGATCCGCGTAACGGTGGCGGCAAGTACTTCAACCCCGCCTGCTTCGCGCCGCCGACCACAATCGGCCAGCAGGGCACCATCATCTGGCCGTACATCAAGGGACCGGGCTACATCAACTCCGATCTCTCCCTGTACAAGAACTTCAACTTCAAGGAGCACCAGCAGATCCAGTTCAGGATGCAGACCTACAACTTCCTGAACCATCCCAATGCTGATCTGAGCCTTAACAACTCGGACATCTCCTTGAGCTTCAACAACAACAACAACATCGCCCACACCAACCAGAACAGTCTGGTTACCGGCAACGCTCTGAATACCGGCGGACGCCGCGTGGTGATGTTCAGCTTGAAGTACGTCTTCTAGAACGGTCCATTAGGACCGGGCTGTACAATATGGGGGGCGGTGAAAGCCGCCCCCGATTTTTTTGTCCGGAGGAATTCTTGTTGGGCCACCCGCTACTCAGTCGCGGCCGGTGGGCGCCGTGGGCGCCGGCCGTGCTCGCGCTCTTCGCCGCATCCGCAGTCTTCAGCCGCACGGACGCTCCCGCTTCACCGATCCGCTTCTCGCTCCAGACCATTCCCTTCCGCCTCGAGCACGGCGAGATCACGGCGCGGCACGTTCCGGCCACCATGGCCGGAGGAGTGGCGATCTTCGATTACAACCGGGATGGCCGTCCCGATATCTTCTTCACCAACGGAGCCAACCTCGCCACGCTCAAGAAGGATTCGCCGAAGTATTCCGACCGGCTGTTCCGAAACGATGGCGGCGGCCATTTCACGGACGTCACCAAGGCGGCCGGCCTGGAGGGGATCGGCTACGACGGCAGCGTGGCCGTGGCCGACTACGACAACGACGGATACCCCGACCTGTTCGTCGGCGGTCCGCATCGCGTCACGCTGTACCACAACAACAAGGACGGGACCTTTATTGATGTCACCGCCCAGGCGGGGATCAACCGGCCGGACCCGGAATACGGTCCCCTGTGGGCCATTGGCGCCGTCTGGGTGGACGTGAACAACGACGGCCTGCTCGATCTATTCGTCGTGAATTACCTGAAGTGGGACTACGCCACGGAGCCGCTGTGCGAGTACAAAGGCGCGCCCGACTATTGCAGCCCGCGGTTCTACAAGGGGCTGCCCAACCAGTTGTTCCTGAACAACGGAGACGGCACCTTCCGGGACGTTTCGAAGGAGTGGGGCATTCGGGGACATATCGGCAAGGGCATGGGCGCGGGCATGGCAGACTATGACCTGGACGGCCGGCCCGACCTGTTCGTCACCAACGACGCGGAATATAACTTCTTTTTCCATAACCTGGGCGGCAAATTCGAAGAGATCGCCTTCGATACCGGTGTGGCCCTGGCGGAAGACGGCAATTTTATTTCTGGAATGGGTCTCGATTTTCGCGATTTCGATAACGACGGCTACCCGGACCTGGCGTTCGTGGCCCTGAGCAGGCAGACCTTTCCGCTCTTCAAGAACCTGGCCGGGCACGGGTTCCGCGAGGTCACGGCGGAGAGCGGAATGCGCACACTGAGCTGGTCGATGTCGGGCTTCGGCGCGGCCCTCTACGACTTCGATAACGATGGATGGAAGGATCTGTTCGTGACCCGCGGGGACGTGCTCTCGCGGAACTCGCCCGCGACCGTCGTCGACCAGCACAATACCGTCTTTCGAAACCTCGGGCCGGGCGGAAAGTGGCAGGCCCTGACCGAAGAGGCGGGCCTGGCGGCGACTCCCGCGGGGCGCCACCGCGGCCTCGCGTTCGGCGACCTCGACGGCGACGGCCGCGTGGACGTGGTGGCCACCGCGCTGGGCGCAGACGCGGAGATCTGGATGAACCGCAGTCCGGCCGCCGGCCACTGGCTGGATGTCGCGCTCGAGGGGACCAAAAGTAATCGCGACGGCATCGGCGCGCGCGTGAAGGTTGTCACCAAGAGCGGAACGCAATACAACCATATGACCACCTGCGTCGGCTTCGCCTCCTCCAGCTACGGGCCGGTGCACTTCGGGCTCGGCGCCAGCGAAAAGGCGGACTCGATCGAGATCCACTGGCCATCCGGCATCGTGCAGACGCTCCGCGACGTGCCGGCCGACCGCGTGGTTAAGGTGAAGGAGGCGGCGGAGTAACCCCCGGCAGTTCGCGCTGCCGCTGCTGCTCGGTAAGGCGTTCGACCAGCGCGCGCTCCCGTGCGCCGTCGTCCGGCCGCTTGACGCGGTAGTACAGGGCCGCCAGTTCGATGTGCGGCTGGAGCCAATCCGGATCCGTGCGTACCACCGCCTCCATGTCCTTCACCGCGGCTTCGAGTTTCCCCTCGGCGCGCTCCAGTCGCGCCATCTCGAAGCGGACCAGCGGCGAGTCGGGCCGCAGGCGAAGAGCGATGGCGAGGTGCTGCCGCGCTCCCTCGAGGTCTCTCGCCGAGGTCAGCACGGCTCCCAGGTTCAACTGCGCCTCGAAGTCGTTCGCGTTGGCTTCGAGGGCCTTGCGCAGCGCGGCGGAGGCGCCTTCGTCGTCGCCCAGATACTGCAGCACCCGTCCCCGCAAGGTGTAGGCTCCGGGAAGCTGGGGATTCAGCCGGATGGCCCCGTCGACGTCGCGCTGCGCCTGCTCGAAGAAGTTGAGGCGCAGCGAGGTGTCGCCCGCCAGCATCCAGGCCTCCGCGCTGTCTCCGCGCTCGGCCACCCTCTGCACCCGGGTCAGGCCCTCGCGTAGACGGCCCGTGTGGATCAGCGCGGATCCCAGGGACCAGGCCAGGTCGAGGTCGCCGGCGTGAGTCGCCTCGAGAGGAGAGAGAACCGCGATCGCTTCCCCGTCGTGGCCCTGGCGCTCGAGGCAAGTGCCGAGCAGTACGGCCACCTGGAAATTGCCCGGGTCGCCGTCGTGCAGCGAGCGGAACTCGGCCGTGGCATGTGCGAGGTCGCCTTTTTTGTAATAGGCGAGTGCCAGGTTCAGCCGCAGGCCGGCGTGGCCCGGGGCCAGAGCCAGCGCGGCCCGGTATTGCGCGATGGCTTCCTCGAACCGCCCCAGGTGAGCCAGCGCGGCGCCAAGATTGGCGCGCACCGCGAGCACATCCGGCCGCATCTTGACCAGTTCCTGGTACTTGCGCACGGCGAGCGCATCGTCGCCCCGCTTCTCGGCCTCCGCCGCGTCTTTGAATAGCTGTTCGGGCGCCGACGCCTGAGCCCAGGCCAGGCA
>CAZBQQ010000085.1:0-5389 GCA_964493965.1 uncultured Solibacteraceae bacterium
CTCGAACAGGGTACGCTCGCCTGGGTGCTCGAATGGCTGCAACTTCCGGCCGAGTGGTTCGGCATGATCGTCGATTCCGCTTCCACCGCGGTGCTTCAAGCGATCGTGGCCGCGCGGCAGCGGGCGGAACCCCGGAGCCGTGAGGCCGGCTCTTCAAACCGCCTGGTGGCCTACGTCTCCGAGCACACTCACTCCTCCGCGGAAAAGGCGGCCATCACCGCCGGGATCGGACAGTCCAACGTCCGCCATGTCCCAGTCGACTCCGGATTCAGGATGCGGCCCGACGCCCTCGAGCGCGCGATCCGGTCCGATCTCGCGCGCCAGATGAAGCCCTTCTTCGCGGTCGCCACCTTCGGCACCACCTCTACCACAGCGGTCGACCCGGTCGCTGAGATCGCCGCGATCTGCCGCGCGAACGGCCTGTGGCTCCACGTCGACGGCGCCTACGGAGGAACCTTCGGTCTACTGCCGGAGTGCAGGCATCTTCTGGACGGCGCCGAGATGGCGGACTCTTTCGTAGTCAACGCTCACAAAATGATGCTCGTCCCACTGGACTGCTCATTGCTCTACACCCGCCACCCGGAGGCGCTCCGCACAGCCTTCGCGCTCGCTGCCGACTATCTGGCGACGGATGCTGTCAACGTTGTGGACTACGCCGACTATGGCCTGGCCCTGGGCCGCAGATTCCGCGCCCTGAAGCTGTGGTTTGTCATGCGCTACTTCGGTCGCGATGGACTGGCAGCCATCCTCCGCGAGAAGCTCAAAATGGCCGCCTGGCTGGGTGAGCAGATCGCCTACGACCACCGGTTCGAACTGCTCGCTCCGGCAACCATGGGCCTGGTTTGCTTCCGCGCGCGTGAAGGCGATGCCGCCACCATGGACTTAATGCGGCGCGTGAACTCCTCCGGCTCCTTCGTCTCCCATACCAGGCTCAGCGGCCGCCTGGCCATTCGCATCGCGATTGGGAACATCCGAACGAACCAGAGCGACGTGGAGCAGTTGTGGGCCGCCATCGCCGGGTCATGAACAGTGCGACGGCGGAGTCCGCTCCCTCGCGGTCGCGGCTCGGTAACGAACAGCCGTGCGAGCGGCGACGGTGCGAGCGGCCATCGGCCATCCGCCATCCGCCATCCACCATCGACCAGTAGTTCATGTACCATAGCTCCGTGAGAGTCCTCGACGTCGGCTGTGGTATTCGCAAAGCGCCGGGTGCCATCGGCATCGACCGCAACCCGGCCAGCGCCGCCGACGTCCTATGCGACCTCGACCGCCTTCCCTACCCCTTCGCCGACTCCGCGTTCGACCGCCTCGAAGCCACTCACGTCATCGAACACGTCGCCGACGTCATTCGCACCATGGAGGAGTTCCACCGCCTGGTCAGGCCGGGCGGCCGCGTGCACATCGTCACCCCGCACTACACCGACTTCAGCTCGTTCTGCGACCCCACCCACCGCTGGCACCTCACCAGCTTTTCGTTCCGCATCTTCGGAGAGGATCACGGAGGCTTCGGCTACTACTCCACCCTGAAGTACCGAGAGATTTCGGTCCACGTGCGCCTACTGGCTTTGTGGCGGGCCTTGGGCTTCGAGTTTCTGGTGAACCACTCCCGCCGCTTCCGGCGGTTTTGGGAATATTACCTCTGCTACGTGGTGCGCGGAAAAGTCATGGAGTTTGAGTTCGAGGTCTTGAAGTGATCGCCTGGCTGTTGCGGCTTTCCGATGCCGTTCGCCATCGTGGCCGAAAGCGCATCTGGTCGCCTGAACAGGCCACCGGCCGGCGCGGAGAGGACTTGGCGCATCGCTATCTGGAACGCCGCGGAATGACCGTGGTGGCCCGCAACTGGCAGCCGTCCGTGGGCCATGGCGAGATCGACCTGGTGGCCTGGGAAGGCGAAAGCCTGGTCTTCGTCGAAGTGAAGGCGCTCGCCACGAACGAGTTCGGCGCCCCCGAGCGCAACGTGGACGACAAGAAGCGCGACGCCGTGACCCGCGCCGCCCGCAACTACGCCCGCCGCGCCGGAGTGGATTGGGAGCGCGTGCGCTTCGACCTGGTCAGCGTGGTCTTCAGCGATCCTCCCGCAATTTCACATCGCAAGGATGCCTTCCGCCCGAATCGAACGCTATAATTGGGGATTCTCGTTTTCCAGCCCCGTCAGGGGAAGCGGAGGACCGCCGAGTGCCAGAGTTCCGTCGAGACCCGGTCACCGGCCGGTGGGTCATCATCGCCACCGATCGCGCCCACAGACCGCAGGACTTTTCCCGTGAGCAGGTCGTGATCAAGGGCGGCCGTTTCTGCCCGTTTTGCCCCGGGAGCGAAACGAAGACGCCGCCCGAGGTGCTCGCCTACCGGCAGAGCGGCGGCGCCAACGAGGCGGGCTGGACGATGCGCGTGGTGCCCAACAAGTTTCCGGCGCTGCGCGTCGAAGGCGATTTCGACCGCCAGGGCGAAGGCCTCTACGACCGCATGAACGGCATCGGCGCGCACGAAGTCGTCATCGAAACGCCGGACCACCAGTTGACCATGGCTAAGATGACCGACAAGGCCGTCGAAGACGTCTTCTGGGCCTTCCGCGACCGTTTCCTCGATCTGAAGAAGGACCGTCGCATGCGGTATGTCCTGGCATTCAAGAACCACGGAGAAGGCGCCGGCGCCTCGCTCGAGCATTCGCACTCGCAGTTGATCGCCTTGCCGGTGGTGCCGCGCCGCGTGGTGGAAGAGCTTGAGGGAGCGAAGAAGTACTTCGAGCTGCGCGACCGCTGCATCTTCTGCGACATCATCCGTCAGGAAATCAACACCAGCAGCCGTGTGGTGATCGAAACCGAGCAGTTTGTCGCCATCTGTCCCTACGCAGCACGATTCCCGTTCGAGATCTGGGTGCTGCCGCGGCGCCACTTTTCGCATTTTGAGGACACGGATGCGGCTGCGTTCCACAACCTGGGCTGGGTGATGCCGGCGGTGCTGCGCGAGATCGACAAGGTCCTCGAACACCCGGCCTACAACTTCATGATCCACACCGCGCCGCTGCAGGAGCCCGAGCTGCCGTACTTCCACTGGCACATCGAGCTGATACCGAAGCTGACCAAGGTGGCGGGGTTCGAGTGGGGAACGGGCTTTTACATCAATCCGACCCCGCCGGAAGAAGCGGCAAAGTTTCTACGCGAGGCAGGCCTGGGTTAATGCTGAAGCCGCTGAAGCAGCTGAAGCCGAGCAGCTGCCGCGCCATGCGCGACGGCGATTCCGATTCGAGGCGGCACGTCGTCGAGCCCGACCGCGCTTCCACACGCACCCTCCCTCCGGCTTCTCCGACGCGATAGGCCCTTTCGGCGCCCCGCTCGGCCGCCAAACGGTCCAGGGGCCAGTCCGATCCGGCCAGCATCTCGATTGCGCCATCAGGCCCGATGAGCACGATTGTGTCCGAGATTGGCTGGCCGGACCGGTACGCGGATTCCGCGGCTTCGAAGATCCCTTTGGCGTCATCGAAGAACCGGCTCACAAGGTACTCATCGGACCGCTTCGCCCGTTTTTGAGGTGGGTATCCTTCCCTCCTGTCTCCTGTCTCCTGACTCCTCCTGCTACCCTGTAGCCAGAGGGGGGCGCCGACATGCCATCTTCCACCTTGCACTCCGGCCAGTCCGAAATGTGGCCGGCCCTGCCATTGTCCGAATGGAGCGACACCTGCGACACCCTCCACATGTGGACCCAGATCGTCGGCAAGATCCGCATGGAGCTCAGCCCATTCCAGAACCATTGGTGGCACACGACGCTCTTCGTCAGCCCCCGCGGGCTGACCACCACGGCCATCCCTTACGGCTCGGGCGCCTTCGAAATCCGCTTCGACTTCCTCGACCACGTTCTGGTCGTCGAGACCAGCGACGGCACCTCCAAAACCGTCCGCCTCTACGCCCGCTCGGTGGCGGACTTCTACCGCGAGGTCATGGCGACACTCTCCGCGCTGGGCATCGACGTGAAGATCTACCACCTGCCCCAGGAGGTGCCGAACCCCATCCCCTTCGACCAGGACACCGTCCACGCTTCCTACGATCCGGAATACGTCCGGCGCTTCTGGCGCGTCCTGATGTCGTCCGCCACGGTGCTGCGCCGGTTCCGCAGCGGCTTCACCGGCAAGGCGAGCCCGGTCCAGTTCTTCTGGGGCAGCTTCGACCTGGCCGCCACCCGCTTCTCCGGCCGCCGCGCACCCGAGCGCCCCGGCGCGGACGCCGTCACCCGCGAGGCCTACTCGCACGAAGTGATCAGCGCCGGCTGGTGGCCGGGCGGGAACGGCGTTGCGGACGCGGCTTTCTACGCCTATGCCGCACCCGCGCCGCCCGGTCTGGCCAAGGCGCCGATCCGCCCCGAGCGGGCGTTCTACAATTCTGAGCTTTCCGAGTTTCTGCTGATGTACAACGATGTGCGCGCGGCCGGGTCGCCCGAAGCCGAACTGCTCTCGTTCCTCGAAAGCACCTACGAAACCGCCGCCGAGTTGGCGCACTGGGACCGCGAATCTCTCGAAAGGAGCCACTTGCACGATGACGCAATGCACGCATCTTGAGCAGATCCGAGTTACCGAAACTACCGTCCACGTCTGCGAGGAATGTGTGAAGATGGGCGACCGCTGGGTGCACCTGCGGCTGTGTCTTACCTGCGGCCACGTGGGCTGCTGCGATTCGTCGAAGAACAAGCACGCGACCAAGCACTTCCACAAGACCGCCCACCCACTGATCCGCTCCATCGAGCCCGGCGAGCGCTGGGTGTGGTGCTTTGTGGACGAAGTAGAGGCCGGCGAACTGGAGGGCACCGCGGGCGCCTGATGTGTTGTGGGACGGACCCCCAGGTCCGCGCGGGTCCCCCTGGACCCGCCTTCCCGAGGCGGCCGAACAGGCCGACGGGGCGTCGGGCGCGGACCAGGGGGTCCGCCCCACAGCGCCTACAGCCTTCCCCGAAGCGCGCCCCTGAGCTGCGCCTCGTATTGCAGCGCGATCCGCGGCAGGAACAGAAGGAGCGGAAACGCGAACGCGAGGCGGCGCTCTTTCAGCGCCAGGAGAGCCAGCAGGACCAGTAGCGGCGACAGAATGCGTCCTGTGCCGTAGGCCGACGCCCAGATATCCGTCTTGTTGAGCATCGAGGCGAAAAGCGCGAACAGGACCGCCGTCACTTCGATCAGCCCCGTGCGGCGCTTCCACGCCAGGTAGACGGCCAGCAGCAAAGCCAGCCACGCGCCCGCCAGGACCAGTTCTTCGAAGGCGGCCGCGGCGCGGAGCCACAGGGTCGAGGTGGGGTCCGTGATGCCCGTAGCGTCCGGTTGACGATCCCGCTCAAAGGGTACGACAGCCAGCGGGCTTCGTCGACCGGCGCGCGGCTGTATACGTAGGCCCACCATCCGACGGCAGGA
>CAZBQQ010000085.1:5489-22364 GCA_964493965.1 uncultured Solibacteraceae bacterium
GGCTTCGTCGACCGGCGCGCGGCTGTATACGTAGGCCCACCATCCGACGGCAGGAACGGCGCAGGCGGCGCCCAGTCCAACCGCGCGCCCGTCGCGCCGGAGGGCGCAGTACAGGCACCACGCGAGCAGCAGCACCATGCCGGTCTCGCGGAACAGCGGGGCGGCGCACAGAAGGACGTAGAACACACGGCGCGGCCGGGCGCCGCCTTCGCCGTAGAGAACCAGGCCGGTCGTAAGAGCCGCCAGCGGAAGATCGACCGTCATCCGGTCGAGCGACACAGCCACCGCCGGAACCGCAAGAAAAGCGAGCCCCCAAAGGCCGGTTGCGCCGTGAGTCTCAGCGTACAGGCACAGCCAGAAGGCGCCCAGGAAGACGAACACCACCTGAATGCCGACGTAAGTGAAGTCCACGTAGCGGTCGCTTCCAGCGGCGAGCAACGCTGCCAGGCCCGGCAATCCGATGCGACGCCAGCGCAGGCTTGGGTTGTCCACATAGGGCATGAAGCCGCGCAGCATCAGCGGATCGTGCGCCACCAAGTGGTAGTATTGGCCGTCGAACCCCACCGGATCGGCGACCCGCTGGGTGTGGCCGGGAAGGGCGTCGTCCGGAAGTGGAACCCGGGCTCCGGTCCAGAACAGGCCGCTGATGTTGCCGCCGTAATTGAAAGCAACGTTGATGCCGAGCCACGCCACGGCGCACAGCGTTGCGCCACAGGCCACCAGGACGGCACGCGAGGCAGAGGTTCCCATACGGGCGTCCCTCAGTATACCGTCCGCCTGCCCGCGCGGGAACAGAGCGCGCCCGCGCTCAGCCCGTGGCCCCGCCGCTCCGTTCTCGCGCTGCCCTGCCCTGTATCTCGGCCCGCGTGGCGCGCCGCAGCCGGACGGCCGTCTTCTCCCCGTCGGCCGACTCGATCTCGAGCTCCAGTTGGGCCTCGTCGTCGCTCTGGCGGAACGTTACCCGCTCCGCCTCGTCGATGATGTGCGTCAGGTGGTCCGACGGATCTCTGCCCACCTCGATCTCGATCGCATTGGGCTCGCTGCCTTTGCTATCGGCGCTTACGCCTACCAGCGGCAGTTCGCGCGCTTCCACCCGCTCGCCGATTTCGATCGTGGTGATCCAGTCCTTATGCTGCGTGCTGAAGAAGTCGAAGAAATCCCTCCAGCGGCTTGCCGGTATTTCACGCTCTTGCATGGGAAGCCCCCCTCCGTGCCTGCAGAGAAAGATGAGGCTCAAGCGGCTGGGGTTACCAGTTTTAATACACCGAAGGCTGGGGTTCGAACTTGCCCCCTCCGTCCCCCGTTCGCCGCTCGCGCCACCGTGGGCGGCGTCGAGGCGGCGAACTGCCGCCAGCGACTTGGTCATCGGCATGACGGTGAAGGCGCGTGGCGGGCTCTCGACATGGCCAAGCTCGCCATCGGGTCGTTTGGAGCTCGCGTCCGTCAGCTTCAAGCTGATCGCCAGATGGCGCCGCCGTCCTGCGAAAGAAGATGGAAGCGGCTTCGCGCAGGCGCCCGCATCCAGCGTGTCGCGCACCTGGTGGAGCTTTGGACGAGGCCTAATGGCCGCTGATCCACCATTGACATCAGTGTATCACTGTATCAAAATGGAGTTGTGAGAACCACGGTCACTCTGGACGACGACGTCTACCAGTCCGCTGCACACCTGGCCCGCTCCTCGGGCGAGAGGCTCGGCAAGGTCCTTTCCAGACTGGCACGTCGGGGGCTTGCCCCCGCACCGCCGGCCGGCCCGCGCCGCCGTGGGCGCTTTCCCACCTTCGACGTGCCACCCGATGCACCCATCATCCCCGCCTCTCGAATCCAGCGCGTCATCGATGAAGAAGACATCTTCTGAAGTGCTGCTGCTTGACGTCAACGTATTGCTCGCGCTCGCGTGGCCCAATCACCAATTCCATCGCATCGCCACTCGGCGACTGGAACGCGGCCAAGAACGCTGGGCGACCTGCGCATTGACGGAACTGGGGTTCATTCGCCTCTCAGCCAATCCCGCAGTCGTTTCGCCGGCCAAAACGCCCGCCGAAGCGGCTCGTCTCCTTGCGGCGATGATCAAGGATCCGCGGCACGCCTATCTGGATCGCATGGCCCCGCCCACCAGCTTGGATTTTGGAAACATCATCGGGCACAACCAGATCACGGACGCGTACCTGCTCGCGCTTGCCCGGCGACAGAATGCGACGTTTCTGACATTCGACGCGCGCCTGCGTGGGCTGGCGGGGGGCGCCCAGGTCGAAATCCTGGGAGTCACGCGGTCACACAAGGGTACCGACGACTAAAGAACGCGCTCGCCCCTACGCCTGTTCGCAGAGGTCGATGTCCAGCCGCGCTGACACCCGAGAGATGGTCTCCACCAACCGGTCCACATGCGCGTCCGTATGCGCCGCGGTGCACGAAATGCGCAGCAGATTCTCCGTCGCCGCCGGGCGTAGCACCGGATTGACGTAGATCCCCTCTTCGAGCAACCCCTTGCACAGGCGGCATAGGTCGAGCTCGTTCGGCACTACCACTGGCACGATCGGCGTCTCGCCGTCCAGAACCGACCAGTTCCGGTCGCGCAGCGCTTGCCGAAGCCGCCGTGCGACCGTGAGCAGCCTCTCCCGCCGCTCCGGTTCCTTGTGCATGATGTCGAGCGCGGCGTTGACGGCGCCCACCGACGCCGGCGCCAGCGCGGCCGAGAAAACATACGGCCGGGCGTTGTGCTTCAGATACTCGATCACCGGCTTGGCGGACGCCACGAAGCCCCCCACCGAAGCCAGCGACTTCGAGAAGGTGCCCATAACGATGTCGATGTCGTCCAACACGCCGAAGTGCTCCGCCGCCCCGGCGCCCGTCGCACCCAGCACGCCTACGCCGTGCGCTTCGTCGATGTAGATGCGCGCGTCGTACTTCTTGGCCAGGTTCACCAGGCCGGGCAGGTCCGCCAGGTCGCCTTCCATGCTGAAGACGCCTTCGGAAACGATCAGCACTTTCTCCTCGGGCGAGCAACTCTCCAGGCAGTGCTCCAGATGGCCCATGTCGTTGTGGCGGAAGCGCACCGTGCGTGCCGGCGAGCGCAGCGCGCCCTCGAGCAGGCTGGCGTGCATGGTGTGATCGCACAGCAGAACGTCGCCGCGGTCGGTGATTGCCGACAGCGCGGCGTAGTTGCCCTGGAAGCCGGTGCCGTAGATCATCGCCGATTCCTTGTGAACCAGCGCGGCCAGCTTCTCTTCCACCTGCACGTGGATATCGAGCGTCCCGTTCAGCAGCCGCGAGCCACTGCAGCCGCTCCCGTAACGGCGCACCGCTTCCTGCGCCGCCGCCTTCACCTTGGGATGGTTGGTCAGCCCCAGGTAATCGTTCGAACCAAACATCAGGACTTTGCGGCCTCGCAGGCGGATCTCGCCCGGCCCGCAGCCTTCGTGCCCTTCGAAAACCTCGAACCAAATGTACAATCCCGCGTCCTGAAGGTCCTTTGGACGCGTGAAGTTACGACACTTCTCGAACAGGTCGTTGCTGGCCATTGAGCCATTCCGGCCACGCGCGACCGAAGTTGAGGGGGATGAGCTCCGCATGTTCAGTTCCATTCGTAAATGCGATAGGTTTTGTACCGCTTGCCGCCGAGCGCCTCAGCCGAACGATTCATGAGCGTGTTGTCCTCCAAAATCCAAGACGCCTCGCAGTCGCGGTAGCCCAGCCGCACTGCATGCCGGAAAAGTTCCGCGTAAAATCCCGCGGCCACTCCTGCCGTCCGGTACTCCTCCACCACGCCCAGTACAAGAACCCGCAAACTTCGTATAGAGCGTTTATGATACAAGATTTTTAGTAGTCCCAGCGGAAACAATCTTCCGTCGGCGTGCTTCAGCGCCTGATTGACGTCCGGCAGGCCCAGAGCGAAACCCACAACCTTGCCCCGGACCTCACCCAGCAGCACGAACCCAGGCTCCAGTATAGCCTTCATGTCGTGTGCCATGAAAAGGAATTCATCTCGCGTCACCGGCACGAATCCCCAGTTCCGGCTCCAGGCGGAGTTGTACACCTTCCACACCCGCTCCACCTCTTCCTCGAACCGATCCATGTGGATGGGACGAATCAGGACCTCGTTCGCTTTGGATGAGCGGTCGGCCACGCGCAGAAAGCGCTCCATGGGGGCGCCCTCCGTAGGGGCCAGGTAGGCATACAGATCCTTGGCCTTGCGGAGCCCCGCGCCCTGGATCAGGGCATCGTAGTAGGCCGGGTTGTACGACATCATGACCTTGGGCGACGAATCGAAGCCCTCCACCAGAACGGCGCACTCATAGTTCGTCGAGGGGTTCACCGGCCCCCGAATGACCTCGGCGCCGCGCTCCACCAGCCACTTGCGTGCGGCGCCCAGGAGGGCCGTCGCCACCTCCTGTTCGTCCACGCACTCGAAGAACCCGAAGAATCCCGCCTGCTCCTGGTGAAACTCGCTGTAGTTGCGATCCAGAATCGCTGCCACGCGGCCAATCGGACGGCTATCGCGAAGCGCCAGGAAACACTGCATCTCCGCATGCGCGTAGAACGGGTGTTTGTGCTGGTCGAACAGCTCCTTCTGTGCGATGCGCAGCTGCGGGACCCAGTAAGGGTCGCCGCAATAGAGAGAGTACGGAAACTCGATGAACTGGTGCAAACCGCGCTTGTCTCGAACCGGAACGATTTCGAATCCGCTCAATTGCGCACTTCCGCCTGGTCTTTTGAAGCTGCCCGCAGCCGAACCGGTACGCCTGAACACAACACCGGCGACACCGTCAGTACCGCCACAGCCAGCACGACGCCTGCAAACACATCAACCGTGTAATGATAGCGCAGGTAGACGGTCGCTGTGACGATCAAAATCGTGTACAGCGAAAATGCGGCGAAGAGCCGTTGTGAAACGAAGCGGCTACCCCACCATGCGACCATGGTCATTTCGGTGTGTCCACTCGGAAAACAATCGAAGCGGGCGGACTCGAGCCGATTGAGTGTGGCCTGCATCGATTCGAAAAGCCACAGGCCGTGAAGGTCCACGTGCTGCAGGTGCGCCAGAAAGAATCGGGGGCCCCGCACCGGAACCAGCAAGTAGCCTAAGTAGGACGCCAGAAAGCCCAGCGCCACCAGAACACCGTAGTAGCGGAACTCCGGGTACCGCTTCTTCCACCAGAGGGCGATCGCCACCAGAACCACCGACGGAATAAAGAGCGTGTAGGCGATCTGCAGGAACTCGGTGAGCACCGGAGTCTGCACGCGCTCCAGCCACACCGTAGGATGCGCTCCCCAGATCCTGTAGTCGAGCGATGCGATCTGTGCGTCGTAGTCGACCGTCCGGATCGCCGGGACCAGCATACCCATTTCCCAGTAAAAGACCGGAATGTATGCTAGAGGATACCAATAGTGGAAGAGGTTGACCGGTTGGGACGGAGCGCTCGCCCGCGCCGCCACCACGATCAGCGCGGTTCCAGCGGCGTGTGCGGCGAGCAGCAACCCCGCACCGGGCACCTTGCCGTAGTTGACCGCGATGAGTACGGCTATGCCAGCCAGGTAGCCTAGGAACAGGCGGTCGACGGGCCAGAAACCGGGGATCCGGGCCGGCCCATGCGTGGGGCTCACCACTTCAGCCATTTTGAATCTTTATACCACGCCAGCGTCTCTTCGAGGCCCTCCCTCAGACCGCGCGCCGGTTGAAAGCCCAACTCCTGGCGAGCCCGCGTGCCGTCACAGGTCCAGTACCGGCAGCGCGCTTCGATGATCTTCTGGCGCGAAACGATGCTGGGTTTGCCGCTGAGGCGCGAGACTCCCTCCGCGCACCAGCCGGCCAGATAGGCGAGCGACGCCGGCACCCTGACCGTGCGGACCCGCCGGCCCATGATGCTGGCCGCGGTCTGGGCGAAGGTGGTCCACGAGACCGGCTCGGGGTTCGCCACGAAGTAGGTCCGTCCCGCCGCCCCCTCGCTCGATACGGCCAGCCAGATGGCCTCGGCCAGGTCTTTCACGTGTATGTAGCTGAAGTAGGATTCCTCCCTGCCGATCCGCACGGTAATGCCCTTGGCGACCGACCGCAGCACCTCGAAGACGTCCGTGTCCCGCTGCCCGTAGACCACCGGCGGCCGCAGAATGACCGCGCGCCCGGACAGAGAGGATGCCCGCACGGCGCCTTCCGCGGCCAGTTTGGAGCGGCCATACCAGGTGAGCGGGTGCGGCGCGGCGTCTTCGTCCAGCGGGCGTAGATCGGGACCCGGCCCGATGGCGGCCAGGCTGCTCACATGGATGAAGCGTCGCACCGAATCGCCCTGCCGCTCGCACGCCCGCAGCAGGTTCTCCGTCGCCCGCGGATTGCCCTGCTCGAACGCGGCCTCCGAGAGCGCCTTGGTAACGCCTCCGACGTGTACCACGACGTCCGCGCCTTGGAGCGCCTCATCCAGGCCCGTCCCCGCCGCCAGGTCCCCCTGCACCACCTCGATACCCTCGCGGGGAAGGTACCGCGACGAGCTGGACGCCCGCACCAGGCACCGCACGCGCGCACCCGCCGCCACCAGCCGCTCCACAACGTGGCTTCCGACGAACCCCGTGCCGCCCGTAACCAGAATGAGCATCTCCCCACCAAACCGCACTAACGCATCATACAGCAGCCAAACGGGCCCCCGCCCCAAACACCCGCCCTCCCCAGCACCCGCCCGCCCCCCAGCACAGAACCGCGCGCGTAAGCAAGCGGACCCGGCCGCCGCGCGAAACCCGCCCCGCCCCTGCCCTCGGCTATACTCGTCTCCAGGAGGGGTTTTCGCAAATGCACCACATCGGATTCCAAGCCGTTCTCGCGTTGTTGGCCCTGCCCGTGGCGGCCGCATCGCTGTTTGCCGCCGACGCCGTCCCATCGGCCGGCCAGCCCGCGCCCGGCTTCACGCTGCCGTCCCAGGACGGAAGCAAGATCGCGCTGACCGATCTCAAGGGCAAGTGGGTGGTCCTGTACTTTTATCCCAAGGACAATACGCCCGGCTGCACCATCGAAGCGCACAACTTCCAGCGCGACCTGGCAAAATACGAGCAGCTCAACGCCATGATCGTCGGCGTCAGCGTGGACTCTTCGGACAGCCACCAGGATTTCTGCGCCAAGCAGGGGCTGACTTTCAAGCTGCTGGCGGATACCGAAAAAAAGGTGTCGGACCAGTACGGTTCGCTTCGCCCCAACGGAATGGCGGCGCGCAACACCTTCCTGATCGATCCCGATGGCAAGCTGGTCAAGGTCTGGACCGCGGTCAACCCCGCCGGCCACAGCGAAGAGGTTCTGGCGGCCCTAGGCACCGCGACCGGCAAGTAGGCTAGCCCAGCTTCTTCATGAGCCAAGCCATATTGCGGCCGAGGGTGTGCATCGTCTCGATCCCCTCGGCGTCGTTCTCAACGTCGCCGATCTCGCGGCCGATCGCGATGTTCCAGTAGGAAGAGCCGGGCACGATCATCTCGCTGATCAGGAAGAAGTGGTTCAGCGCGTCGAAGGCGTGGATCGCCCCCGCCCTCCGCACCGCTACCACCGCCGCGCCCGCCTTACGCTGGAACATGCCCCCGTTGGCCCGCGCCACCAGGCAGGCCCGGTCGATTAGCCCCTTGATTTCCGGAGAAATGTCGGCGACATAAGTAGGAGAGCCGAGGATAATTCCATCGGCTGCGTCCATTTTAGCGATGCATTCGTTGCCAAAATCGTCTTTTTGCGCGCAGCGGCGGTCTTTCTTCTTCGAGCACTCGCGGCAGGCCACGCAGCCGTGGATCATTTTCCCGCTGAGCTGGACCAGTTCGGTCTCGATGCCCTCTTTCTCCAACTCCCCCAGCACGTGCCGGAGGAGAATGGCCGTGTTCCCGTCTCTGCGTGCGCTTCCACTGATGGCGACGACTTTCATAACCTGCTGTTGTACCGCAAATCGGCCGGTCGCCGCCACCCTACCGTGCAGGCGTGGCGCAGGCACTCTTGCCCAATGCCTCTTAGTTTTTAAGTGGGGCAGGACTCCAGTCCTGCAGCGGGTCTCCAGACCCGCCTCCGGCAGCCGTTAGGTTAGCGCGGATGGGGCAGACCCCTGGTCCGCGCGGGTCCGCTGCCCGCCCCGTCACTTCTTCACAGGCGGCTGATACGTCCCGGGCACCGCGCGGAGGGGATGGCCAGGCGGTTCCAGGCGTTGATCTCGATGATGGCCATCGTCAAGTCCACCAGTTCCTTCTCTGTAAATTGCTGGCGTGCGGCCTGGTAAGGCCTCGTCCGGAGCGTGCTTCCAGGCGATACTGGTGACGCTTTCGGTCCACGCCAAGGCGGCGCGTTCCCGGTCGGTGAAGAAAGGCGTCTCTTCCCAGGCGCTGGTCGCATAGAGCCGCTGCTCGGTCTCGCCCTCCGCCCGAGCGTCCTTGGTATGCATATCGATGCAGCAAGCGCAGCCGTTGATCTGCGACGCACGCAGCCGCACCAGTTCGAGCATCCGGGTCTCCAGTCCGGTGTGATGGCGCACATAGGCTCCCAGGCTTCACAGGGCCTTAATAGCATCGGGAGCGACCTTCGGAAAATCACTTCTGGGCTTTAATTCCGTAATTGCCGGCGACATTAGCGTCCCTCCTCTGCCTTAATCATAGTCCCCGCACAGCCGGATTCGGACTGTGGCGGTCAGCCGGCTGCCCGCTCCGCCCGCGCGGAAGTCAACCGCTCCACCTGGCGGTCGTGCCAGCGCCGGATCGTCAAATGGGCGGTCACACAACCGATCAGGCACGTGAACATGTCCCATTGCGTGTCCCACGGGTCGCCCTGAGTCCCCAGAAACTCGTCCGCGCCGGTCCCCATGATCAGCGCCGTCCACCATTCAATAAACTCGTAGAACACGCTGATGGTCATGCACACCGCGACGGTGAGGACCACGAGCCACTTCCCGCGCTTGAGCGGCGACGCCCGCAAGAGCACTTCCCGCACGATGATGGCGGGCACGAAGCCCTGCATGAAGTGGCCCAGGCGGTCGTAGTTGTTGCGCGTGAACCAGCCGAACGTGTCGCGGACCCAATTGAACAGCGGCACCGCCGCATAGGTATAGTGGCCGCCGATGACCAGTACGCAGGCGTGCAGCCAGATCAGAACGTACGCCATCGTCGTCAGCGGGAAGCGCCGCCGCGTCGCCGCCAGCACCGCGACGCCGAGGAAGACCGGGAACGATTCGAGGGCCCAGTCGGGATAATCGTGCGGCTTCCACGCCGACCAGGCCACAACCATCGTCAGGCTGGCTGCCCAAACCCCGGGCCAGAGCCAGGTCTTCTCGCCATGCGCCGCGCCGTCTGCCATCGAGTCATCATAGCCGACACCTGAGCACAAAAAAACGCCGGACGTTTCCGCCCGGCGTTCTTCAGTAGCTGATAGCTGACAGCTGAGGGCTGATAGCTGAGTAGCCGAAGGCTACTCAGCGTCGAACGGCTCCAACTCCACTCCCGGTTCGGCCTCCGTGAGTCCGCCCGCATAGTGCAGCCGGGTCTCGTCGGCATAGCCTTCCAGGCCCTCGGGAACCGGCGGCTCGGCCTCTGCCAGCGCCTCTTCCTCGATCTCCTCACCCGCAATCTTCACCCGGCGGTAATACTCCATGCCGGTGCCGGCGGGAATCAGGCGGCCCATGATCACGTTCTCCTTCAGGCCGCGCAGGTAGTCCACCTTGCCGTTGATGGCGGCTTCGGTGAGCACGCGCGTCGTCTCCTGGAAGGAGGCGGCGGAGATGAACGAATCGGTCGAAAGCGAAGCCTTCGTGATGCCGAGCAGCAGCGCTTTGCCCTGCGCCGGCCGGCCTCCCGCGAGGATCACCTTCTCGTTCTCTTCCCGGAACTTGAACTTGTCGACCACTTCCTCCGGCAGGAATTCCGTGTCGCCGATGTCCTCGATCCGGACCCATCGCATCATCTGCCGGACGATGGTCTCGAGGTGTTTGTCGTTGATGTTGACGCCCTGCAGACGGTAAACTTCCTGGACTTCGTTCACCAGGTACTTCTGCAGTTCGGTCTCGCCGAGCACGTCCAGGATGTCGTGCGGGTTGCGCGGGCCGTCCATGAGAGGATCGCCGGCCTTCACGCGGTCGCCCTCCTGCACGTTGATGTGGATACCGCGAGGAATCAGGTACTCGCGCTCCTGCCCGTCGTCGCCGCGAATGATCACCTTGCGCTGGGCCTTCACCACTTCGCCGAACTTCACCGCGCCGTTGATCTCCGCGATGATGGCGGTCTCGCGCGGCTTGCGCGCTTCGAACAGTTCCACCACGCGCGGCAGTCCGCCCGTGATGTCCTTGGTCTTGGTGGTGGCGCGCGGAATCTTCGCCAGCACGTCGCCGGCGTGGACTTCCTCGCCTTCCTTCACCGTCAGGTGAGCGTGGGTCGGCATGAGGTAGCGCTTTTCCTCGCCGCGGCCGCCGCCGGCCGGACGCACCACCAGGGTCGGCATGCGCTTCTCATCCGGGGAATCCATCACCACCCAGTGAGACATGCCCGTGATCTCGTCCATCTGCTCCTGGAGCGAGACGCCTTCGATCAGGTCCTTGAAGTGGACCATGCCGCTGACTTCGGTCAGAATCGAGAAGGTGTACGGATCCCATTCCACCAGGATCTCGTTGGCCTTTACCTTGGCGCCATTTTCGACGCGCAGCTTGGCGCCGTAAACCACCTGGTAGCGTTCTTTCTCGCGGCCCTTCTCGTCGACCACCGCCAGGATGCCGTTGCGGTTCATCACCACCAGCTCCCCGGTCTTGTTGCGAACCGTCGCGACGGCGATGTACTTGGCGTAGCCGTCCGACTTGGTGTCCTGCGTGTTCTGCTCGCTGACCCTGGTCGCCGCGCCGCCGATGTGGAACGTACGCATGGTGAGCTGTGTGCCCGGCTCGCCGATCGACTGCGCCGCGATCACGCCCACCGCCTCGCCACGCTCCACCAGCCTGCCCGTGGCCAGATTGCGCCCGTAGCAGAGTTTGCAGACGCCGCGCTTCGACTCGCACGTCAGCACCGAGCGGATCTTGACGCGCTCGATACCGGCCGTCTGAATCGCCGCCGCCAGTTCCTCGGTGATTTCCGAGTTGACGCCGACAATCAAATTGCCTTCGTAATCGACCTGGTCCTCGAGAGCGACGCGGCCCACGATGCGGTCGCGCAACGCCTCGATGATTTCGCCCGATTCCACGATCGGCTCGACGTAGATTCCCTTGGTGGTCCCGCAGTCGCTCTCGGTGACGATCACGTCCTGCGCCACGTCCACCAGGCGGCGCGTCAGGTAGCCCGAATCCGCCGTCTTCAACGCGGTATCGGCCAATCCCTTGCGGGCGCCGTGCGTCGAGATGAAGTACTGCAGCACGTTGAGGCCTTCGCGGAAGTTGGCCGTGATAGGCGTCTCGATGATGTCGCCGGAAGGCTTGGCCATCAAGCCGCGCATGCCGGATAGCTGGCGGATCTGTTGCTTTGATCCGCGGGCGCCGGAGTCCGCCATGATGTAAATCGGGTTGAGGTAGCGGCCCGTCCGGTCGTCCTCTTCCATCACCTTGAACATTTCTTCCGAAACGCGCTCGGTGACGCGCGACCAGATTTCGATGATCTTGTTGAGGCGCTCGCCGTTGGTGATGGCGCCCTCGATGTACTGGTTCTGAACCGCGATCACGTCGCGCTCGGCGTCCTTCACCAGCACCGGCTTCGATTGCGGCACCACCATGTCGTCGATGCCGATCGAAATGCCGGCCCGCGTGGCGTAGTTGAAACCCAGGTCCTTCACCCGGTCGAGCATCGCCACAGTGGTCTGCAAGCCGAACCGCAGGTAGGAATACTGCACCATCTGCGCCAGCCCCTTCTTCTTCAGAAGGCCGTTGATGAAGGGCATATCCTCGGGCATGGCGTCGTTGAAAATGACGCGCCCCACCGTGGTCGCCATCTCGACTTTCTCGTAGACGGCCGGCTCGGTGTGCAGGATGTTCTGGTTGTCGAAAGCTTTGGTCAGGTCGATCACGCGTCCCGAGTAGCGCAGCGTGATGGGGGTCAGCGTCTCCACTTCGCCCATCTCGAGCGCAATCAGCACGTCTTCCTTGGACGCGAACTTCTTGCCCTCGCCCTTGGTCTTGGGCCGCGACTTGGTGAGGTAGTAAAGCCCCAGCACCATGTCCTGCGTCGGAACCGCGATCGGCGTCCCGTGCGCCGGCGACAGAATGTTGTTCGACGCCAGCATCAGCGTCGACGCTTCGATCTGCGCCTCCGGCGACAGCGGGATGTGAACCGCCATCTGGTCGCCGTCGAAATCGGCGTTGAACGCCGTGCAAACCAGCGGGTGAATCTTGATGGCCTTGCCTTCCACCAGCACCGGCTCGAAGGCTTGGATGCCCAGCCTGTGAAGCGTGGGCGCGCGGTTGAGCATGATCGGGTGATCGCGGATGACTTCCTCGAGGATGTCCCACACCACCGGGTCCTGCTGCTCCACCAGTTCCTTGGCCTGCTTGATGGTGGTGCAGTGCCCGCGCTGTTCCAGGCGGTGATAGATGAACGGCTTGAACAGCTCGAGCGCCATCTTCTTCGGCAGACCGCACTGGTTCAGCCGGAGGTCGGGCCCCACCACGATCACCGAGCGTCCCGAGTAATCCACGCGCTTGCCGAGCAGGTTCTGCCGGAAACGGCCCTGCTTGCCCTTCAGGTTGTCGGAGAGCGATTTCAGCGGGCGGTTGTTGGCGCCGCGCAGCACGCGGCCGCGGCGGCCGTTGTCGAACAGCGCGTCCACCGCTTCCTGCAGCATGCGCTTCTCGTTGCGCACGATCACGTCCGGCGCATGCAGCTCGATAAGCTTCTTCAACCGGTTATTGCGGTTGATCACGCGGCGGTACAGGTCGTTGAGATCGGAGGTCGCGAAGCGGCCGCCATCGAGTGGCACCAGCGGCCTCAGCTCCGGCGGGATCACCGGAATCACGTCCAGGATCATCCACTCCGGCTTGTTGCCCGACTTGCGGAACGACTCGGCCACCCTCAGCCGCTTGGCGTACTTGAGCTTCTTCTGCTGCGAGAGCTCGGTCTTCATCCGCTCGCGGATTTCCAGGCTCAGGCCTTCGATATCGATCTGCTTCAGCAGTTCCTTGATGCCTTCGGCGCCCATCATGGCGACGAATTTGCCCGCGTACTCCTGGTCCAGCGCGCGCTTGCGCTCGTCGCTGATCACCTCGGCCTTGCCGAGATTCGGAACCTCGCCGGGGTCGACGACCACGTAGGCTTCGAAGTAGAGGACGCGCTCGAGCTCGCGCAGCGTGATGTCCAGCAGGTAGCCGATGCGGCTCGGAAGGCCCTTGAAGAACCACACGTGCGAGCAGGGGCTGGCCAGCTCGATGTGCCCCAGCCGCTCGCGCCGGACGCGCGAAAGCGTCACCTCGACGCCGCACTTATCGCAGATGACGCCGCGGTGCTTCATGCGCTTGTACTTGCCGCACACGCATTCCCAATCCGCGATGGGACCGAAGATTCGCGCGCAGAAAAGGCCGTCGCGCTCCGGCTTGAAGGTGCGGTAGTTAATCGTCTCCGGCTTTGTAACTTCCCCGTGGGACCAGGACCGGATCTTTTCCGGCGAAGCGAGACTGATTCGAATCGAATCGAAGTCCGCGATCAAATTAGCTCTGTCGTACGGAGAGGATCGATACAAGGCTGTTCTCCTTATTAAAACCGGTGCGTGGCCAGTGGCTCACCCGTGAGCCACCAGCCACAAGCTTCCCTAATCCGCCGCGAGCGCCGTGTCCAGCAGCTCGGTCGGCTTCTTCATCAGCTCCACGTCCAAACACAGCGACTGGAGCTCCCGGATCAAAACGTTGAAGGATTCAGGCACACCCGGCTCGGCGGCGGCCTCACCCTTCACAATGGCTTCGTAAATCTTGGCGCGTCCGTATACGTCATCGGATTTGGCGGTAAGCAATTCCTGCAGAATGTAAGCCGCGCCGTAAGCCTCGAGCGCCCAGACTTCCATCTCGCCGAAACGCTGTCCGCCGAACTGCGCCTTGCCGCCCAGCGGCTGCTGGGTAATGAGCGAGTACGGTCCGATCGACCGCGCGTGAATTTTATCGTCCACCAGGTGCGAGAGCTTGAGCATGTAAATGTAGCCCACCGTCACCGGCTGCTCGAACGGCAGTCCGCTCAACCCGTCGCACAATTTCACCTTGCCCGACTTCGGCAGCTCGGCTTCCTCGAGCGCATTCTTGATGTCCCGCTCGGTCGCGCCGTCGAAAACCGGCGTCGAGAAGAAGCGGCCCAGCTTGTTCGCCGCCCAACCCAGGTGCGTTTCGAGAATCTGTCCCACGTTCATACGGGAAGGAACGCCCAGGGGATTGAGCACGATCTCAACCGGCGTGCCGTCCGGAAGGTAAGGCATGTCTTCTTCCGGAACGATCCGCGCGATCACACCCTTGTTGCCGTGCCGCCCGGCCATCTTATCGCCCACCGAAAGCTTGCGCTTCATGGCGATGTAGCACTTCACCAGCTTGATCACGCCCGGAGGCAGTTCATCGCCCTTCTTCAGCTTGGCGATCTTCTCCTCGGTGATTTTCTCGAGCACCGCGATCTGGCGCGAGGTCATCTCCTCGATTTCGTCGATCTGCTCGTTGAGCCGCGGATCCTTGTCCTTCAGCTTCATGCGCTTCAAATCGCGCGCGCGCATCTTTTCGATGGTGTCGCGCGTCAGGTCCGCGCCCTTGGCCAGCAGGCGCTTGTTGGTTTTTTCGTCGTGCAGATCGGCTTGCAGCTGCTTGCCATCGAGCAAGATCGCCAAACGCTTGGAGCGCTCGTCGTTGAGAATGCGCTTCTCGTCTTCCAGGTTGCGCCGCAGCTTCTCTTCCTGCTCCGTCATGATCATCTTGGACCGCTCGTCCAGCTCCGCGCCCTTGCGCGAAAAGACCTTGCAATCCACGATGGTGCCCTCGATGCCGGGCGGGCAGTAGAGCGATGCGTCCTTGACGTCTCCGGCCTTCTCGCCGAAAATCGCGCGCAGCAGCTTCTCTTCGGGAGTAAGCTGCGTCTCGCCTTTAGGCGTCACCTTGCCCACCAGAATGTCGCCGGGCTTCACTGTGGCGCCGATGCGTATGATGCCGCTCTCGTCCAGGTTGCGCAGGAACCCCTCGGCAATGTTCGGGATGTCCCGCGTGATTTCTTCCGGACCGAGCTTGGTGTCGCGCGCTTCGATCTCGAACTCTTCGATGTGGATCGAAGTGTAGTAGTCTTCCTTGACCAGCTTCTCGCTCACCACCACGGCGTCTTCGAAGTTGTACCCGCGCCACGGCATGAACGCCACCAGGACGTTGCGGCCCAGCGCCAGCTCGCCCGAATCCGTGCACGGACCGTCGGCCAGCACGTCGCCCTTGCGGACGCTCAGCCCCTTCTTCACGATGGGCTTCTGGCTGATGCACGTGTTCTGGTTCGAGCGCTTGAACTTGGTCAGCGTGTAAATATCGGCGCCCACTTCGCGCGAGAGCTGTCCCTCGTGCACGTTGCCTTCGACACGCACGATGATGCGCTCGGAGTCCACCGAGTCCACCACGCCCGTGCGCTTACAGATGACCACCGCGCCCGAGTCACGCGCCGTCACCCGCTCCATGCCGGTGCCGACGAAAGGAGCTTCCGCCCTGAGCAGCGGCACCGCCTGGCGCTGCATGTTCGATCCCATCAGCGCGCGGTTCGCGTCGTCGTTCTCGAGGAACGGAATCAGGCTCGCCGCCACCGAGACCAGTTGCTTGGGGCTGACGTCCATGTACTCGATCTCTTCGCGGCGCTTGAGCACGAAGTTGCCCGCCTGCCGCGCGTTCACCAGATCGCCCACGATGCGATGGTTCTCGTCCAACTCCACGTTGGCCTGCGCCACCGTGTACTTGTCCTCTTCCCATGCCGACAGGTACTCGCAGTGGGCTTCCGACTCGACCCCCTGCTTCTTCTTCGCCACCATGTCGCCGCTGAGTTTGTCGACGTCAGGCTTCCGGTGAACGTCGCCCACCTTGAGATTGGTGTCGCCAGGGTTGAGGATCTTGACTTCCTCGACCACGAAGCCGTCCACAACCTTGCGGTACGGGCTCTCGATGAAGCCGTACTCGTTGATCCGCGCGAAGCACGACAGCGACGAGATCAACCCGATGTTCGGCCCTTCCGGCGTCTCGATCGGGCAGATGCGGCCGTAGTGCGTCGGATGCACGTCGCGGACTTCGAACCCCGCGCGTTCGCGGGAAAGGCCGCCCGGTCCAAGAGCCGAAAGGCGGCGCTTGTGCGTGATCTCCGAGAGCGGGTTGGTCTGATCCATGAACTGCGAGAGCTGACTCGATCCGAAGAACTCGCGGATCGCCGCCATCACCGGCTTGGCGTTCACCAGGTCGTGCGGCATGGCCGTCGACATCTCCTGGTACACCGACATCTTTTCCTTGATGGCGCGTTCCATGCGCACCAGGCCGATACGGAACTGGTTCTCGAGCAGCTCGCCCACCGCGCGCACGCGGCGGTTGCCCAGGTGGTCGATATCGTCCACGGAAAGGCTGCTGACGCGCCGCAGCTTCAGCAGGTAGCGGATCACGTCGTAGAAATCTTCGGCGTCCAGGATCTTGCGGTCCAGCGGATGCCGGTCTTTGTTCGCCGGGTCCGAGCGCCAGCTGGCCGGGGCGTGCTCGGCGTCGTCGTGGATCTTGATGTTGAACTTCATACGGCCCACGCGCGAAAAATCGTATTTGCGCGGGTCGAAGAACATGCCCTGGAACAACTGCGTGGCCGTGTCCAAAGTCGGCGGGTCGCCCGGACGCAGCTTGCGGTAGATCTCCAGCAGCGCGTCGTTCTGCGACTTCACCGGATCTTTCTTGAGCGTGGCGGAAATAACCGTTCCCGCATCGTCGCGCTCCGGGAAGAAGACCTCGAAGCTTT
>CAZBQQ010000086.1:0-7932 GCA_964493965.1 uncultured Solibacteraceae bacterium
TACTGCGCGCACCAACCGCCGTCGATCACCACGTCCGTGCCGGTGATGAAGCCGGCCTCTTCCGAGCAGAGGTAGAGCGCCAGCTTGCCCACCTCCTCCGGCTTGCCCCAGCGGCCGAGCGGAATGCGCGAGGTGAAGAAGTGGTTGATCTCGGGATTGGCCAGCAGTGGCGTATTCATCTCGGTTTCGAAAGGGCCGGGGCTGATGCCGTTCACGGTGATGCCCTCGGAGGCCACTTCGAGCGCCAGCGCGCGCGTCAATCCCACCAGGCCGGCCTTGCTGGCGCAGTAGGCCGTCCGCTCGGCGAGCGCGATGTGGCTCATCATCGAAGTCAGGTTGAGGATCCGGCCGTAGCCGTGTCCCTTCATCAGGGGCACAAAGGCACGGCACGTCAGGAACACGCCGGTGAGGTTGGTGTCCATCACGTTGCGCCACTCTTCGAGCGTGAAGTCGGTCAGTTTCTTCCGCAGGTTGACGCCGGCGCTGTTGACCAGGATGTGGACTCCGCCGAAGCGGGCCGCGACAGCCCCGGCGAGGGCGGCCACCTGAGCCTCGTCCCGGACGTCCGCGGCGAACGGTTCGGCTTCGGCGCCGCGGGCTGCGAGGGCGGCGGCGGCTTGCTCGAGTTGACCGCGGTCGCGCGCCACCAGCGCCAGGCGGGCGCCGGCTCCGGCCAGTTCCAGCGCAATCGCCTCGCCGAGCCCTTTACTGGCGCCCGTGACCACCGCCACGCGACCCTCCAGCCGGGTCACGCCGGGTCCTGCTTCTGTTTCGCCGCGGGCCCCTGCGCATCGAGGATGGCCTCCACCACGCGCTGCGGGTGGTCGATGTTCGCGATCTCGAGCACGCCGGCTTCGCCCGCAGTTTCTATCGTTACGTCGCCGATGCCGACAATCCGCTGCGCGAACGTCTGTTCGGCACGCACATCCTGAATCTTGGAGACCGGGATCGTGCGCGTTGTCTTCGAGAAGGCGCCCGACTCGTAGCGAAGCTTGCCGCCTGCCAGTGTCACCTTGGTGAAATGGCGGCGCAGTTGGCCCCGCACCGGGAAGAACAGCGGCAGGGCGGGCACGATCAGCACCCAGGGTGACACACGGTTTTCGAACCTGTTCACGTACACGCCGACGCACACGCAAAGGACCAGAAGGACGGTCCAGTATTGTATGCGGATCCATTTATTGGTGGGTTGAAGAGTAAGGTCAGGCACAGGCGCTCCAGACTCTTGATTCTACAGCGTGCGCTTCCGAACCGCGACCGCCAGGGAGCGGACGCGCTGGCACCAACCGAATACCCCTGAAGTTCCGCGCCCGGACGGCCGATAGAAAGAGCAGCTATGCCGGAGCAGGAAACCGTCATCGAAATGAAGGGCAGGTTGATCCTCGGCCTCGACCGGCTTCCTCCATTTTCCCCGATCTTGAGCAAGCTGCTAGCCACCATCGCCCGCGAAGACGTCTCGTTCGCGCAGGTGGCCACCCTGATCGAGAGCGACACCGTGTTAGCGGGCAACGTACTCAAGGTGGTCAACTCGGCGCTCTACGGGTTCCGCGGCACGGTCAATTCCGTGCGGCATGCGGTAGCAATTCTCGGTGTGGACCGTTTGCGCAACCTGTCGCTCGGCTTCTCGGTCGCCCGGATGTGGACCCACATACCGACACCGGAGGGATGGTCGGCATCGAAGTTCAACCAGCACTCCCTGGCCGCGGGCATCATGGCGGACCTGGTGGCGCAGCGGGCAGGGGCACCCTATCCCGAAGGCGCGTTCGTGGCGGGCCTGCTGCACGACATCGGAAAACTGCTCATCGCGACCGGCGCCCCGGCCGGTTTCGGCGCCGTTCTGCAGATGCTGAAAGACGGCGGCGCAAACGAGATCGAGTGCGAAATGGAGATCCTGGGTACCACGCACGCCGAGCTTTCCGGGATGGCCCTCGAGCGCTGGAACCTCCCGCTGCCGATCCGGCAAGCGGCGGTTTTCCATCATGACCCGGATCGTGCTGACGACGGAGCCCTGCATCTGAGTCACGTCCTCTACGCGGCCGACCGGCTGGCCAACGAGTTGGGGAACAGCATCGGCCCGTACTTCGATCAATTGCCCCGCCTCGACCAGGTTTTCGACGCCCTCGGCGTGGGCGGCCAGGTCCCGACCATTCTCGCGGAGTTCGAGACGGAGTTCGCGTCGGTGAAGGGTTACTTCTAGAAGCGCTCGTCGCTGATCGCTCGTCGCCCGTCGCAACACCTGGTTCTCTGGTTCTCCCGCCTTCCCACCAGCGACGTCCCCGACCGCGAAGCGCACCAATCTCGCCGGGGATCAACGGGCCGCATCGTGACGCCTGCCGATCGCGAAGCGCCCGAATCCCGCAAAGGCCCCGACGAGCGACAAGCGACGAGCGACAAGCGACGAGCGACAAGCGACGAGCGACAAGCGACGAGCGGGCCGCCTGCGGCGGCCCTTACAGCGTCGTCGACCCCTCGCCTAGCTTGACCGAAAGCTTCACCGTGCGGCCGTTCCGGAAAACGGTCAGATCCATGGTCTCGCCCGGACGGTGGCGGCTCAGCGCGCGCGTCAGCGCATCGCGGCCCTCGACGGCCCTGCCGTCTACGTTCATGATGAGGTCGCCGCCGGCCTCGATCTGGTACATGCCGATCACGACGGTGCGGGTGGCGCCGTGCAGTCCCGCCTTCTCGGCAGGCGAGTCGGAATCCACCCTCACGATCAGCAGGCCGCCCTCCGCCGGCAACTGGAGCGCCTCCGCCAGGTCCCCCGTCACATACATCACCGAGACGCCCAGCCGCGGCGGAGCGAATTTGCCGCTCACCGCGTATTCGTTGAGCATCACTTTGGCGCGGTTGATCGGCAGTGCGAATCCGATGCCGATGTTCGACCCCGGACCGTAGATCGCCGTGTTGATGCCGATCACGTTGCCGTGCGAATCGAGCAGCGGACCGCCGCTGTTGCCGGGATTGATGGCGGCGTCGGTCTGGATCATGTTCTCGAGCGTGCGCCCGCCCTCTTCCTGCAGGCTGCGCCCCAGCGAGCTGATCACGCCCGTGGTCAGCGTGCCTTCGAGGCCGAACGGGTTGCCGATGGCCAGCACTTTCTGGCCCACCTGCAGCGGGTCCGAGTCGCCCAGGCGCAGGAACGGCAGCTTCTTGCGAGGGCTCACTTGAATCAGGGCCACGTCGTTGGCGGCGTCGTGCGCCAGCACCCGGGCCTTGTATTTCGACTGATCGGTCAACGTGACTTCAACTTCTTCGGCCCCGGCCACCACATGGTTGTTGGTCAGGATCCGCCCGCTATCGTCCACCAGGAAGCCCGAGCCGGTGCCCTGTTGAGGAATGATTTCCAGAAACCAGTTGCGCCGGTAGACGGTGCTGGTGATGTTCACCACCGCCGTATGCGAGTTGCGGTAAATATCGATGTTGTTGGTCTCGTCCGACCCAAGCCCGGCCGATTGCGCCACATCCGGGCCGGACCAGATCCGTCCCGAGGGCGCCCCGCCGAAATGGAACGGGCTCCAGCGAGCGATTGACGTGATGTAAATGAACGCGCCCACCAGCAGCGTGGCGAGCAACAGGCTCCGGTATCTCATTGTGAAACGCTCCCGCCAGGTGCCGCCGTTCCTGCCAGCGCCCGGTAAACCTCCCCTGCCTGCCGCAAGGTGTCTTCCTTTCGGCCCGAAGTGTCGATGACGTAATCGGCGTACTTCCGTTTCTCCTCGAGCGGCATCTGGCGCCCGATCCGCGCCAGCGCCTCTTCGCGGGAAAGCCCACGGCCCATGGCGCGTTCGACCTGCTGCGCGGGCGTGGCCACAACGACGATGATCTTATCGAACCGCTTGTAGCTGCCCGTCTCGATCAGAATCGCCGCCTCCATCACCACGATGCCTCCGGGATCGCGGCGTTCGAGGTCCTTCAGAATTTCTTCCTCGCGCCGGATCACCGGTGGATGCACCAGGCTGTTCAGCTTCGCGAGGCGCTCCGGCTTGTCGAACACCTCGGCCGCCAGCCTCGACCTGTCGATCGTGCCATCCTCGGCCAGCACACCCGCGCCGAACTCCCGGACCGCGGCCTCGTACGCTTCCGCGCCCGGCATCAGAACCTCGTGCCCGAGCTCGTCCGCCTGGATCAGGTGGCAGCCGAGGTCCTTCAGCGCCTGCCCCACGAAGCTTTTGCCGGAGGCCAGCCCGCCCGTCAACCCTACGCGAAGCATGCCTTCCCGAGTTCCCGTTCCGCGGCTTCGATGGTGTTCACCATAAGCATGGAGATGGTCAGCGGCCCCACGCCGCCAGGCACGGGCGTGTACGCGCCGGCCACCTCCACTACATCGATGGGATCTACATCGCCCACCAGCAGGCTGCCCTTGCGATCGAACTCCTCCAGCTTCGCCGCCGAATTCCTGAAGATGCGCGCGGCTTCCTCGCGGTCCGAGATGCGGTTGGTCCCGACGTCGATTACCGTGGCGCCCGGCTTGATGAACTCGCGGGTGATCAGCGCCGGACGGCCTATGGCCGCGACCAATATATCGGCGCGCGCGCAAACTTCGGCCAGGTTGGGCGTGCGCGAATGGCAGATGGTCACCGTCGCGTGTTGATGCATCAGCAGCAGCGCGACGGGCTTGCCCACCAAGTCGCTGCGGCCCACCACCACCGCGTGCCGCCCGGCGATGGGGATCTGGTATCGCCTCAGCAACTCCAGGATCCCGGCCGGGGTGCAGGGGCGCGGACCGGGCAGATTGGCTGCCAGACGGCCCAGGTTCAGCGGATGCAAGCCGTCGACGTCCTTGTCCGGCGAGACCGCAAGCTGCACTTTCTTGGGGTCCATCTGCGGCGGCAGCGGGAGCTGCGGCAGGATGCCGTCGATGTCCGGCCGCCCGTTCAGCCCTTCGACCAGCGCGACGATCTCTTCGGTTGTCGCGGTGGCAGGCGGCGTCAGCTTCTCGCTATAGATGCCCAGTTCCTGGCAGGTCTTGATCTTGTTGCGTACGTAGATTTCAGAGGCGGGGTCGTTTCCTACCAGGATGACCGCGAGGCCTGGCCGGTGCCCCGCGTCTTTGAGCGCCTCGACGCGCGACCGGCATTCGGCCAGAATCTCGCCGCGAACCCGGTTCCCATCCAGAAGCATAGCCATTCAATAGGAGGATAACAGGTTGGCCTCGTGGGGCAGGAGCTTGGCCATGTGGGGCAGGCGTCCACGGCCTGCGAGGGGTCTCGAGACCCGCCCGAGTCGCCATCCGCATTCGCCTGGCCTTCTCCACCCGTGCCCCGCACGGGAGGGCAGCAGCAGGCCGAACACGGCACATCAGGGCGGGTCCTGACCTCTGGAGGCCTTTCTTTGCTTCGCTTTTGAGCCTTTTTAATCCAGTCGTCCTGTAGGTTGTGTTACTATAGCTTTCTTCGCCACCCCGTTTGGGGAAACCAACGAGAGGAAGCCAAAGAATGAGCGAGAAAGGCTCTTCGTTGTACGCTGACCAACGCATCGACCTGCCGGCTCTACGCCAGCACAAGGGTATCTCGCTGCGGGACATTGCCGAGACCACCAAGATCAGCATTCGATTCCTGAAGGCGATCGAGGAAGAGGACTTCGAGCAGCTCCCGGGCGGAATCTACAACACCAACTACATCCGCCAATATGCCCGCGAGATCGGGTGCGAGGAAACCAAGCTGCTGGCCTACTACCGGTCGGTTTTCCAACCGGCGTCCTGAACGACCCTGCAAATTAAGCCGTTCCCCACCTAAACCCAAGCTCCGCCCCTGCCGATAAGGCTACTGAAGGGTGGAGGTAGCGCTCGATGAAGATCAATCAAAGCCCGATCGATTCGTCGGGAGTGTCGCAACTTGGCAAAACCAACGGCATCGGATCCGGCGGGGCGGGAAAGAACGCCCTGACAGGGCCGGATCGTGATCGCGTCCAACTCTCCGACTTATCCGCTCGCCTGATGGCGTCAGGAGACGCCGGTGCGTCCGCCCGGGCTGCGCGCGTCCAGCAGCTTTCATCGGACGTCCGTGCCGGGCGCTACCAGGTCGATTCGGTGGAAGTGAGCCGGAGGATGGTGGACGAGGCGATCCGGCAATGAACCGAGGCGATCAGCCAATGCCCCGAGGCGATCCGGCAATGCCCCGAGGCGATCAGCCAATGCCCCGAGGCGATCCGGCAATGAGCCGAGGCGATCAGCCAATGCCCCGAGGCGATCAGGCAATGCCCCGAGGCGAAAGCCAGCTCCGGCTGGCCGAAGCCGCGGCCGAGCGCGCGCGGCGGTTGTTGTTGTTTCCGTCGGCCGCTAACCTCGACCGCAGCCGGCCATTTCTCGAACAAGCCTGCGCCAACCTCGAAGAGGTGCGGCGCCTGGCGGGCGAGCAGCCGCCGGCGCGAAAGCGGGAACTACTGGCCGGGCTGACGGTGTTACGTCGGACGGGGCGTCGGGTTACGGCTCTGCTGGAGGGCGCGGCCCGCTTTCGAGCCGGCTGGTTCGAGGCGCTCAAGGTTGCGACTGCCGCCGGTTACAATCAAGCCGGCGAACCGGCGCCTTCGATGCCGCCCCGAAGCCTTTCCGTGGAGGGTTAAAGCGCATGCCGGGCCTGTTCAACACCCTGACGACGGCGGCGGACGCCCTGGGTGTGTTCTCCCAGGCCCTCAACACGGTGGGTAACAATGTCGAGAATTCGGGCACCCCCGGTTTCGCCCGCCAGGACTTCAACGCCGTGGCGTTGCCTTTCGATCCGAGAATGGGGCTCGAGGGCGGAGTCGCGGCGGGCGAGATCCAGAACAGTCGCGACGAATATGCCGAACAGACCGTGTGGACGGACCAGCAGGCATTCGGAACCGCGGATCAGTCGGTCACCGAGCTCTCCAGCGTTGAGCCACTATTCAACGTGACCGGCGATTCCGGCATCCCCCAGGCGCTCGATTCGTTGTTTCAGTCCTTCTCCGCTTTGAGTGTTTCGCCCAACGATGCGGTGGCGCGCAACAACGTGCTCTCGAGCGCCACGGAGCTGACCCATCAGTTCAACAGCACCGTCACGGGTCTCGGCAACGCGTCTCTCAACCTGAACCAGAGGATCGCGAGCGCCGCCAGCACCATCAACGGCCTGACCCAGCAGATCGCGCAACTCAACACCCAGATCGACAGCGATCCGCAGAGCGCTTCGGACCAGGCCGTGGACGCCACCCTGCACAACGCAATTGAGAGTCTGGCCGAGTATGCCAACATCACCGTTTTGCGGCAGCCGGGCGGCTCGGTCACCGTGCTCCTGGATGGCCAGACCCCCCTGGTGATGGCCAACCAGCACTACACAATTCAGGCATCCACCGGGAGCGGCGCCACGGTAGTTCAAGACGCCTCCGGCAAGGATGTGACAAACCAACTGACGGGCGGGCGCCTCGCGGCCATGATCAACATAAGGAACACCGTCCTGCCGGGGTACTGCAACAGCCTGAACCAGTTGGCCGCAGGCATCTCCGATCAGGTCAACAACGCCCTGCTCAACGGAGTGGATCAATCGGGGAACCAAGGCGCCCAGTTGTTCAGCTACAGCAGCCCCTCGGATGCGGCAGCCACATTCCAGGTGACCGGCATCACCACCGACCAACTGGCGGCCGCGCTGCCCAGCGCCCCGGGAGGGAACGGGAACGCGCTGAATCTGGCCGCGCTCGCCAACTCCCCGCAGGTCGCTGGCATGACGTTCACACAGTACTACTCCAGCCTGGCGTCTCAAGTCGGGCAGTCGCTCAACACCGCCAAGCAGGACCAGACGACCCAGCAGGACTTGCTGGACCAGGCCCGTGCCACACGCTCCGATACCCAGGGCGTGTCGCTCGATACCGAGGCCATCAAGATGCTCGAGTACCAGCGGGCCTATCAGGCCACGTCGCACATGGTGACCATCCTGAACGACCTGACCCAGAACTTGATGGATATGCTCCAGTCGTGAGGTGAGC
>CAZBQQ010000086.1:8032-22286 GCA_964493965.1 uncultured Solibacteraceae bacterium
GCTCGGGCACCAGGTTGAGCACGGCGTCGGACGCCCCGGACATCATCGGCCCGGCACTTTCTTTGCGCTCCCAGCTCGCGCAGACCCTCCAGATCGAGACCAACCTGGGAATGGTCAAGTCGGAGACCGACGCTGCCGAGCAGGCGATCAGCAACGCAGTTCAAACCCTTCAGAACGCGAATACGTTGGGCACCCAGGGCGCCACCGAAACCAATACGCCGGAACAGCGCCAGTCGCTGGCCGGCCAGGTCGATGCGTGTATCAGGCAGGTTCTGGCGTCGGCAAACACCCAAACCGCGGGCCGCTATCTGTTCAGCGGGGATGCGGACCAGGTGGCCCCGTACAGCATCGATGCCAGCGGGAACGTGAGCAGCTATAACGGCTCCGCATCGACCCGCCAGGCGATGCACCCAAACGGCAGCACGTTTGCGATCGCCCGCAGCGGGCAGGAGATTTTCGAGGCGCCGGGCGGGAGCGCGCTAGGCGCCCTGGCCGACCTCAAAGCCGCTCTCCTGAACGGTCCGACCGCGGCCCAGGGCGACCCGGAGTATGACGACCAGTATCAGGCTCAGACCACGGCCATCACCAACGCGCTCGGCGAACTGTCGCAGGCCGGCGATCAGCTGAACCAACAGCTCGCCTTCTATGGCGTCGTGCAGAACAACGTCGCCGACGCCACCAATGCGGCGCAAACGCTCGAGGTCAGCCAGCGCACGCAGTTGAGCTCCCTGACGGATGCCGACATCACCACCGACGCGGTCGAGCTGACCCAGGCCAACACGCAACGCGATGCCTCTCTTTCGGCGCGCGCGAAACTGCCCACCAACACCCTGTTCGACTATCTGGGATAAGGCCGGAACGCACGCTCCGTCCACGCTGGGACCGGGTGGTCCTTCCCCCCGGTTGTCCCGCGACAAAGTACACCCTCCCCGTTTTCGGTATGATGGCCGTTCGGAGGCCTTCGCTCATGCCCTACGTTCCTGAGAAGACCGAGATGCGGGAGTTCACCTTCCGCGCTGTGCTGATCGGCCTGGTGATGACCGTCGTCCTGGGCGCGGCGAACGCCTACCTCGGCCTGCGCGCCGGGATGACCATTGCCGCCACCTATCCCGCGGCGGTGATCGGCATGGCGCTGTTGCGTCTCCGGAAAGGCTCGCTGCTCGAAGAGAACATCGCTCGAACCGTGGGCTCGATCGGAGAGTCGGTAGCCGCGGGCGCCATCTTCACCATCCCCGCCTTCGTGATGTCCGGCGCGTGGGGCAAGTTCGATTCGTGGGAAGCGTATTGGAAATCGACGGCGCTGATGCTGGTAGGCGGCGTCCTTGGCATTCTGTTCGTCACGCTGTTGCGGCGCGTGATGGTGGAGGACCCGGAGCTGGTGTTCCCGGAATCGGTGGCCGCCTCGCAAATCCACATCGCGGGCCAACAGGGAGCGCAGGCCGCCAGGGTCCTCTTCTACAACATGGGCTTTGGCGCCGCCATATACCTGCTGGGCGCGTTCAACATCTTCTCGGCCAGCAACTCGTTCCTGGTCCGCATCGGCCAGATGGGCAAGAGCGCGGTGAAGCTGGTCACCAAGGGATACACGCAGCAAGTGGGAGTGGGCGGCGTGACGCTCGCCACCGGACCCGCCATCAGCCCGGCCTACCTGGGCGTTGGCTACATCATCGGCCCGAAACTGGCGGCGCTGAATTTCTCCGGCGGCGTGGTGGCCTGGGGTCTGCTGGTGCCGCTGCTGGCGTACTTCCTCGGCCCGGACCTCATCAAGGCCAATCCAGGAGCGAACTGGGAACAGGTGACCGACGCCATCTGGAAATCCGTCGTCAAGCAGATCGCGGTGGGCGGCATGCTGGTGGGTTCCTGCTACACCTTGTTCCGCATGCGGAAGAGCCTGGCCAGCGGCATGGCCCGCGCGGTTTCGGACTTCCGCAAAGCGCGGTCCCAGACCGCCAGCACCAGCCGGCTCGACCGCGACCTGAGCGTGCGCACGGTGTTCGGAGGGCTCCTGGCAGCCCTGCTCTGCATGGTCCTGCTCTACACCTACTTCTCGGGGACCTTGCCCGGAGGCGTGGTCGCAGCACTGGTGATGGTGGTGCTCGGTTTCTTCTTCGCCGCCGTATCGGGCAACCTGGTCGGGCTGATCGGCTCCTCGAACAACCCGGTCTCCGGCCTGACCCTGGCGACGCTCGTTGTCTCGGCATTGTTGATGGTCGCGCTGGGCGTTTCGGGTCCGGGCGGAGTGGCAGCAGTGCTCGGGGTCGCGGCGGTGGTCTGCGTTTCCTCCGCCGTCGCGGGCGAGATGCTGCAGGACCTCAAGGTCGGCCACATCCTGGGCGGCACCCCGCGCAGCATGGAGATCGGAGACATCCTCGGAATCCTGGTGGCCAGCGCCGCGCTGTACTTTCCGCTGCTGGTGTTGCACAAAGGATTCGGCGGTTTCGGCAGCGCCGCGATCCCCGCTCCGCAAGCCGGCCTGATGGCCTCGCTCGCGCAGGGAATCGTGGGCGGCAACATGGCCTGGCCGCTGATTGGAGTGGGCGTGCTGATGGGATTCGCGCTGATCATGCTGCAGGTCCGCAGTCCCATGCTGTTCGCCATCGGAATGTACCTCCCGCTCGAGACCACCTTCGCGATGTTCGTCGGCGGGCTGCTCCGCTGGGTCACCGACCGGATGCGCGACCGCCGCGGCTTCAACGATGCGCAGAAGGCGCGCGTGGAGAACGCGGGCGTCCTGACGGCGTCGGGCCTGATCGCCGGCGAGGCGATGGCCGGCCTCGCCATCGCCGCCTACCGTTTCCGCTACGCCACGGTGAAGAACTGGCAGATGCCGGCGGTGTTTCACGACGGCTCGCCGATAGCCCTGGCGCTGGCCGCCGTGGTGCTGGTGGCGTTGGGATTCATCCTGACCAAGCAGCCGCTCGCCAACGCCGGCAGCCCCGACGAGCCCGCCCCGCCGACGGCAATCATGTGAGCTTCGCAGCTGTCAGCGATCAGCCGTCAGCTATCAGCTACGGCCGACGACGGGAGTCCTTCGGCGCTTCACTTGCTGGCTGAAAGCTGAGCGCTGACAGCGGATAGCTGCGAAACGCGCCACCCACATATCGGGTGCGGGGGAGCATGGTTATCCTGTAAGGGTCGAGACATCGATCACACTGCCCGAGGATCTGCTGCGCCGCCTTGACCGCGTGGAGAAGAACCGCTCCGCATTGCTCGAGCGGGCCGCCCTGGCCTATCTGGCTCAGCTGGAAAGGCAGGCGCGGGACCGGAAAGATATCGAAATCATTGACCGCAACGCCGCTCGCCTGAATCGCGAGGCGATGGACACGCTGGAATACCAGCAACTGCCTTGAAGCGGGGCGAACTATACCTGTTGCGCAAGCCGGGATCTCAGGACCTCAGGAAGCAGCGAGTGTTCGCCGTCGTGAGTCGGCAGGCGCTGGTCGATTCCCGCTTCTCGACTGTGATCTGTGCGCCGGTTTACTCACGGCACGACGGCTTGACGAGGGGTTGAAGCAGGAGTCCAGCGTTCATTCGGACGAGCTGGTGAGCCTTCCGAAGTCCGCTCTGACCCACTTTGTCGGCTCGCTGAAGCCCGCCGAGTTGAGCAAGATCGATATCGCGCTAGCCGTTTCCCTGGGGCTGGACGGTTAGCTGAGCCCTGGCCGGCCTAGCAAACGTGGGCGGCCCGGACGAGCCGGCACAGCCGGCCGCCATCACGAGGTCGGGTTACTTCGCCGGAGCCGCGCAGGCAGTCTGCTCCTCAGGCTCGCAGTCGAGTTTCTGGAGTTCGCAAGCGCGCTTGGGATCGTGCAGCTTCTGTTCGACGAACCCGGCGTAGATACACTTACTCTCGTGCAGCCCGCCCTCTTTCCATTCGAGGCTGAGCGCTTTCCGATACCAGCGATCGGCGAGTTCCGTCTTACCCAGGTAGTTATACAGGTGCCCCAGGTTCCAGGCGTCAACAGCGTCTGACGGAGCCATTTCCACCGCGCGAAGCAAGTAAGGGAGAGCCTGATCGTCCTCCTTGAGGGCGCAGTGTACTCCCCCGAGGTTGCCGATCACATCGTGCGAGTCAGGGTAGTACTTCTCGAGAACTTTGAGCAGCGAGAGGCTGGCGCGGTACTGGTTCATGTCAAAGAGCTCGGCCGTGTAAGCCACCCAGGCGTCGGGAACTCCCGGGCCTTTGTACAATTTGCAGCTCTCTTCCAAGGCTTCCGCCATGGCGGTGTAGCGGCCGGAAACCTCGAGCAGGTGAAGGCGACCCTGGTGAATTGAAAGGTCCTGCGGCGCCAGCTTGAGGCCTTGGTTTAGAAAGCCGATGGCTTTGTCGATCGCCTCGGAGTTGTAGGAGCCGCCCAGGGTGCCGCCTCCGCGATCGTCACCTTGCAGGAACACGATGCTCTGTCCGGAGAGTGCGACATTCGCCAGGCACTTGTGCCCTTCCACCCGCGTGGCAACATCCGTCGACGACAGCCACTGCGTGCAGAGCGTTTCCGCTTCCGCGCATTGCTTGCTGTCGATGAGTTTGTGCCAGCGTGAGGAGACCGGGTCATCCGCCGCGGCCGCGGCAACGAGGGCGCCAAAAGACAGCGCGGCTGTCATCAACCGCCGGTACATGGGCTCATTACACACCAAGAGCTCCGGAATCGCAAGGGGTGTTCGGGGGCTGAAAGCTGACAGCTGAGAGCTGAAAGCTGCGAACTCAATCGAGTTCGCCGCTCACCCGGTCCAGGTTGGCCTCGAAATACGCCCGCAGCGAGAGCAAGATGCGGCGCTGGTTCGCGAGCATCCGCTCCCAGTCGGGCAAATAGAGGCCCGGCTCGAACTCCACGGCCAGCCAGTCCAGCGGCCGGCGCACTCCCGAGTCGCGCAACGCATAGTGGAGAAAAACCAGGCCGCCGCAGCAGTGGCTGCGTCCGAAGAGCGGGCAATCGAAGCAGGCGCGGTTGGGCGCCTCGGCGTCGATCACCCGTAACAGCGCGAGCCCGTCGTGCGTCTCATACCGCAGTGGCAGCGGGTCGGCCGGCGGATGAGGGCTTTCCGTGCCCCGGTTGGGCGGCCGGTTCAACAGAAGGTCCCAACACTCCGACTGGCTCACCGGCAGGAGTTGCTGCACGATGCGCCTCTCGAATTCCGTTAAGGCGTCGTTAATCCGCTCGCGGCGGAGGAAGTCAGCATCCTGGGACATATCCGGCAGGGGTAGCTTACCATAGAAGATTGCCGTTTGCCGTGCTCACATGAACAAACCATTCCTCAATTGGCGCCCGCTCTACTTCGGCGTCGGACTGACGACGCTCGCCACGCTGCTGCTGGAGCTGGCGCTGACGCGAATCTTCTCGGTGGTCTTCTACTACCACTTCGCCTTTCTGGCGATCTCGATTGCGCTCTTCGGGCTGGGTGTGGGAGGCGTCTTCTCGTACGTGATGGCGGAATGGCGGCGTGCGTTCTTCGCGAAACTGGGTGTGATCGCAAGCGTGAACGCAGCCCTGGCGCTGGTCGCGCTGGTGGTGGTGCTCGGCCTGCGCGGCGAGATGGGTTACGGCACGCTGGCGTTGGTCTATTTCACCAGCGCCCTGCCCTTCTTCGCCGCGGGCACCACCATCTCCCTGGCCATCGCCGAGACCATCGAGCGCGTAGACCGTGTCTACTTCGCCGACCTGGCCGGCGCGGCCGCGGGCTGCCTCCTCCTGATCCCGCTCCTCGACAGCCTGGGCGGGCCGAACACCGTGATCGTGGCGGCGCTGCTCTACGCGGTTTCCGCCCTGAGTTGGTTTCGCATGGCGGAGAGCCGCAAAGGGCTCGCCGGAGCCGCGGCACTGGTGGCAGCGTTGCTCGTGCTCCTGGGCGCGAACACCGCTGTTCCACTCATCGACGTGAAATACGCCAAGGGCAAGGAACTGGCGGGAGAGCGTTTTGTCCGCTGGAACAGCTTCTCGCGCATCGCCCTCACGCGGGATCGGGACAGCGGAATGCCGAACATCGTCATCGACGCCGACGCCGCCACAGGCATTCCGAGCTTCGATCTGGCGCACCTTTCCGAGAAAGATCGGAACGACCTGCTGTACCAGGGGCCGGGGCTGGTCTACGCCTTGAGGCCCGGAGCCAAAGCGCTCGTCATCGGCGCCGGCGGCGGATGGGACCTGGCGCGCGCGCTGGCCTCGGGTTGCCACGACGTCACCGGCGTCGAGATCAACCCAATCATCGCCACCACGATTATGCGGGAGCGATTCCCGGACCTGAGCCGGCGGCTCTACACCCGCCCGGAGGTGCGCATACGGGTCGAGGACGGCCGCAGCTTCGTACGGCGAACCGACGAGAAGTACGGCGTCATCCAGATGACGCTGGTGGACACCTGGGCCTCGACCGCCGCCGGCGCGTTTGCTCTCTCCGAAAACAACCTCTACACTTCCGACGCTTTCTACGAATACTTCAACCACCTCGAGCCCAACGGGATTCTGGTGTTCACGCGCTGGGGCCTCGATCCGCCGCGCGAATCGCTGCGGCTGATCTCGCTGGCCCGCGTGGCGCTCGCCCGGTTGGGCCAGACCGATCTCGAGCGGCACATCATGGTGGTCCGCGAAGGCGGCGCGTCCGAGCTTGCGAAATGGGGAGCGACGGACACCGTCCTCATCGGCCGCAGCGCCTTCCAGGACTCCGATATGGCGCGGCTCCGGGCCGCGGCGCCGCACGGACATTTCCGCTTTCTCTACGTTCCGGACGAGACGATTCCGAACGCGTTCACGCGGCTCGCCCGCAGCCAGGACCCGTCTGCCTTCGAGGCGCAGTACCGCTACGATGTTTCCTCCGTGGACGACAACCGGCCGTTCTTCTTCTATACGGTTCAGCCGCAAGACGTGTGGAACTTCCTGAAGCACGCTTCCCGCCTGAGCGCCGATTACCAGGTCAACCGCGCCGTTCCGCTGCTGTTCGGCCTCCTCATTGTGAGCACGCTCGCCACCGGGATCATGCTGGGGCTGCCGCGGTTGTTGCTCGGAAGCCGCCTGCCTTCGGACAAGCGCGTGCTCCGATTCCTGTGGTATTTCATCTTCCTCGGCGCGGGATACATTTTGATCCAGGTCGCGCTGGTGCAAAAATTCGTACTCTTCCTCGGCCATCCAACCTACGCACTCACGGTGATCATCTTCTCGATGCTGATCTCGAGCGGGCTCGGCAGCTATTTCAGCCGGCGGATCGCAGGCACCACGGACGCGCGGCTCGCGCGCGTGCTGGCGCTGGTGGCCCTGCTGGTGGCGGTTCTCGCGTTCTCGGTCTCGCCGGTGCTGGGCGCGGGAGTCGGCCTGCCGCTGCCGGTGAAGTTCCTGATCAGCGTGCTGCTGATCGCGCCCGCTGGGTTCCTGATGGGCGTTCCCTTCCCCACCGGCTTGCGCCGCCTCGAGGAGATGCACAAGCCATCGGTCCGCTGGGCGTGGTCGCTGAACGCGGCGGCAAGCGTGCTGGGCTCGGTGGCCGCGATCGTGCTGGCCATCTACATGGGCCTGCGCGAGACGCTCCTCGTGGGTGGCGCCATGTACCTTTGTGCGATGGCGACGCTGGCGCTGAGCCGCAGGCGCGCGGAGCAGCCCCGGCAAGCCCTGGCCACACCGCAGGTGGCGGACGCGTAGCAGAGTGGGGCAGGACTCCAGTCCTGCAGCGGGTCTCCAGACCCGCCTCTGTGAAACTCTCGCAGCATCCTACCGGTGCCGCATGAACGGCACGAACTCGTGCGCCACGCGGAAGCCCACCTGCACCGCCACGGCGATCCCGAAGCTGCTGGCGATATTCTGAGGCGCCCGTGTGCTCGCAGGCTGCCAGACGCGCGAAAGGGCCGCGGTCCCCAGGGTCGCACCGAACCAGGAGTAGGAAAAGTGCCGCGAGCCGTCGGCGTGACGCGCCAGAAAATTACTCTCGATCGCGTACCGCATCCGCGTCTTGGCGCCGGAACGCGGGCACGGAAAATACCGGTTGTCTTCGTCGAGCAGACTCGATGCGCCGTACATCATGGTCTGGCGCACGAAGTGATAGCCGTACGAGTTCACAAAGCGCAGGGCGTATGCTCCCCCGCCCTGTCCCCATTCATGCGGCGTATCCCGCCACTGGCTGATACCCGAGCCGGCCGCGGCCGCCACCAGCGCGAGAGGATTCACCAGGCTCTTCAAGTAGGCGGTGTTCCGTTCGGCCTGCGTGGGGGGAACGTATTGCGCCAGGCAACTGCACTGTGCAGCCACGACAAGAGAGGCGAACACCAAGCTTTCGCGTAGCCGCGTCAAGTTTCAGGATAGCGCGCGATTCAGCTCCCAGCCAGGCGCTTCAGCGTTGCCGCCACGCCACTCGGGTCGAAGCCGTACGGCCCCGGCGCGCTCTTGTAAACGACGCGGCCGTCGCGGCCGATGACGTAGAGCCGGTCGGGCCAGCCGGTGTAGGCAGACTCGACCGCGTCGTCGACATCGTCGATCAAGGCCGGGATCTCGATCCCGAGGCGCCGCACGCAGGCGCCCGCCACCTCATCCCGCTCGCCTATAGACTTCGGAGCCGCGAAGACCACGTGCTCGCGGACGTTCGACGGCATCTGCCAGCCATCGCTGGGGTGAGCCTCGCGGATGTAGACCACGTAGAAAGCCACGCGATCCTTGTACTGCCGGTAAAGCTCGTTGAGCGCGGGAACCTCCCGGCGAAATGGCGGTCAAGTGTAGCTCCCGAAAACCAGGACGACCGGGCGGCCGCTCAGATCGGAGAGCCGCACGCGGGAGGCGTGGTCGAGCGTGGTGAGCGCAAAATCGGGAGCGGGATCCCCGGCGCCGAGATGCCCGGCACGCGCCTGCATCCACAGCGATCGGAAAGGGAGCACGTAGAACGCCGCATCGGGCACGTGCGACATGATCCGACCGAACACCGCAGGCGGTTGGTGCATGGCGAACGTCAGCCCCGCCAGAAGCAGAACGTAGACGGCCAGAAGACCACCGAAAATCGCCGCAAGCTTGCGCATCCCTGAATCCCTACTTCTTATGATAGTTCGGGAACGGTGGGTGCTTGGCGGCCGGCGGCGGATTCTTTTCCAACTCCGCCAGCGCGATCTCGACGGCCCGTTCCAACTGCGGGTCGTGACCGGCGCGCCAGGCCTGCGGATCGAATTCAACTTCGACGTCGGGCGCGACGCCGTGGTTCTCCACATCCCACGCGCCCTCGGTGTTGTAGAACGCCAGATTCGGCGCCGTGACCGTACCGCCGTCGATCAGCGAGGGGAATCCGAAGATCCCGACGAGGCCTCCCCAGGTGCGCTTGCCCACGAGCTTGCCGACCTTGGCCTTGCGGAACATCCACGGCATCAGGTCGCCGCCCGAGCCGGCGAATTCATTGATGATCATCACCTTCGGCCCGAAGATGGAGCCGACGGGCGTGGTAAAGGGCTCTCCGTCGCGCGTCATGAAGTAATTCATGAGCGGGCGGCGCATGTAATCGATGATGTAGTCGGCCGCGGCGCCGCCGCCGTTGAAGCGCTCGTCGATCACCGCTCCCGCCTTGTCCTCCTGTGCGAAGTAGTAGCGGTTGAAAGAGGTGTAGCCGGCCACGGACGTGTTCGGCAGGTATACATAGGCCAGCCGGCCGGCGCTCAACTTCTCCACCTTGCGCCGGTTGTCCTCGATCCAGGCCAGGCTCCGCAGGCCGGACTCGCTCTCGACAGGCACCACGGTGACCTCGCGCGATTTCTCTCCGCCCGGGTCCGGCCCCACTTTGAGCACCACCGACTTGCCCGCGGTCTCTTCGAAGAAACTGTAAACTTCGTCGGAGGCTTTCAGCTCGCGGCCGTTCACGGCCAGCAGATACTCGCCCGCCACCACGTTGACGCCGGGCTGGGTTAGCGGGGCGCGAAGCTCCGGATTCCAGTTCTCGCCGTCGTAGACCTTGGCAAATCGGTAGCGGCCGTTCTCGATCGTGTAGTCGGCCCCGAGCAGCCCGCCGGGGACGCGCTTGACCTCCGGCTGCGCGCCTCCGCGCACGTAAAGGTGGCCGACGCTCAGCTCTCCCAGCATATCCGTGAAGAGATAATTCAGTTCGGGACGGCTGCCCAGCCGTTCCAGATACGGCTCGTATCTGGCTTTGTAGGTGGCGAGGTCCACGCCGTGAAGGTTTGGATCGTAGAAGAAGTCGCGCTCGATGCGCCAGACTTCGTTGTACATCTGCTTCCACTCGGCGCGAGGCTCGACGCGGAGCTCTATCTCGTCGATCTTCAAGCGGCCGTCGCCGGCCTTCGGCGCCGCATCCGCTTTGGCGATAAACCACTGGTCGCCCTTGCGGTAGAGCACCTTCTCTCCATCGAAAGATATGTCGAAGGTGCGCACGCCGTCCAGGAACTTCTCGGTCTTGCGCGTCTTCAGCTCGAACTTCTGCACCGTCTCCTCGGGCTGCGCCTGGCCAAGGACAACCGGCGGATCTTCGAGCAGATACAGCGTGCCGGTCTTGCCCGCATAGAGCCCGCTGTAGTTGCGGGCGGGCACCGGCAGGGCGAGTATGCGCTGGCCAATGCCGTCGAAATCGATGCGGACGGGCGCCGGCTCCTTCTTGTCCTTGTCCTTGTCCTTGTCCTTGTCCTTCGCGTCGGGCTTCTTCTCGGGCTTCTCTTCGTCGCTTTCAGGGGCGAGCGGCGACGCCAGGTCTTTCCGCAGCACCACCACGTAGACGCTGCGCGTCACCGGCCGGTCGAAGCTGGACATATCAAGCCAGCCGGTGCTGGGGCCGATGTCCGTGCTGGCGGTGAAATAGAGACTCTCGCCGTTGCGGTCGAACACGGCATAGCGCGCATCACTCATTCCGTCGGTGATCTGCGCCGTCTTTCCGGTCTCGATCGAGTACGCGAACACGGCGCGCATGTGGTTCCTGAGGATCCTGGTATAGGCGATCCAGCGGCTGTCGGGCGCCCAGGAGGGTCCGATGACCCCGCCGGGATCCTTGTAAGTGTCGGCATCCACCTTAACCGGCTCGCGCTTTTCCAGATCGACGTACCAGAGCGCCTCAGCCTTGTCCGTGAAGGCGATCTTCTTGCTATCGGGCGACCAGAGAGGAGCGTAGTAGAACGAGGGAGGCAGCTTGATCTTGGTAACTTCGCCCATGCCGTTTTGAGCCCGTATGTGCAGCGCGTACTCGCCCGATTCGTCCGAGAAGTAGGCGATGCGCATGCCGTCCGGCGACCAGGCCGGATCGCGCTCCGCGATGCCCGGCGTGTTGGTGAGGTTGCGGGCGTCGCCCTTCTCGGAGGGAACGGTGAGGATCTCACCGCGCGCGCTGAAGACCGCCCGCGCGCCGGATGGGGACAGCCCTTCGGTCTCGATGGTGCGGGCCACCTTCGTAAAGGCCGGACGCGTCTGGGGCAGGTCGGCGGCGATGCCGACCTCGATGGTGCGCTCGTGGCCGGACTTCAGATCGTAGAGGTGCAGCGAGCCGAACTGCTCGTAGACGATCGCATCGGAGCCCGCCGAGGCCGACTTGATGTCGAACCCGCTCGCCCGGAGCGCCGGGACAACCTTCTGCGTTTTGAGGTCGTAGTAGAAGAGCGTGACGGGGCCGTTGCGATCGGAGAGAAAGTAGATGCGGTCCTTCAGCCACATCGGATCGAAGTCGTTCGAGTTCTCGCGCGGCACCTTTTCGATGTGGGAGTCAGCGAGATCCGCAATCCAGATGGAACTGGTGCGCCCGCCGCGATACCGCTTCCAGGCATCGAAGGCGTGCGGCAGCGGCACGTAGGCGAGGCGCTTGCCGTCCGGCGAGTAGGCGCCTTCGTCGGCCATCGGCAAAGGCAACTGGTCGGGCAGGCCTCCGCCGTCGGCGGCGACAGTGAAGAGGCGGGAGAAACGGGAGTAGCTGGCGCGCGTGGAGCGGAACAGGATGCGCTTGCCATCTGGCGTCCAGCCGATCACGGTATCGGGATCGGGATGATACGTCAGGCGGCGCGGCTCGCCGCCCTCGGCGGGAACCACGTAGACGTCCCGGTTGCCATCATACTCGCCGCTGAAGGCGATGAGCGTGCCGTCGGGCGAGAACTGCGGATCGTTCGCGACGCCGACTCCGGCCGTCAGCCGCCGCGCCTCACCGCCCTCGCGGCCGACGACCCACAGGTCGCCGCCATAAGAGAACGCGATCCGGGACTGGCTGACCGCCGGCTTCTGGAGCAGCAGCGGCTGTGCCAGAGCGCAGCAGGCGGCCGCAAATGTGGCAGCGGTGAGAAGGGGGAAGCGCATGCGTCCAGAATAGCGAAGGCGCTCGCCGCCCGCAGCCATGCTAGTGCCGGAAGTGCCGCACGCCGGTGAACACCATGGCCAGGCCAAGGCGGTTGGCCGCCGCGATCACTTCGTTGTCGCGCACGGAGCCGCCGGGCTGGATCACGGCGGTGGCGCCGTGTTTGGCGGCTTCTTCGAGGCCGTCGGCGAAGGGGAAAAATGCATCGGAGCCGACCACCGTTCCCTCCAGCGGCAGGGCGGCCTTCATAGCGGCGATCTTGGCCGAATCCACGCGACTCATCTGGCCGGCGCCCACCGCCACGGTCTGGCCGTCGCGCGCGTAGACGATGGCGTTCGACTTGACGTGCTTGGTCACCTTCCAGACGAACAGCAGCGACCGCCACTCCTCTTCGGTCGGCGTGCGTTCGGTCTTGACGACGCAGTCAGCGCGGTCGAGAACGTGGACGTCCGCCGTCTGCGCCAGGTATCCGCCGCCCACCGACTTGACCACCAGCTCGTTGCGAACGGGATTGGTCACGTGGAGGAGCCGCAGGTTCTTTTTGGTGGTCAGAAAGGCGAGCGCCTCGGGCGTATAGCCGGGCGCCGCGATGCACTCCATAAACGTCTTGCCGGCTTCGCGAGCGGTCTCCTCATCCAGAGGGCGGTTGAAGGCCAGCACGCCGCCATAGGCCGAGGCGGGGTCGCACTCGAGAGCCTTGCGGTAGGCCTCCGCGAGGGTCGCCTGCTCGGCGCAGCCGCAGGGGTTGGTGTGCTTGATGATCGCAGCGGCCGGGGCGTCGAACTCGGTCACGAGGTTCCAGGCGGCGTCGAGGTCCACCAGGTTGTTGTAGGAAAGCTCCTTGCCGTGAAGCTGCGCGGCGCCGGCGATGCCTCGGGTCCGGTCAGAGTAAAGCGCGGCTTGCTGGTGCGGGTTCTCGCCGTAGCGAAGCGGGAGCGCCTTGGGCGCACGAATATCGAGCGTGGGCGGCAGCGGCGCCGGGGGTTGGTCCACGAAGTGCTTTTCCTCGACCTTGATGCGCGACAGGCGGGACGAGATGGCGCGGTCGTAAGCGGCGGTGAGCTCGAAGGCCTTCCTCGCAAGACGCCAGAGGGTGGCGAGTGAGAGCGCGCCTCCGCTGGCTTTCAGTTCTTCGAGGATGGCGGGGTAGTCGGAGGGCGACGTCACCACCGCGACGTCCTGGTAGTTCTTGGCCGAAGCGCGGATCAGGGTGGGGCCGCCGATGTCGATGTTCTCGATCAACTCGCCGACCTCGGCGCCTTCGCGGGCAGCGACCTTCTCGAACGCGTAGAGGTTGACCACCACCATGTCGATGGTGGAGATGCCGTGGGCCGCGAGCGCCTGCATGTGCTCGGCGTTGGAGCGGACGGCCAGCACGCCGCCGGCGATGTTGGGATGGATGGTCTTGACGCGGCCGTCGAGCATCTCGGGAAAGCCCGTGACCTCGGAGATATCGCGGACGGCGACTCCGGCCTCGCGCAACAGGCGGGCGGTGCCGCCGGTGGAGACGATCTCGGCGCCGAGGGCGGCCAGTTCGCGCGCGAATTCGGCGATGCCGGTCTTATCCGTGACACTGATGAGGACGCGTTCGATCTTGGGCATGGATCTAATATTGTGCCACGGGCGGGGGCTGGGAGGAGACAGGAGACAGGAGGCAGGAGACAGGAGACTGGAGGCGGTGGTCACATGGTCCCAGGAGGTGTTCAAAAGTGGGACTGGGTTCATCGGCACTCGCGCGCGCACGTTTGTTTTGAACCGGGGAGTGTCCGAAATCGGGATTAGGTTCAATGTGCACTTTTTTATATTTCCTTTTTTCGTGGCGCCCCTGCGCCGGCCTATCGGTCAAGCGGAAACACTGCCGGCTGGGCTGGAATCCGGCGAGCGAGTTGCTGCTGTTGGTGCGGCGGCGCGTAGGGCTTGCCCTCCGATGGGAGCATAGCGCGGCGGGATGTTGTGCAAGGGGGAGGGGCGGGGCAAATACGTGAGAAGTCGGGGAAAAGAAATTGTGGGAATGCGTGACCCGATG
>CAZBQQ010000087.1:0-20229 GCA_964493965.1 uncultured Solibacteraceae bacterium
CGAGGCTCTGCGCTCGATCGTAATGCGCGCGATGATGCGCGCGGTTCGCGGCTAGGGTCGTGTGGGATGGGCGGTCTCGCCTGGCCGCCCATCCGGATAGCGCCGCCTGGTTGTAGAACCCGGTGTGAGTCAGGACCTCAGAGATGATTAACAAGCAACCGGCCGAAACAGTAAGTTCCATAACTGGCAGCGCCAACACGCTTAGGAGCAGCATCGAGAATAGCGCGGAGCGCTTGACGGATGCTGTAATCGTCAGCTCTGAGACCGCCTCTGAGAATGCGAAGCAGATCAGAGACCAGATAACCCTTTTGAGCAGCGTGATTATGACGGCCAGCGACGTCCTCAAGTCTGCAGTCCAGAGTCCCAGACTCAGACGCCGGATGAATCTGGTCACAGCGGTCCTGATTTTCACTGCCCTCATTAGTGCCGGAGCCGCCGCCTTCTGCGCATGGGAGACCAAACAATTGGTTGAGGTGATGAGACAGCAACTTCAGCATGGACCGTGATGGCGGCAGACGTCAGAAGGACAAGCCGGGAAACCGGCCCACTTTTCATTCCCCTCCCTTATGGGAGGGCGGAAGGTATGGACGAGATAATGAGAGGCATGAGCGCGCATGGAGTTTTCAGCCTGGCTTTCGTGGCAATCGCCTGGACCGCCGCTGCCCAGCAGTTTCCCTACCTGGACCCAAGCCTGCCTGCCGAACAGAGGGCGGCCGACCTGGTCCACCGGATGACCCTTGAGGAAAAGGCCACACAACTGGTGAATCAGGCGCGAGCGATTCCCAGGCTCAATGTGCCGGCCTATGACTGGTGGAGCGAGGCGCTGCACGGCGTGATTACGCAGGGAATCACGGAGTTTCCCGAACCGATCGGCCTGGGCGCCACCTTCGACGCGCCCGGCATTCACCAGATGGCCGTCGCCATCGGTATCGAAGGCCGCATCAAGTACGCGCAGGCTCTCCGCAAAGGTCACACCGGGATGTTTGAGGGGCTCGACTTCTGGGCGCCGAACATCAACATCTTCCGGGATCCGCGCTGGGGCCGCGGCCAGGAGACCTATGGGGAAGACCCTTTCCTGACCGGGCGCATGGGCGTCGCCTATGTGACTGGCATGCAGGGCGACGACCCGCGCACGTATCGCGCCATCTCAACTCCCAAGCACTATGCCGTGCACAGCGGGCCGGAGCCCACGCGCCACTCGGCGGATGTTTCCGTCAGCAAGCATGACGAGCTGGATACTTACCTGCCCGCGTTTCGCGCCGCGGTAGTCGAGGGGAAGGCCGGATCCGTGATGTGCGCCTATAACAGCATCAATGGCCAGCCGGCCTGCGCCAGCGAATTCCTGCTGGAGGACCAACTCCGCGGCAAGTGGGGTTTCCAAGGATACGTGGTGTCGGATTGCGGGGCGGTGCGGGACATCTTCAGCGGACATCACTTCGAGCCGTCGCAGCCCCAGGCGTCGGCGATCAGTCTGAAGCGTGGCATGGACAACGAGTGCCTCGACGCCGGAGGCGAAGTGACCGATGACCACGACTACGCGCCTTACCTCCAGGCCGTCAAGCAGGGCTTTCTGAAGGAGAGCGATATCGACGTGGCGTTGACACGGCTGTTCACGGCCAGGGTCAAGCTCGGCATGTTCGATCCGCCCGAGTCCGCGCCATACGCGAAGATCGACGAGAAGCTCCTGGACAGCCCGCAGCATCGCGCGCTGGCGCGCAAGCTGGCCAATGAGTCCATGGTGCTGCTGAAGAATGACGGGATTCTGCCGCTGAGGACTTCCGGGCTCAAGATCGCGGTGGTCGGCCCCTTGGCGGACCAGCGTAGAGCCTTGCTGGGCAACTACAGCGGGACCCCGACCCACTCGGTCACCGTGCTCGACGGTCTGAGGGCCGAATTCCCCGGCGCGCAGATCCGATTTGAGCCCGGCACACAGTTCCTGCTCAAGAAGGGCGATCCCGTGCCCGGCGAATTCCTCAGTGTCGCTGGCAAGCCGGGCGTCCAGGCAAGCTACTATCCCGCGGAGCTGATGCGTGGCCGGGGCGCTCCTACGGGGAAGCCGCTCGCCAGCCGCATGGAGCCAGCAATCGATCTCACCGCCAGTATGCTGCCGCCTGAGGCTGCCGGGAAGAAGTTCGGCGTCCGATGGGAAGCCAGCCTCACAGCTCGGGAGACGGGTGACTACAATCTGGGCCTGGAAGCGGACGGCTTCTTCGCCGTGATGCTTGACGGGAAGCCGGTTGCCATGACGTGGGGAGCCGATGGTGTCGAGACGAAGCTTGGCCGCGTGCACATGGAGAAGGGAAAGGCCTGCGCGCTGAGAGTCGTGTACCGCCCAGGCAAAGAGCCGGTGGCCCGCCTGGTGTGGTCCAAACGGGATCCACGGCCCAGGCCGGAAGCCATCGCGGCGGCGAAAGACGCGGATGTTGTTGTGGTCGTCGTCGGCATCACCAGCGAACTCGAAGGAGAGGAAATGCCGGTCAACGAGGATGGCTTCCGCGGCGGGGACCGCACCAGCCTTGACCTGCCGGCGCCCGAAGAAGATCTCCTCAAGGCCGTGGCCTCGACCGGCAAGCCTCTGATCGTTGTGCTGATGAATGGCAGCGCTCTCGGCGTCAACTGGGCCCATGAGCACGCCAACGCCATCCTCGAAGCCTGGTATCCCGGCGAGGAGGGCGGCGCTGCAATCGCCGAAACCCTCTCCGGGCGCAACAATCCCGCCGGAAGGCTGCCTGTGACGTTCTACAAAGACGTTAGTCAGTTACCTCCGTTTGAGAACTACTCGATGAAGGGCCGCACTTACCGGTACTTTGAGGGAGCACCGCTCTATCCCTTCGGATACGGGCTGAGTTACACCACCTTTACGTATAGCGGACTGGCGGTCCCTCCCGAACCGGTTACCGCAGGCAGTCCGGTTCGGGCGGAAGTCACGGTCACGAACACCGGAAAGGTCGGCGGCGACGAAGTCGTTCAGTTGTATCTCAACTTCCCTGGTGTGCCGGGCGCGCCGCTGAAGGCGTTGCGCGGGTTCCGGCGCGTGCATCTCGAGCCCGGAGCGTCGGAGAAGGTGCAATTTGAGCTGCAGCCTCGCGACCTCAGCATTGTGACCGAAGCCGGCGAGATAGTCGTGCCCGAGGGTGAGGTGAGACTCTCGATAGGCGGAGGCCAACCCGGCGCTGGCGCACCGTTCGCGGCCCACACGTTTCGAGTGAGTAAGAGCCTGACGCTCCCGGAATAGAAAGGGGACTTATGAGAATCGCCATATTGACGCTGCTTTGTTGTGTGTTGTGCTGTGGACAGACACCAGACGAATGCAAGCCTTCGACACTGAATATCCCGGGCGCTCAATACCCTTGCGTTTATCCTGACCATCGCGCAACATTCCGCCTGGTGGCGCCCGACGCCCAGAAGGTGGAACTCAGGATTGGGAAGGGCTTCGGTATGGTCAAGGGGGAAGACGGGGCGTGGACCGTGACCACCACACCGCTGGTGGAAGGTTTCCACTACTACTCGCTGCTCGTGGACGGGGTGACGATGGCCGATCCCGCGACCCGGACGTTTTTCGGCTCTGGCTGGGACAATAGCGGAATCGAGATTCCCGAAGCGGCGGACGTAGACTACTATCTCCCCAAAGACGTGCCGCACGGCCAGGTGAGCCAACGGTGGTACTACTCCAAAGTCACCGGCCAATGGCGGCGTTGTTTTGTCTACACGCCCCCGGACTACGAAGCGGGAAAGGAGCGCTACCCCGTTCTGTATCTGCTGCACGGCTGGGGAGAGAACGAACAGGGCTGGCACATCCAGGGGCATGCGGACTTCATTCTGGACAACCTGATCGCGGCGAAGAAGGCTAGGCCGATGATTATCGTGATGGACAACCTGAACGCCGCCAGGCCCGGCGAGGATGGATCGATATTCAACGCGCGGTGGCTCAGACCAGCCGGCCCGGCCCCTGCCGACCCGCGCGCCCGCTTGGCCAGTTTCACCGGGGCAACCTTCACGGAAATGATGTTCTCCGATCTGATTCCTATGATCGAGAAGACATACCGGGTGCTTCCCGGGCGGGAGAATCGCGCCATGGCCGGGCTGTCGATGGGAGGCTTTCAGACCTTCCTCACGGCTTTGGCGAACCTGGACAAGTTCGCCTACATCGGCGGCTTCAGCGGCAGCACCGCCATTCGCGGTCCATTCGATCCGAAGACCTCTAACAACGGCGTGTTTGCGGATGCCGACGCGTTCAACAAGAAGGTCAAAGTCCTCTTCCTGGGAATCGGCTCCGTGGAAGGGCCAGGCACGAAGAACTTCAGCGAACAGTTGACCAAGGCCGGCATCCAGAACGTCTATTTCGAGTCGGCCGGCACGGCTCACGAGTGGCTGACGTGGCGCCGGTGTCTGAACGATTTCGCTCCCCGGCTCTTCAAATAAAGGCTGCTAGCGACGCGTCCAGCGTCAAGGTAGCTTCACGCTCACTTCATCGCCCGAGTACGCCGCTACGCGGGCCTCCGCGGATTGGTCCACACCGCCGCCATGCCGCTCGTCAACGAGCACGATCCGGAAAGTGCGTTTCGCGAGCATGCCTTCATAGCCGCCGGCGCGCTTCCCGATCGTGAGCGTCTTCGAACCGTCGCTCCAATGGAAGGGGATGTTCGTGTAGGCGCCGCGCTCGTAGTCGTAAGAATCGCCGGCGTCTTCGTACAGGACGAACGAGCCGTCGGCGCCGGGGTAAACGCGCACCTCCAGCGGATCCGCCGCCTTCTGGTTCACGTACTCTACGTCCGGCCCGAGCGGAAGGATTGCGCCGGCGGGCACGTAGAGTGGCAGGATTCCGATCGGCGCGGCAGCATCGGTGCGGCGGCCGCCGGATTGGCGCTTGCCGGTCCAGAAGTCGTACCAGGCGGCCTTGCCCGGAAGGTACACGCTACGCGAGGAGACTCCGGGCTCCGTCACTGGATTGACCATCAACGCCGGGCCGAACAGATACTGGTCGGCGATGTTCAGTGCTTCGCGGTCACTGGCGAAGTCCATCACCAGCGGGCGCAGCATCGAACTGCCGTTGTGCGTGACCTGGCAGGAGACCGAGTAGATGTACGGCAGCAGCCGGTAGCGCAGGCGCTCGAACGTCTCCAGGGTCTTCTGGGTGGGCTCGTCGAATTGCCAGAACTCCTTGCCCGCGCCGGTGCCGTGAACCCGGAACATGGGCGTGAACGCGCCGAACTGGAACCAGCGCACAAACAGTTCCTGATATTTTAGGTCCTTCGGATCCCCGCCGAAGAAGCCGCCGATGTCGGTGTTCCAGTACGGAATACCGCTCAGGGAGAAGTTCAGGCCCGCGGGGATTTGCTTGCGGAACACGTCCCAGGTGCCCTTGATGTCGCCGGACCACGAGATGGCCGAGTTGCGCTGCTGCCCGGCGTATGCGGAACGGGTGAGGATGACGACCCGCTTCCTGTCCGCCTGGGCGCGCTGGCCCTGGTAGATCCCGGTGGTGGTCATCAGCGGGAACGCGTTGAACACCGCGGCGCCGGGGCCCTCGGCCGTGGGGAGCGTGCGATACTCGCCCCATTTCCCGCCGATTTCGGGCTCGGTGGCGTCCAGCCACCAGCCGTCCATCCCCAAGCTGCCGAGGCCGTCCTGGATCTGCCTCCAGTAGACGCGGCGGCCCTCGGCATTGAACGCGTCATACCACTTACCTTCGCCCCTTGGATAGACATTCGGAACCACGGGCGGATAGAGCGCGCCGGCGGCCTCCAGTTCCTTCCCGTTGGCCGTAGCGAGATCGAAGCGCGCCCACACCGAGATCAGGATGTGCGCATGCATCTTGTGGATGGCGTCGACCATTCCCTTCGGGTCCGGATAGCGCTCAGGATCGAACTCATGCGAGCCCCAACCGCCGGCTTTCCAGTACTGCCAATCCTGCACGATCCCATCGAGGGGCATGTGGCGCTCGCGGAATCGCGAAACGATGCCGAGCATTTCGGCCTGCGTGGAGTAGCGCTCTTTACATTGCCAGAAGCCCCAGAGCCACTTGGGCATCAACGGTGCCGGGCCGGTGAGCTGGCGATAGGCGGCGATCACGTCATCCGCTTTAGGGCCGAAGAGGAAGTAGTAATCGATCGCCTTGCCGGTCTCCGAGATCCAGCGCAGCACTCCATCCCTACCTTTCACCCCGGCCTCGACATCCGTGATCGCGGGATTGTCCCACAGCAGGCCGTAACCGCGGCTCGAAACCAGCATCGGGATGGCAATTTCCATGTTCTTCTGCTGCAGGTGAACCGAGGTCCCGCGATAGCTCATGTACCCGTCCTGGTGCTGTCCCAGGCCGTAGATCTGCTCGCCCGGCTGCAGGGTGAAACTGTCGCCAACCGTGGATTCGCGGGCGCCCGCCTCTTCCACGATCGTGTTGCCGCTGAGATCGGCGAAGGTAACCAGGCCCGTACTCTTGTCGACGCGTGCCCGCAGTGCAGCCGTGGAGAGGTCGATGGCAACGGCTGTTTCCTTTATCTCGAAGGGCACTGGAGCCGGAGCGGCGATCACACTCAGACTGCGAGTGGAAGGAAGTTCGGCGCCGGGAGCGTAGGTCACGCGCACAATGCGATCGGACCAGACTTCGAGCCGCAGCACGCCGGTATCGAAGCGCACCAGGGCACCGTGCGTCTGTTTCTCCACGGTGGGAGCCGCTGTGGCCGTAACCGAAGCACCGAGCGCAGCAACGGCGAGACTGAGAACTGACAAATACGAGTGCATAAGAGCTCCTAGTACGGCCTGTGGCTCTCCGTGATGCCCGGCCAGTGGTCTGTCCGGAAAGGCGCCGCCGGAAGGCCGGCCCCGTTGAACAGCGTCGCAGCCGGGTTGGACTGCCACGCGTAGCGGACCTCCTTGGGATCCGGAACCGCACTGGACAAGACCAGGACGGTGTCTCCGTCAATCCGGGCGTCCGCCCAGGCCCATTTGCGGTCCTCGCCGGCCACCGCGAACTGTTCGAGTTTGCCGCCCTTGACGACGAGGCCGCCGTCGGTGTGAGTGAAGTGCAGTCGCAGCGCTCCAGGCAGACGGTCCACCGAGTCGAGTGTCGGGCCGGCGTAGGGTACGCTTTCGCCGTAGTGATTGGCCAGTGCGCAGCGCGCCAGACGATCGCCCACTTCCAATTTGTCTATCGGATGAATATTGTTGGCATCACCGGTGTCGATCGCGACCGCCAGACAGGAATGGGGAACGGCGGCCGCTGTCAGCGCCTGCGCCTCGCGCAGTTCCGCCCATTCGTCATCGACGGGCGTATCACTGCGGGCCAAGAAACCGGGAAGACCGGCGATGTAGAACGGAAAGTCGCCCTGGCCGAAAAGCTCCCGCCAGTCTGCAATCATGACGGGAAGCAGCTTCCTGTATTGAAACGCTCGCTCCGTGTTCGCTTCACCCTGATACCAGAGCGCCCCGGTGATCGCGAGCGGAGCGAGCGGCCTCAGCATCCCTTCGTAGAGCACCGAAGGCATCACCGGCCAGTTCTCGAATCGCAGCGGAAGGGGATGTGGCGGCCGCGCGTCCACGCTCAAGCGTGCCTTCCACGGGCCCGCCAGTGGAATGACCGTGTCCCCCAGCACCAGCCGCAACTGGTCGGGCTTGGCCAGAAACCCGCCGTCCGGCTTCAGTTTGAACACCCGGATGGCCACCACATTTCGGCCCGGCTTCAGGATCCCGTCCTGTATGCCGTATACTCGAGGGTTTTCGACCCACGCGCTGGCGCCCACAAACTGCCCGTTGACATACGCCGTGTCCATTTTCTCGATCGAACCGAGGAACAGCCTCGCGCGGCCTGAGGGCAGAGGATCGGGCAGGACAACTTCCCTCCGGAACCAAGCCAGCGCCGGCACATCCGCCACGCCGAGTTCGCCGAAGCCGCCAGGGATCTCGACAGGCTTCCAAGCTGAATCGTCCAGTTGGGGATTGGCCCACGACCCTTCCTTGAGACCGATATCGTATTCGTCGTACCAGTGCATGATGTAGTTGCCATACTCGGGGCCACCAGCGCTGCGAAGGCGGCGAATCTCAGCCAGTGGTGTGTCGAAATCCTTCAGTTTTCCGAGTGCGGTCGCGCTGATCCACGCCTCGGCCGAGGTCCCGCCGAGGCTGTCCTGAATCAGGCCGATTGGCACGGGCACCGTTTCCTGAACCCTTCTCGCGAAGAAGTACGCGACCGCCGAGGGCCCGTCCTCAGCAGCCTGTTGTGGAGTGACGATCTTCCATGAGCCTTCCGCGACGTCCGCGTGTCCGTAGGAGGAGTGCGGCGCCACCACGAAGAACCGGATTTCGGGATGATTGGCGGAGGCGACCTCCGCGTCGCCGTTCCGGGCGGCCTTCAGCGGAAACTGCATGTTGGACTGTCCGCTGCAGAGCCACACATCGCCCACGAGCACCTCGTGCAAGACGACGCTCTGGCGCCCGGTGACTCTGATGGTGTAGGGTCCGCCCGCCGGCGGAGGATCCATCGTCACCTGCCAACGCCCATCCTGCCCCGCAACCGCCGTAACAGTGCGGCCCTGGATCTCCACGCAGACCTTGTCTCCCGGTTCCGACCAGCCCCAGATCGAGTTCGGCTTCCCGCGCTGCAGAACCATGTTGTCCCCGAAAATCGGACTAACAAACGGCAGCGACGCTCGAGCTGTGCGGTCCGGCATCTGAGCAAACAGGATCCTCGCCGCCAGAGCGAGTAAGCATAGGCTTTTGTATCTCATAACGAAGTCCATTCTCGCGTGCTCTCGATCGCCCACTTATGTCCGGCGAACCTGGCAATAGACCGTGTAGGCCTGATCGGTGATGCTATTCAGTGGCACGAATCGAAAATTAGAGTTCTGATTCACGGTACGGTATCCGCCCAGCCAACTCCCCCACTCGCGTTCATTGTCGGGGACCAGGAGCGCTGACGGCTGCCCGGAATCTCCTGTCAAAGTAACCTCGCCGTTGGTGAGCGCGGCCAGAACCACGGGTCCGTCGAGGAATGCCACTGTATCCGGGCGGTCGGGCAGCGGGCACGTCGTGAGCCCTTTCGGGAAGACGATCGAGACCTGATCATGGCTCCAGACGCGCTTCAGGGCAAGGAAGCCGGAGGAGGGAGCTTCCGTTTCCTGTTCCTGGTGGTTGATGCGCACGCTGGCGCGGGAACGAAGCCACGTCGGAACCCGGAGCCGAAGCGAGAACTCGGCTGGCTGGTCTGCGTCGATGTGAATCTCGACAGCCCAGTGGTCCGGACGGTTGTCAGGATCGCGCTCGATGTCAACTCGATGGTCGTCGGCCTCCCGGAGCATGTTCTGGGAGACGCGAACCGGCGTCCCTTGGCAAGACCAGGCGGCCTCGGAAGGAATGTACTGAGCGATCACGATGCCGTCGCGATCAGCGTAGTAGATATAACGATCATGCCGGCTGTGGGCCTGCACCAGCGAGCCGTGGCAGCACCAGAAATCGTCCGTGGGCGCGCCCCAGGTCTTTTTCGATCCGGCGGCGAGGGGCAGAAAGTACGTGACCATCCCGGTCTGTGGGTGCTGCTGGGCCAGGATTCCGTTGTGCAGGTTGCGCTCGATGTAGTCGGCGTACTGCGCCTCTCCGGTCCAGCGGAAAAGGTAGTCCGCCAACCGGATCATGTTGTACACGACGCAGTGTTCCTGGTTCTTATCTCCCAGGCGGGCCGAAAGCTTCCCGGGCGGAGTCCAGATCTCGCCGCTGGTCTGGCCGCCAGTGGCGTAAGCGCCCCGCGTGGTGACCGCGCATTTCCAGTAGGCCAGCGCCGCGTCACGCCACTTGGATTCGCCGGTCACTTCGTAGGCGCGCGCTACTCCCTGCGCTTCGGGGATCGTTGTGTTGGCGTGCTTGTTGGTGAGCACGTCCTTGCCTTCGAGCAGGCGATCGAACAGCCGCGGGCGGTAATAGCGGTCCATCAGCTCGCGGTAGAGACTCTTGCCGGTGGCGCCGTACAGATCGGCCCACACCTCGAGCATCCCGCCGGTCTCGACATCGAGGATGTCGTTGAACTGCTCCCGGGAGAACTGTCCACTCCAGTCGTGGAACCAGGGCGCGAAGTTCTCCGCGACCGCCAGGGCCTGCTTGTTTCCGGCAATCTTCCAGGCATCGACCAGGCCCATGAAGGTCTTGTGAATGGTGTAGTGCGGGGCCCAGACCGGCTTCTTCTGCGCTACCCAGGAGAGGTACTTCTCCGGGATGGATGCCGCCCAACGGCCGCCATTCTCTTTCTGAACCCGGGCGAGTTCGGAGACGACGCGCGCGAGCTTGCCGCCGATCTCCGCATCCGAGGTCGATGCGGAGATGTAGGCAGCCGCTGAAAGCCAGTGGCCGAGAAAGTGCCCTCGCAGCTCACAGGTGGGCGACTCCCAGCCCCAATGGATGTCCTCGCCGCGATCTCGAGCGTTCTTGGAAGTCATACGCAGAACCGGACTCCACAGACCAGCTTCGAGGTAGAAGTTCTGAAGCAGATTGTCGTCCTTGAGGCTCGCCACGTAGTCTCGATTCATCCTCGCGCGGTCCTGAAAGACACCAGGCAGGAGTGTTACCTGTCCGATGGGAAGCGGCTGCAGCCGGGGGGAGTAGTCGGAAGCCCCTGCGGCTCGCGACTGAATAGCGATAACTGAAGCGGTTACTGGAACCGACGTGAGAAAGCTCCGGCGGGAGGTCATAGCGTGCAGCGTAGCACAAGGCGTGGCCCGGCCGGATGGTTGGCGCCGCGGACGCTGGAAGCTCGCGACCAGGGGTCAGAGGCGCCTCGCGACGGCTGGGATGCCGCCCGGAGGAGGTGCCACTTGGGGCATCACTTGACGGCGTTACTTTTGACCGCTAGCCTCACCCTCGGGGGTTCCGGCGCGTGGATTCTCGCGTGACCAGACTTGGCTCCAGGATGATGCTCTTAGGCTGGGGAGCCACTTTGGCTCCAATGATCGATAGAAGCAACTTCCCGGCCCGTTCCCCGATGGCTGCGCTCTGTTGATCGATGCTCGAAAGAGGCACACGCAGAGACTTGTCGAAATGGAGATTGCCGCATCCGATGATGGCGATGTCCTGCGGAACCCGCAGTCCGGCCTCGACGATTGCGTCGATCGCCCCGATGGCAAAGGGATCGTTGTAACAGAAAACTCCGTCGGGTCGCGGATCCAACTTGAGCAGCGTCTTCATTGCTTCGTGGCCGCTGCTCCAACTGTCCGCGTCGGCCGAGCGGCCCATGACGACATAGCCCTGGAGCGGAATCATACCGTGCTTGGAGAGAACCTGATTGTAGCCTTCCAGCCGTCCGATCGCGGTGCTGGTCGCCGGTCCCCGTATGTGTGCGATCCTCTCGCAGCCCACCTCGACCAGGTGCCCGGTCGCCATGCGGCCGACTTTGACATCGTCGACGCCAACGAAATTCGCCGGGATGCCGACGAAGGCACGGTCGATCAGGATATACGGAACCTTCTGTTCCTCGATGCGGCGAAGAGACTCCACCGTCCACTGCGTCGATGCAATCACAAGTGCATCGAGCCGGCAACCCAGGAGCCTTTTGATCTCGTGGCGCTCGAGTTCAGGATCCTCCTGAGAGGAAGAAATCAGAAGGCTGTAGCTCCTGTGGCGGAGAGTGTTGGCCAGCCCGGCGGCTACCTCAGCAAAGAAGGGATGTACCAGATCGGGCACGATCAGGCCCGCGGTGTAAGTCTTGCCGGTGACCAGGGCGCGCGCCGCGGGATTGGGTTGGTAGTTCAACTCCTTGACCCGGCGAAGCACGCGCTGCCGGGTTTCGTCACCGATGTCGCTGTGCCCACGCAACACCTTGGACACCGTGACCACCGAGACGCCCAGTTCGCGGGCAATGTCCTTCATCGTTACAGCCATCTGTCTCCTCGTCGATTATACATGGCCGGACACGACCTGAATCTGACCCTACAAGGTTAAAGTAACCGCGGGGCGAGCGGGCAGGGGATCTCGGCTGGATCGCGGCGCGTGTGACATCGGCACGCCGCCTGACGGTCTACCGGCACCAACAATTACTTCTCAGAACAGTTGCCCGGTTCCGGCAACACGGACTTCCAGAGCTCGAGCCGGCGGGAATGGAATGCCACTTGATCGGCCAGGAACGCAATTTCCGCAGCGCAGTACCGGTCGGCTCCTCGGAATGCCTGGAGTTCCTCGGCGGTGGCTGCTTCCGGCGTGTACATCCATAGCCAGCGGCGGTAATTGCCAGCAGAGGATTCGGCCGGGAAGACGCGGGCGGTCCAGAGGCTGCGCTCGTCCCCATCTCGCGCGTCCGGCCATATGTCATCGTCGGTCAGACCCACGGCCTCGATCCAATCCGCAATCGGCCGCCCGCAGAAGAGCGAGTCGTCCTTGAAAGTGTCCCCGATGCCATAGCAGCGCACGAACCAGACATCCGTTCCGTCGCGGCTCCGGCCGCGGATCACCTCCAGGCAAGCGTCACACGGCAGCGACAGAGGCGCGTCCACATCCACGCCAGCCATGACGTTCTGCCCGGCCAATCGCAGATCTGCCCGGATACGGCAGCCTTCCACCCACGAGTCGCGAGCGTCCATCCGGGCTGTAGAGACGACGCAGTTGTTCACCGACAGAACGCGTCCCGCCCCCCCGCCCACCACCAGCGCCTGCCCGCTCTCGATCAACTGGCGCGTCGATCCGAAGTGCAGGAACCGGCAGGACGGCACGAGTTCCACATGAAGCGGAATCCGATTCAGGAGCGGGTAGACGCGGGCCAGTTCCTCTTCCTTCCAGGTCGAGCCGCTCGCCCGCACGCTGCCCAGATAGTGTTCCAGAGACGCCGCGGATCCCATGGCGCAACAGATCTCACGGTAGAGATCGATCTTGCGGCACAGCAGAGGAGCCGCCGTTTCCGCGACTCCAAAGGCGTCGAGCAGGGACTCTGCGGCCTCGCCGTCCAGGCTCATCACTCCGACATCGAGCGCGGCGAGGCCCATGGCCCCGATCGCACCCTGAAGCCGCTGTTCCGCGAAGGACGGCTTCTGCAGATAGACCGACACGGTCCCATCCTCGCCGATCGAAAATACTCCGTGCCGGCCGGCTTCTTCCGGTGAGGCGTAGCAACCCAGAGCCGTGAGACCCGGCTTGGAGAAGCTGACTCGCGCGGCGTCGAACAGGACCAGAGCGTCGCCGGCCGCCACCACTACCTGCCCTCGTCCCGGGACGCCCGGTGGAAGGGCCAGGAAGTCCGGCACCAGCCGGTCGAACAAGGTCACCGGAAGCGGCGAGTCGGAAGTGGCCGGAAGAGGAACGAAAATCTTGCCGCACGGGCCGTAGGCGGGCAAGCGGCGGGAATCGCCACCCGCGTGCACGATCAGGATGCGAAGCTTCCGCAAGATCTCCGCAACGCCGTTCCGCCGTCCATGGCGAAGGCGCTCGCGCTCGACGATCCGCAGCAGACACAGCAGCGTGCTGCCTCCGCTGCCGATGCGGCGGTCTTCGAGATCGGCGACCACCAGAGCTTCCCGCGCCTGTGGCAACAGCCCGTATTCTCGCCGCAGACTCAACTGGGACTCGTAGGCCCGGGCCTGCAGGGCGTTCGACGCCGTGAGAACCAGGTAGTCCCATCCAACCGGGGGAGCGCTCATCCGCCTCTACGCCGACTCGAGAATCATGTTCGCGTACTGGATTGTGTCGCCGGTCCGGATCAGGCCGATCGCGTTCGGGACTTTCTTCTTGAACTCGATGTGCGGCTCGTACACCACCGGGATACCGGCCAGGGCCTCTTCGAAGCGTCCGCGGGTACGGGCGTCGTTCTGCGCGCGGAATTCTTCGGCCATGAATGCTCTTCCCAGCACAAAGTTGGCGCGTATGGCCGCCAGCACGTCGAGCACCCCAGGGATATCGTCGATCAGCGAGATGTCCACGGTCTCGATTTGCGGCCAGAACGGGAAGCCGCGATCCGCGATCACCAGCGTGTTGGTGTGACGCACCCGGCTGAGCAGCGAATTGATGGAGGGATTGAGAATACCGGCCTTAAGCATGCTGGGCTCCTGCCTTATTAGACTCTGACGTGCACGCGGAGCGCACCCGGGACGTCCTCATCCGACGCCGCGATCAGGTAGCCGCCTCCGCAGCCCGAGAACATGGCGCCGGGATAGCGCGCCTGAAAGTTGCCCAGAAGGGCTTTGAGATCGATCGAAATCGTTGGGTGCCGCACCGTCTGCGGAAGGATAGCTTCCCAGCACTCCATGCACGAGTTCATGGAAGCGCCGAGGCCCGCGAGGTCCCGGCGAACGATGGCGTCGTAGCAGTCCCTGCCGCTCTCGCCCAGGCGCCTGATCCATTCCGGATCCAGATTCTTGACACCCAGCGGATTGTAGCCCAGGGGACGCTGATTCACCGGCACCAACTGAAGGACACGCTCGAGCCAGTCTGCGGCGACCGGGTCACAATTGGACTCGATGTGAGACGGAAAGAAGCCGCCCTCGTGCTGCGCGTCGTAGTCGAGCCGGCTGACGCCAGGGTAGATGAGGCCAATCATGTCCTGCGATCCCGAGGGTTCCAGACGGCCATCGTTCTCCGCCTTGTAGAGCTCGCGGACTAACTCTTCCGGAGGCCGCTTCGGCAGCACGCCGTCCCACAGTTCGAGCGCCACACGGCGAGTCCCGCCGGCCATCCCGGCGCGTTCCAGGAACCAACAGTCCGGCTCGAGGCCCACCACTACCATCGAACCGGGAGGCGACGGATTGTGGATCGACACGAACGGCTGGTCGATCCAGCCACCGGCCAGCGCAAGACGGTGCGGGATTCTCCCGATCAGGTTCTCGATGCCGCAGCCCGGTGCGGTAATCCTGGACGCAGTTGAGGACGGCATGGCACGTCTCCTAGTCCGTTACCACTCGCTTGCCGGCTTTTCGATCCGCAAATTGCTCCGCGATCCAGGCGAACGTCTTCTCCATGCCCGTCCGCAGAGGAGTTTGCGGCTCCCAATGCAGCACCCGCCGGATGTTGGTGTTGTCACTGTTGCGGCCTGCCACGCCCTTGGGCGCCTCCAGGTCGTAGGTGCGCTCCAGCCGGATTCCGGCGATATCTTCTACCATGCTGACCAGGTCGTTGATGGAGATGAGCTCGCTCGAACCGAGATTAATCGAGGTGGCGATCAACTCTTCCGAGTGAGTGATGCGGTCGATACCCTCAACGCAATCGTCGATATAGCAGAAGCTCCGCGTCTGCGTGCCGTCGCCCCAGATGTCTATCGAGTGCCGGCCCGAGTCGATCGCCTCGATCACTTTGCGGCTAATGGCCGCGGGGGCCTTCTCGCGGCCGCCGAACCAGGTGCCGTTCGGACCGTAGATATTGTGGAACCGGGCGATATGGGTCTCGAGACCGCGCTCGGCCCAATACTCCTGGCAGAACATCTCAGAGATCAGCTTTTCCCAGCCGTAGCCGCGTTCGGCCATGGCGGGATAGGCGTCTGATTCCTTCAGCGCCCTGACGTTCGGATCTCTCTGCAGCTCGGTGTTATAAGCGCACGCGGACGAGGAGAAGAAATATCGCCGCGCGCCGGCGCGCCAGGCAGCTTCGATCAGGTGGGTATTGATCAGAATGCTCCGCAAGCACTCGACGCGGAAGCGCTCGATGAAGCCCATCCCGCCCATGTCAGCGGCCAGGTTGTAGACCTCGACAGCTCCTTCGACGGCCCGGATAGCGCTCTGCTTCTCGCTGAGGTCCATCGAAAGACATTCCACCCCCGGGACACGCTGGTACCACTCGGAGAGCGGCTTGCGGTCAATTGCGCGGATCCGCATGTAGCCCAGGTTGCGGAAACGGCGGGTCAGGGCGCCGCCAATGAAGCCTCCGGCACCGGTGATCACAATCAAGTCGTCAAGAGCGGGAACCCGCTCGCTCGGAGGGGTATGAGGGGTGGTCATAGTTATCGGTAAAGTAAACGAATCCATAATAACGCTCAGACCGAAAGCATGTCAACCGCCGAGTGATGGCGTGTGTGGTGCGTGATGGCGCCCGCCAGCAGAAGAAAAAGCACGGCCCCAGTGCCCCCGGCCCGCCCTGCCATGGATTTCGGGCAGGCGCGGCCAAGCAGTAGATGAAGTACTGAAAGCCGAAGAGGATCTCGAGCGCAACTGCCAGGAAGACTCCAAAACGTCACTCGTCGAAGGTCATTGCAACTGACGCGCTATCCGACACAGCGCCATCGTCGAGTGGCTGGGAGGCAGGGATTCGAACCCAATCCAGGGCTGTTGAAACGGACTATGAGCCCGGTGCTCTGGGCTGGCCACGTCAGCACACCGCGCGTGACAGCGCTGCAGCCGACCAGAACGACTGCCTTGCACCGATCCGGCGCCTCCGCGGCAGCATCGACGGTCAGGTAGCCGCCGAGAGAATGGCCAACGACGATCGCTGTGTTCGCGCGGCAGAGGCCAATCCCGCTCAGAATCGTATCGACCGCCTCGCGGTGGGAATACGGCAGCCAGCGCGACTGCCGTGACCGGGCAGATCCACCGTCACCACCTGAAAGCGATCTTCAAAAGCCACAAGATGGGCGTGCCGGTAAGCTCCTGACATCCTCGTGCCGTGCACAAACACGAGACCTGAGCCACCCTCGACCCATGTAACTCTGACGAACGACTCGGGTCGGATCAACGGCGTGCGTTGCAGTATCTCACCGAGCGTGCCAAGAGTTAGAGAGACTCCACGGCAGCCACGATCCGCTGCACCATCTCCTCAAAGCGCGGCGGTCATTGATGACATCATGGTGGATCTCCTGTAGGTAGAGTCGGTCATGACAGTCTTCGCGATCATCGGGTTACTGCTGTGGGCGGCGGGATCTATGGAATGATGGCGGAGCGAAGCACGAGATCGGTCTTCCCAGCGCCGCTCGCATCGTCCCATGCTATGAAGCAGGCCTAACCCAGTGGCGAAGTAACCGCGCCGACCGCCGTGATCCGATGTCTGGGTTCGAGTTCAGGATTCGATTCTGAATTCCTGCCTCGATGCGGCAAGTCCAAAGGAGCCAATATCTAACAGACAGATTGGTAGCTCATCGGTACAGCGTTGGTACAATTTTGGAGCCCAAAACATTGGTTAAACTATTGAAAAAAATGAATTGGTAGCGCTAACGGGAATCGAACCCGTATTTAAGCCTTGAGAGGGCTCCGTCCTAACCGTTAGACGATAGCGCCTTCCGCCAGACCAAGATAGCACAATCCAGGCCTGGAATATGCCTCGGATGACGGCCGCGCGCGCGCCTAGTCCCTCTTCTCCGCGACCCAGTACACCTCTTGCTTGACCGCCTCCTTCGGGAACCCGGCGCGCTCGAGAATGCCCTTCGCGTTTTCGATCATGTCCGGTTGGCCGCAAGCGTACGCGGTGGTATCGCCGGGAGCGAATCCTAACCCGTCCAGGTGCTTGCGCGCGACGTCCTCGGCGCGGCCGCGCTCGCCCGCCCAGGCAGGATCTTCCCAGAGCCGGCTCAGCGTGGGGATGTAGGTGAACCACGGGTAGCGCCGCGCGAGCGAGGAAAGCTCCTCGCAGTAGCCCAGTTCGCGCGCCAGACTGGCCCCTTCGAGCAGCGCGACGCGGTAAGGCACCGCCTGGCCTTCCTCGTGGCGTGCGGCCAGTTCCCGCACCATGCTGACGAAAGGCGCGACGCCGGTCACGGTCGCGATCATGAAATGGTTCGGCCGGCCGCCGGCGTGGTCGAACACGAAGCGCCCTTTCGCCATCTTTCGCACCTGGACCTCGCCGCCCACCGGGATCTCGTACAGGTGTGGTGAAAGGTGGCCACCGCGGACCAGCTCGAGAAAGAACTCCAACTCGCCCTCGCGCGGGGAGGACGCGATCGAGTACGGGCGTTCGATCAGCCGCTCGGGTCCCGGCAGCCCGACGGCCGCATACTGCCCGGGCGTGAAACAGATCTTCTCCGACGGGCGCAGGCGCACGATCCACAGGTCCGAACTGATGTCCCGCCGCGATGTGACTACCGCCGCTACGTGCTTGTCGTCCATGATTCCTTCCGGATGTGCCGGCGGGCGGACAGAAAGACGTCCCGAAGCATGTCCGCGGTCAGTTTGCCGGTCTGCGTGTTCTGCTGGCTGGGGTGATAGGAAGCGAGGAGCAGCGGCTGGCCCGGCGCAGTGACATGCGCGGCGCCGTGTCCGAACGGAAACTCCGAGCGCCGCCGGATGGTGCCCCGGTCCTGAAGGATCGAGAGGTACGCTTCGAACGCGACCTTTCCGAGCGCGACCACGGCCGCCAGATGCGCCAGCGCGTCGAGTTCGCGCTCCAGGTACGGGCGGCAGTTCCGGAATTCGTCCGGCAGCGGCTTGTTCGCGGGCGGAGCGCAGCGGACGGCCGCCGCGATCCAGGCGTCGTGGAGCGTCAGGCCGTCGTCCCGCGAAACGCTCTGAGGCTGCGACGCGAATCCCGTTTCGTACATCGCGCGGAACAGGAAATCGCCCGACCGGTCGCCCGTGAAAACGCGGCCCGTCCGGTTGCCGCCGTGGGCCGCCGGCGCCAGGCCGATCACGAGCAGATGCGCCTGGGGATCGCCGAAGGAGGGCACAGGGCGGCCCCAGTAGTCACACTCGCGGTACGCCCGGCGCTTGATGCGCGCCACCTCTTCGCGCCAGGCTGTAAGGCGCGCGCACTTGCGGCATGCGATTACTTCCTGTTCGATCAACGCGAGAGTCTCGGCCTGCGCCATCCTTTTCCATTGTCGCCGAGGTTCCGTGGAGGCGGGTCCGCTCTACGCCGCGCCTCGCCGTTCCGCCTGCGCCGCCCTTTCCTCGGAGACCGGAGGGACATGGACGCCGTTGCCGTTCCCATGGCCGTTTCCATTGCCGTTCCCGACGCCTGGAGGCAGGGCCAGGGCCCGGCGCAGGTTTTCGACTGACCACTCGAACGCCTGGGGGAGCGCGTACGGCAAGGCGTGGAAGCCGTTCACGCCGTTGAGCGGCGTGGTGCAGAACTCCCGCAGGAGCCTGACCAGCGCGGGGTCGCGCCAGCCCTTTTGCATTTCCTCATCCAGGATGCGGAGCGCCTCGCCGACCGGCAGCGGCGGCTTGTACGGGCGCGGCGAAAGCAGGGCGTCGAAAACGTCCGCGACTTGAAGGATGCGGGCCAGCAGCGGAATCTGCTCGCCGCGCAGTCCGTCGGGATAGCCGCTGCCGTCCCACTTTTCGTGGTGTCCGCGCACGATGGGAACTACCGCCGCCAGCGTGCGCGCCGGGCTGCAGATCTCGACCCCCTTGAGGACGTGCCTCTTCATGATGGGCCATTCGTCGTCGTTGAGCGGGCCGGGTTTGAACAGGATCGCATCCGGAACCGCGACCTTTCCGACATCGTGGAGGTAACCGCCGCGATAGAGAGTGATGAGGTCCGCCCTAGACAGGCCCAGCGCCGCGCCCAAGGACGTGCTCATGATCGCCAGGCGCTCGCAATGGCCCGCCGTCCGGCTGTCGCGATGCTCGACGGCCTGGGCCAGGGCGATGAGGACAGCATCCGACTCGTCGAGCGAATCGATGGCCTGTTTGTGGCGCAGCATGGCGCGAGCCCGCGCCAGGATCAGCGCCGGGGGCGGCGGCTGCGTCAGAACCGCGTCCGCGCCCGACGCAATCCCCTCGATCTCCAACTCCTCCCCCTGAATGCTGCTCACCAGAATGATGGGGATGAAACGGGTATTGTGGCCGGCCTTCACGGCGCGGCAGAACTCAAGTCCGCTCCCTTCGGGCGCAAGGTCCCCCAGGACGATCAGGTCCACTCGTTCAATCTCGAGCAGGATCGAGGCCTCCAGCGCTCGGGAACACTCCAGGATCCGGTATCCCTCCGTTTTCAACACGCCCTTCAGGATGCGGCGGTTGATCTCATGCGCCGCGAGAATCAGGACGGTTTCCGGCGCCTCTCCATCCTGTTCCGGAGGGTCGTTCCACAGCCGCGGGATCGACGGGATCGGGTTCGAGAAGTGGTTCAGGGCCGCCACGGTGGTCTCAGACCCTGTTTATCGGCGCGATTGCGTAGGAGTTTAGGGTCAAACCATCCGTTCGCTCACTTTGGGGAGCGGACGAAGCCACAATCGGGGGGTCGTGGCAACGTGGTTTGCGTCGCGAGCGTCGATACGAGTCCCGACGCGGCAGGCACAAGTGCCTGCGCCACGTCGGGTGCCGCGTCTAACGTCCCGCCGGTCTGCCCCTCAGAGCGTGCCCGGTGGAACTGCCGCTAAATTGAAACCAGTTCACGTTGCCCAAGCTGGTC
>CAZBQQ010000087.1:20329-22254 GCA_964493965.1 uncultured Solibacteraceae bacterium
GTGCCCGGTGGAACTGCCGCTAAATTGAAACCAGTTCACGTTGCCCAAGCTGGTCGAGCCGCTGGCGGGCGCTTTGAACACCATGTAGAGATCGTGCACCCCCACCGCGTTCGCTAACGCCGTTCCCTGCGCCGTCTGCCAGGACTGCCATCCACCGGTCGCCGGGATAGTTACCGAGCCGGCCAGCGGGCCGGTCACGCTGTCGAGATGAAACTCGAGGGTTCCGCCGCAGTTGCCGCCGTTCCCCGGATCGCAGGCGACGCGCGCGGAAACGGTGCCGAATCCGGTGCCGAAATCGACGTGCCGGTAGACCGCGTTCGCGCCGCCGCTGGCGTAGCCCATGTCATAGCCGCCGCCGCCGTCGGCCGAAGACTCGGTTTCGGTCCCGGAGCTGTTGCTGTAACTGGACACCTGAATCTGGGTCCCGGCGCTCACCGTATAGCCGCCGTATTGGGTTCCGCTCCAGGTGAACGTCGCGCCGCTCAGCCCGGGCAGCGTGTATGGGAACGAGTAAGCGCCCCATTGCACCTGGAAAGTCTGGCTAGCCGCGGTGTCGTTGAAGGCCACCAGCGCCTTCGAGTGGTCGGGGTTGAGGAACGCCGCCGTAACGATGCCGTTGCCGTTGCTTGAGTAGACCCGGGTTGCACCCGGCAGCACGAACCGGCTGAAGTGCCCTAGGGTGTAGTAGTCGATGAAATAGGTGATCGCGCCCGACTGGCTGTTCACCGTCACCAGCGGGCTGCAGTTGCCGCAGCCGCCCGTATGCGGGCCGAAGCTCTCATTCATCGCAAGGCTCCATTTGACGTAGGCCTTGCCCCAGTTCCGCATTACGTGCGTGATCTCCTCGAAGTCGAGCTTCACCTGATCCTGATTCGGAAAGCCCGAGTGCTCCGTTTCCCAGTTGCCCTTGGTGGGGAACGCATTCTGGAGAGTCGTCTGCGCTCCGGGCGGCCCACCGTATCCGTGCCACGCCGTGCCTGCCACCTGCACCGAGGCCTGAATGGTGGGGTCCGTGAGCACCGTGGTGGGATACCCCGGCTGGTCCCAGTTGTGGTCGTAGACCAGCACACGTGCTGTGATGCTGTTCTGACGGAATGCGGGAAGGACATAGTCGCGCAGGACCGTGGTTGCGCTCGCGGCGTCGAGGTACATGCCCGGATAGCTGGTGGGCACGTACAGAGGCTCGTTTTGGAGCGAGATGTAGTCGATGGGAATGCCCGCCGCGGCGTAGGCCTGAACGAACTTGACGAAGTAGTTGGCGAATGGCGAATACATCGACGGCAGCAGCGCGCCGTCGGTCGGCAAGCCCGAAGTAGTGACCATCGAGCCCGAGGCCTTCATCCAGCCCGGCGGGCTCCAGGGGTTCGCCATCAGCTTCATTGACGGATTGAGCTGCTTGGCCTGGGCGATCAGGGGAATGATGTAGGTCTGGTCGTGAGCGACTGAGAAGTTGGCGAGCGTTGGATCGGCCGTAGCCGAGTCGTCGTAAGAATAGTCGTTGCGCGCGATGTCGGAAGCGCCCATGGGAATGCGCATGAAGCTGATCCCGATGCCGCTGCCGTTGCGCGTGAACAGGTTGTTCATGACAGGGGCGAGGGCGGATGAGGGAGCGACCTGTTCGAGCAGCCAGCACGCCGAGTCGGTGAACGCCGCTCCGAAGCCCTCCACTTCCTGGTATTGCTGGTTCTCGTCCACGAAGACCACGTTGTTGCCGCCGCCTGCGGTCTGGAAGTTGACAGCAGGCTGTGCCGCCATGAGCTGCGTCTGGTCGTCCGTGGTCAGAACCACCGCCACGGATGGGCCGACCGGCGGGGGCGTGGGCGTCGGAGTCGGACTCGGCGTTGGCGTGGGTGTCGGTGTGGGTGTTGGGGTCGGCGTGGGAGTCGGACCGCCCTGCGGCGGCGCGAAGTAGCCGTTGATATCCA
>CAZBQQ010000088.1:0-5946 GCA_964493965.1 uncultured Solibacteraceae bacterium
ACAGGCACGAATTTCGCAAAGGCGGCGAAATTCGGTCCAGTCCCAGGTTTGCGACCTTACGGAGCGAAGTAGCCGTTGATATCGAGAATCACGTGGGTCGGGTTCGTGACGAAGATGCTGACGGCGCCCCCCGTGCCCGCCGGAACGATGGCCGCGTTGGCCACCACGGAGCCGTCGAAGGAGTTCAGCGTCGAGACGCCCGGTTGCGCCGAGCCGGTGGGCCACGCCGTCAGATAGGACAGCGGCCCGTCTGGCACCACCGTCACGTTCATCGAATATGCCGCCGCCGTCGTTGGGATATTGCAGGCGCCGGCCGGGATGGCGAACGAGCGCGTGGCACGTGCGTCCAGCTTCGGCCCGCCGAAGAGGCCCGCGGCATTCCGCGTGTCGGCGACGCGGCAGGGCGCAATCGGGTAGAAAGACAGCGCGCCGGGGTTCCCAGGCTGACCGAAGTATCCGTTGATGTCGAGGATCGCGTTCGCCTGGTCGGTGACAAACACGGAGACCGATTCGTTGCTCCCCGCCGGGACGATGGCGGCATTCGCTACAATCTTGCCGGTCCAGGAGTTCAGCGTGGAGACCAATGGCTTGGCCTGCCCGGATGGCCAGGTGGTGAGATAGCCGAGGAAGCCGGTCAGCGGGAGCGCCGTGACATTCAGCGAGAAGGCCTTGGCGGTGACCGGGATCGAGCAGCCGGCGGAGGGAATGGCAAAGTCCCTGGACTGGCCGCCGACCAGGGACGGCCCGCCGAACAGACCCACCGCGCCTCGGGTGTCGGCCACGCGGCAGGGCGTCGCGGGATAGAACGAAAGTGAATTCGCGACAGTGGTGGAGTCGAAGTAGCCGTCGATGTCCAGGATGACGTCGGTCGGAGCCGTGGCGAAAACGCTCACCGCGCCACCGGCGCCGGCCGGGACGATGGCTGCATTCGCGACCACCGTCCCTCCGAAAGAGTTCAGCGTGGAGACGCCCGGCTGGGTCTGGCCGGAGGGCCACAGCGTCAAGAAGGGAAGCGGACCCTGCGGCACCACCGTCACGTTCAGTGAGTACGCCTGGGCCGTGGCGGGAATGCCGCACGCGCCCATGGGAACGAACACTCGCGCCGAGCCGGCGGTCATGGACGGTCCGCCAAGCGGGCCGGCAGGGCTTCGCGTGTCCGCCAAACGGCAGGGAGCTACCGGAATGAACCGCAGTCCGGCGGCCGGGGTGCCGGTTGTGAACGACCACGTTGCGGAGGCGGCGGAACCGGCGGCGTTCTTGGCGGCAATCTGCCAGTAGTAAGTGGTGGTCGCGCTCAACGTTCCCGGAGAGTAACTGGTGCCGCTGGTGTTCGCGACCACGGACGGCGCTGCCGAGGTGCCGAAGGAGACGTCGTAAGAAGTGGCGCCGGTGGACGGGGTCCAGGCCAGGGTGGGTGCGACCAGGACGCCGGTGGCTCCATTGGCCGGCAAAGACAAAACGGGCGCGGCCGGCGGGAGCACCTGCGTCATGAACGACCATATGGGAGAGCTGAGCGTAGCGGCTCCGGTTTTGGCTACGACCTGCCAGTAGTACAGCGTTCCCGGTGCCAGCGCGCTCGGGGCGTAGGTGGTTGCCGTGGTGTTGGTCACCAGCGGCGGCGGGGATGAAGTCCCGAAGTGGACGTCGTAAGAGGTTGCTCCGGCCTGCGCGCTCCAGCTCAAGGTGGGTGTCACTGAAAGCCCGGTTGTCCCGTTGACGGGGGACAGGAGCTTCAGCGGCGGCGTGCTGCCATTCAGCAGCACGGTCAGGTTGTTGCTGCCGTAGTTGGCGACGGCGAAGTCCGGCTTGCCATCTGCATTGAAGTCGCCCGCGGCGAGCGCGACCGCTTGTGCACCGGCCGTGAACGGGCTGCCGGTGGCGCTGGTAAACCCGCCGGTTCCGTTGCCCAGGAGAATCGCTACGGTACCCGTCTCGGGATTGATAACGGCAAGGTCGGGGAGGCCGTCCTCATTGAAGTCCGCGACCGCGAGGGCTGTGGGCGCGTCGCCGGTCGCAGAGGCGCCGCCCGGGGCCGCCGTGAACCCGCCCGCTCCATCGCCCAGAAGAACCGTCACGTTCAGTCCGGTGGATTGATACAGCCCGACGCCCGCGACGGCGAGATCGAGTTTGCCGTCGGCGTTGAAGTCCGCCACCGCGACGGATTCGGGATACGCCCCCACCGCGAAGGGACTGCCGGGCGCGGCCGTAAACCCGCCCGTCCCGTTGCCGAGCAGCACCGTTACGTTGCCGCTGGCGACGTTGGAGATGGCGAGGTCGGGCTTCCCATCCCCGTTGAAATCGCCGACCGCGACGGAGAAGGGTTGCGTGCCCGCGGAAAACGGACTGCCCGGGGCGGCCGTGAAGCCGCCCGCGCCATCGCCCAGCAGCACCGTCACGTTGTTGCTGTTGTAGTTCGCGATGGCGAGGTCGGGCTTGCCGTCTCCGTTGAAGTCGCCCACCGCCACGGAGTCGGGCTGCGATCCGGCCGGGAACGGGCTGCTGGGGGCCGCCGTGAAGCGGCCGGTTCCGTCACCGAGCAGGACCGTCACGCGGTTGGCGTCGTAATCCGCGATGGCGAGATCGGGCTTGCCATCCCCGTTGAAGTCGCCCACCGCCACGGCGGAAGGACCCGATCCCGCTGGGAAGGGACTGCCCGGCGCGGCCGCGAAGCCGCCCCCTCCCGTGCCCAGCAGCACGGTTACGGTGCCGTCTCCACTGGCGATGGCGAGGTCGGGCTTGCCGTCTCCGTTGAAGTCGCCCACGGCAACCGACATTGGTTTGGTCCCCACGGTGAACGGGCTCCCGGGAGCCGCCGTGAACTGAGCGCACGCAGCAGCGGCGAGCGCCAGCAGGATAATGAGCGATCGAGGAATCAGCAGCGGTCCCTCTGTTCTCATGGAAGTACCCCTCCTTCAACCGAACGATCAGGCACGAACCGGAATCCAGAAGTTGACGATGTAGAACATTCTATACCAGCGGGGAGCGGGACAGAGGGATCTAGCGCCGTCACGCCATACGGCGCGACTGCGGCCGGTCCTGTCCTCCGGGTGTCGCCGTGCCAGCCTTAGGGAGCGAAGTATCCGTTGATGTCGAGAATCACGTGCGTCGGATTCGTCACGTAGACGCTGATGGCCCCGTTCGTACCCGCCGGCACGATGGCCGCGTTCGCCACCACGGTTCCGTCCCAGGAGTTCAGAGTGGAAACCAGCGGCCGCGCCGATCCGGTGGGCCAAACGGTCAGGTATTGCAGCATGCCATCCGGCACTACGGTCACGTTCACTGAGTACGCCGCCGCCGTTGCCGGAATGCCGCATCCACTGGCTGGAATCGCAAACGGGCGCGCCGTGTCGGCGCCCAGGATCGGCCCGCCGAAAGGACCGCTCGCTCCCCGCGTGTCCACCACACGGCAGGGCGCCACCGGATAGAACGAGAGCGCATGCGCGCTCCCCGGCGCCGCGAAGTAACCGTTGGCGTCCAGGATCACGTCCGTCGGGTTCGAAACAAAGACCGAGATCGCTCCATTCGTCCCCGCCGGCACAATCGCGGCGTTGGCCACCACTTTTCCGGTCCACGAGTTCAGCGTCGAAACCAGCGGCTGCCCGAGGCCCGCCGGCCAGGTGGTCAGATAGCCGAGATAGTGCACGCTCGGGTCCGGCACCACCGTTACGTTGAGCGAGTACGCCTTGGCGGCTGCGGAAAGCCCGCAGGAACTGGACGGGATGTCGAAGTCCCGCCTTTCCCCTCCGGACATCGAGGGTCCACCGAACATTCCCGCCGCGTCCCGAGTGTCGGCGATGCGGCAGGGCGTGCCGGGATAGAACGAATACGAACTGCCGCCGGCAGCGGCATCGAAGTAGCCGTTGATGTCCAGGATCACGTCGGTCGGGTCGGTGACGAAGACGTTCACCGCTCCTCCGGCGCCGGCCGGCACGATGGCCGCATTCGCCACCACGATCCCATCCCACGAATTCAGGGTCGACACACCCGGTTGGGTTTCGCCCGCCGGCCACAGCGTCAGGTAAGAAAGACGGCCTTGCGGCACCACCGTGACATTCAACGAGTAGGCCTGCGCCGTCGCGGGAATGCCGCAGGGGCTCTGCGGAATCGGAAACGCGCGTAGGGAAAGGGCGGCCATGGACGGGCCTCCGAAGGGTCCCTCTTCATCGCGCGTATCCGCGATGCGGCACGGCCCGACAGGGACGAATTGCAGAGCAATCGCCGGCTGCGACGTCATAGGCGTCGCGAAGGACCACAGCGCGGAGCTGTTCGCGCTGCCGCTGTCCCGGGCCAGCACCCGCCAGAAGTAGAGCGATCCGGCGCTCAGCGCGCCCGGAGAGTAACTGGTTGCCGTTGTACTGGTCACCAGGGGCGGCGAAACCTGTGTTCCGAAATACACATCGTACGAGGTCGCGCCCGCGGCGGCGCTCCAGGTCAGGATCGGCGTCAAGGAGACCCGGTTCGCGCCATTGGCTGGCGACACCAGCGCCGGCGCCGCCACCTTGGTGGTGAACGACGCGATAGCGGAGGCGCGCGAGCTGCTGGCGTTCCTGGCTACCACCTGCCAGTGGTAGACGGCCCCTCCGGCGATCGCAACCGGAGCGTAGTTGGTCGCCGTCGTGGAGGCCAGCAGCGGAGGAGGCGACGAAGTCCCGAAGCGCACGTCGTAGGAGGTCGCCCCAGTCGGGGAGCTCCAACTCAGCACGGGTGTCAAGGAAACTCCAGCCGCGCCATCCGCGGGGCCCAAGAGCACCGGTGGCTCCATCTGGGTCGTAAATGAGCACGGTTCGGAGGGACTCACTCCGCCGCTGTTCCTGGCCACCACCAGCCAGTTGTACACCGTGCCCGGGCTCAGAGTGCCCGGAGAGTAACTGGTCCCGGCGACGTTTGTTACGCGTGGCGGCGGGGAGGAGAGTCCGAAGTACACATCGTAAGAAGTAGCCCCAGGCGCGGCGGACCACTGGAGAACCGGAGTCCTCGAGACGTCGATCGCGCCATTGGCCGGCGACAGGAGCGTCGGTGGGCCCACCAGCGTCGTGAAGGACCAGGTGGCGGAGGTGGTCGAGCCGCCGCCGTTCTTGGCAACGACGCGCCAGTAGTACAGGGTGCCGGCAACGAGGCCTGCGGGAGCGTAACTGGTCGCCGTCGTGTTCACCGCCAAAGAAGGCGAGGGCGCGGTTCCGAAATATACGTCATAAGACGCCGCCGCGGGCGCGGCGTTCCAGTTCAGGATGGTCCCCAGAGAGACCCCGGTGGCGCCGTTGGCCGGCAGGGCCAGCACTGGCGCGGGCGGAGGCGAAACGCTTGTGAACGACCAGGTGGCGGAGGCCGTCGAACCGACGGCGTTCCTTGCCACGACCCGCCAGTAGTAAGTTGTCACAGGCGACAGAGGACCCAGGACATAGCTTGTGCTACTGGTGGTCGTCATGTTCGGGGGTGAGGACGACGTGCCAAAGTACAGGTCGTAGGAGGTGGCAAACGGCGAGCCATCCCAGGTTAGAGTTGGTGTGAGCGAAATCCCGCTTGCGTTTTGGGCCGGGCTCAACAGATCGAATACGCCCGAATACCCCGTCAGCTTGGTCACGAATGCGCTTGGGGCCCCTCTGGGCGTGCTCTGATACGCCGACTTGGTGGGGAAGTCGAATGAATACGCGCACCCCGCAACATAGGCGGAACCCGCCGGATCGACCGCGATTCCGTACGCCGCGTCTCCCCCGCTACCGCCCAGGTAGGTCGAATATGCCAGACTGCCAGCCGGCGATAGCGCGGCTACAAAGCCGGCGCCGGCTCCTCCGAGAGCGCTCTGGTATGCCGACTGGACGGGGAAGTTAGGCGAATCCGTGCCGCCCGCGACATAGGCTGAGCCGGTCCCATCTACCGCAATGGCGAACCCCTGATCGAACCCGCTACCCCCTAAGTATGTGGAGTAGACGAGAGCGTTGCCGGCCG
>CAZBQQ010000088.1:6046-13613 GCA_964493965.1 uncultured Solibacteraceae bacterium
GCCGCCCTCAAAGAAGCTCTCGACGGGCGACCTGGTGGGGAAGTCGGGCGAATTGGTGTTGCCCGTGACATACGCCGCACCGGTTCCATCTACAGCGATCCCCAGGCCAAGTTGAGAGCCGCTCCCGCCCAGAAAGGTTGAGTACACCAGCGCCGTTCCGTCCGGGGCGAACTTGGTCACGAAGGCGTCCCCGCTTCCCTTGTAGCTCGCCTGGTACGGCGATCGGGTGGGGAAGTTCGCCGAGCTAGTTGAGCCCGTCACATACGCCGAGCCGGCTCTGTCAACCGCGATGGCCCGGGCCGCATCTCCGCCGGTGCCGCCCAGGAAGGTCGAGTACGCCAGCGCGTTTCCGGCCGGAACCAGCTTGGTTACAAAAGCGGTATTCGATGACTTGATGCTCACCTGGTAAGGCGATTGCGTTGGATAGTCCGCTGAGCCGGTTAAGCCGGCCACATACGCCGAGCCCGCCTGGTCCACTGCGATCCCGTAGGCCCAGTCGGTGCCAGTCCCGCCCAGGTAGGTGGAGTAGACCAGAGCGTTGCCCGCCGAAGCCAGCTTGGTCACGAAAGCGTCACTTCCGCCCTGTAGGGAACTCTGGAAAGGCGACTGGATGGGAAAGTTGCCGGACATGGTTATTCCAGTGACGTAGGCTGAGCCCGCTCCATCCACCGCGATGGAGTTCCCGATGTCGTAGCCGCTGCCGCCCAGGTAGGTGGAGTAGATCAATGCGTTGCCGCCAGGCGCCAGCTTGGCCACGAACACGTCCTGCCCGCCGCCATTGGCACTCTGGTATGGAGAGTGGGTGGGGAAGTTGACCGAACCTGTGATGCCGGTGATATAGGCCGCGCCCGCTCCGTCCGCTGCGATTGCGATGGCATCGTCGCCGCCGCCGCCCAGATAGGTCGAGTAGACCAGCACCACCGGATCGATGCGCAACTCGCGCTTTCGGTCGTAGCTCGCCAGATCGAAGCTCACACGGTTGCTCGCGGCGACGGCGTAGCGCGCCTCCACCTCAACGCGCTTGCCGCCGATGTCCTGATACACCCGCGGCGCCTGCTGGCGCACCTCGCCCAGTGCCGTCCGCAGCACCAGTTCCCCGCCCGGCTCCACTCCCACCGACTCCACGCCTTCGTACGCCACCTGGATCTGCTTCGGATCCGCTCCCGCCGCCACCACGAAGTCGTACTCCAACTGGCGCTGGTTCCCGTACCACACCAGGTCCACGCCCCGATACACTCCCTCGTATTCGATGCGCCCGTAGTGCGGAACATCCGTCCGCCACTTAGCAGGATCGTTGCCGATGAAGTAGTTGCTGACGCCGGGCAGTTTGTCCAATCCGATCGCCCGCTGCGGCTGCCCCGCCCCGTTCAGCTTCATCCGCACCACCGCCTGCTCGGTCTTGGCCGATTCCCGATTCGACCGGCTGAGCACCATGACCGTTTCGGTATCGGTGAAGAAGGCCGTCATGCCGCCGCCGCGGGACACAAACCGCACCTGCCCATCGACCTGGCCCACGTTGGGCTCAAACGCCAGCGGCAACCTCCCGTAGTTCGCCGCCACCTGGGGAGAAGGCACCGGAAGCTGGGCGCTCGCCACGCCGAGCATCAGCAGGACTCCGAGAGCCCGGGGAATCCACAGAAGTCTGGTCATGAGCGGGCACCTCTTGAACCGATAGTTTCGGATCGGGAACAATTCTATAACAAGATGCGCAGTAATGCCCGCACGTTCCGGAGCGCACCTGCCCCTTTAGGGCGCGAAGTATCCGTTGATGTCGAGAATTACCTGCGTCTCGTCGGTGACGAAGATGCTGATCGCTCCGTCCTCGCCCGCCGGGACGATCGCCGCGTTCGCCACCACGCTGCCATCCCACGAGTTCAGGGTCGAAACCAGCGGCCGCGCCGAGCCCGCCGGCCAAGCGCTCAGGTAGGACAGCCGCCCTTCCGGCAGCACCGTCACATTCACCGAATAGGCCTGCGCCGTCGAGGGCACGTTGCATCTGCTGGCCGGGATCGCAAACGAGCGCGTGGTCTGCGCATCCATCTCCGGGCCGCCGAAGAGGCCGCCGTGTCGCGGGTGTCCGCAATGCGGCGCGCTATAACAAGATGCGCGGCCCGTCCCAGCGGCGACATGCGCCGTCCCAAAATCGGACAGCGGCGGGGCGGTATTCCGGCTGCACCCAAATGATTACAGCAGTTGAACTTTGGCACCCGGAGTGCGTACACCGGATCAGGTCCATATGATTAACGACATTCGATACGCACTCCGGACGCTGCGGGGGAACCCCGGCTTCGCCTTGGTCGCAATCCTTTCCCTGGCCTTAGGGATCGGCGCGAACGCCGCTATTTTCAGCCTGGCGGATGCGATGCTGCTGCGGCCACTGCCGGTTCCGAGGCCGTCGCAGGTGGTGACGGTTCGCTCACAGCTTCGCGGGGACCGCGCCGTCGACATGTCCTACCCCGACTATGTGGACTACCGCAGCAAAACCAGATCCTTCGACGATCTGGCCGCGTTCCATATCGCCACGCTCGGCTACGCCAAGAGCAAGAACGTTCTGCCGCAGATGAAGGCGGGCTTCCTGGCCAGTGGGAACTGCTTCCACGTGATGGACACGGAGCCGCAGATCGGCCGAGGCTTCCGGCCGGACGAAGACCAGGTGCCGGGACGGGATGCCGTGGTGGTGATCAGCAATGACCTGTGGAGGACCGAGTTCGGCGCGTCGCCGGGCGCGGTCGGCAAGACGGTGTTCCTGGACGGGATCGAATTCACAATCGTGGGCGTGACACCCGAGTCGTTCACGGGAGTCGATCAATACTACCGGCCGTCATTCTACATCCCCATGGCGATGGGGCCGCGACTGGCGGGTGCCCACTTCCTGGATGACCGCGGCGCGCGCGGCTTCTTCGTGAAAGGGCGCCTGAAGCCCGGGGTGAGCCGCGCGAGCGCCAACACCGAGGCCGGCGTGATTGCCAAGTGGCTGGAACAAGCCTACCCGGACACGAACCGCAACCGGACCGCCGTGGTGCGGACGGAGTTCCAGGTGCGCGTGGACAACTCGCCGTTTGACGCCTTACTGGCCGGCATGCTGCTGGGGTTGGTGGGGGTGGTGTTGCTGATTGCGTGCGCCAACGTGGCCAATCTGCTGTTGAGCCGGGCGCGGGCGCGCTCGCGGGAAATTGCGGTGCGTCTGGCGATCGGTGCGGGACGCTGGCGCCTGGTCCGGCAGCTTCTGACCGAGAGCCTTGTGATCGCGCTGCTGGGCGGGGCGCTCGGCTTTTTGGTGGCGCAGTCCTCGGTGAACTTCTTCTCGCGGATCCGGATCATGAGCGAGATTCCCATTGTGCTGGACGTGAGACTCGACCTGCGGGTGATGCTCTACGGCTTGCTGGTCGCGGTTGCGAGCGCTTTGCTGTTCGGTCTGGCGCCGGCGATTCAGGCGACCGGGACCAGCCTTGTCCCAGCGCTGAAGTCCGGCAACTCGACGGGCAGTGGCAAGCGGCGGCGGTTCCTGGGGAGGAACGCGCTGGTGATCGCACAGGTGGCGGGCTCGCTGTTGCTGCTGGTCTGCGCGACCCAACTCTACCGCGCCACATCCTATCTGCTCTCGACGCCTCCCGGCTTCCGCACCAATCACCTTTTGATGGTGACCTTCGACCCGACGCTGGTGCAATACACGCCGGCGCAGACGCAGGATTTCTACAAGCGGCTGGTGGAGCGGGTGCGGATGGTTCCCGCCGTGAAATCCGCCGCGCTCACGCGCATGGTGCCGATGGCCAACATGTCCTCGGACGCGGCGGTCATTCCCGAGGGCTACCAATTGCCTCGGGATAAGGACAGCGTCAACGTTCTCTCGAACACCGTCGGAGACGGCTACTTCGCAACGGTCGGCATTGACATCGTTTCGGGACGGGGCTTTGAGCCGACCGACACGGCGGATTCGCGGCGCGTGGCGGTGGTCAACCAGCACTTTGCTGAGGTCTATTATCCGAAGCAGAACCCGGTGGGAAAGCGATTCTGGATCGGCGACAGGAAGGGCCAGGCGCTCGAGATTGTCGGGGTGGCCAAGAACACCAAGTACATCTCGCTGGCGGAGCCGCCTTTCACGGCGATCTACCAGCCGCTCGAGCAGAACGCGCAGAACCGCATGACGTTGATGCTGGAATCCTACGGCGACTCGGCGGCGCTTCTGACGCCGGTTCGCGACACGGTGCGCTCGCTGGACGCCAATCTGCCGATCTACTCGGTCCACACGATGGAAGAGTATTACGAGGAGCGGGCGCGGAAGATCTTCGCGTTGCTGAGCGAGGTGACGGGCGGGATGGGATTGCTCGGGCTCACGCTGGCGCTGGTGGGGCTGTACGGCTTGATGAGTTACTCCGTAAGCCGGCGGACGCGGGAGATCGGGATTCGCATGGCGATCGGCGCGGACCGTGCCGGCGTCGTCAAGATGGTGCTGAAGCAGGGGCTGCTGCTGACCGGAATCGGCGTGGCGCTAGGCATCCTGATGAGCGTGGCGCTGGGCCGCTCGCTCACCTCGGGCATGGGCTTCCCGCCGTTCGACCTGCGCGTGTTCGCGGCAGTGCCGGTGGCGCTGCTCGCGATGGCGGCGTTGAGCGCCTACATTCCGGCGCGGCGGGCTTCGCGCATCGATCCGGTACAGGCGCTGCGGCTGGAGTAGGGCGTACAAAGCATTACTGGCCACGGATGAACACGGATAAACGCGGATAGGAAAAACGCCCAAAGTCGATTTTGTTTTATCCGTGTTCATCCGTGTTCATCCGTGGCCCATTGCCTTTCGTTAGCCGCCCCGAGCGCTATCCTGATGCCTGGGGACAGCGCCCTGTCCGAGACGATCGTCATCACCGGCGCCTTCAGCTACACCGGCCAATATGCAACGCGGCTGCTGCTCGGCAGGGGCTACGCAATCCGCACGCTGACCCACCACCCGGAACGCGCCAGCGCGTTCGGCGACAGGGTGCGAGCCTTCCCATACAACTTCGAGCGCCGCGACGAGCTTATCGAGAGCCTTCGGGGCGCGTCAACGCTGGTGAATACCTACTGGGTCCGCTTTCCCCGGGGCACGTCGACGTTTGAGAGGGCCGTCGAGAATACCCGGGTGTTGATCGGCGCTGCAAAGGCGGCGGGGGTCCGGCGCATAGTCCACGTCAGCATCGCGAACCCGTCGCTCGAATCTCCGCTCGGGTATTACAGGGGCAAGGCTCAGTTGGAGCGGGCGGTGGTCGAATCCGGGCTCTCGCACGCCATTCTGCGGCCAACGGTGATCTTCGGCCGCGAAGACATACTCATCAATAACATTGCCTGGTTCCTGCGCCACTTCCCGGTGTTCGGCATTCCGGGAGACGGGCGCTATCCCATCCGGCCGATCTATGTCGAGGATATGGCGCGGTTGATTGCCGACTCGGTCGAAGGTCGCGAGAACGGTGTGGTCGACGCCGTCGGGCCCGAGACATTCTGCTTCGAGGAACTGGTGAGACTCATCGCTTCCGAGGTGGGCCGCTCCGTTCGGATCGTCCACCTGCCGGCGCCGCTGGCCTACGCGCTCACCCGCTTGACTGGCTGGTTCGTCGGAGACATCGTTCTGACATGGCAGGAATACCAAGGGCTCATGGGCGGGCTGCTTGGGTCGAAAAGCCCCGATGCGGGAGCGATCCGGCTGAGCGATTGGCTGCGAGCGAACCACGAGTCGCTGGGCCGCCGCTATGCCTCCGAAATCGCGCGCCACTATGCGCCAGGCTCTTTGCTACAATAGGGAACTGCCCTGATTTCAGCCGCTTCGAGCGTTAGAAGGAGTTTCTGCCAGCATGATTTCGTCCACACAGATGCGCCCGGGAATGGTGGTTAAGTTCAATAACGACCTCTTCTCCGTCTTCTCCGTGGTCCACCGCACGCCGGGTAACCTGCGCGGCTTTGTGCAAGCCAAGATGCGGAACGTCCGCAGCGGAACCATGATCGAGCACCGTTTCTCGTCGGAAGACAAGATCGAGCGCGCCGCGCTCGACGAGCAGAAGATGGAGTACCTCTACGACGACGGCGAGTATTACTACTTCATGAACACCGAGACCTTCGAACAGCTGCATCTGACGAAGGACATCCTCGGAGACGCCATCCAGTACCTAGTGCCGCAGCTTCAGGTGAGCGTCGAGTTCTACGAGGGCAAGCCGATGAGCGTCGAGCTGCCGGCTACGGTCGACCTGACGGTTGTCGAGACCGAGCCGGGAATGCGCGGCGCTTCGGTGTCGAACGTCACCAAGGCGGCCAAGCTCGAGACCGGCCTGGTGGTGCAGGTCCCGCCGTTCATCGCCGAGGGCGAGAAAATCCGGGTCAACACGGCCGAGGGCACGTACCAGGAACGGGCGTAGCCCAGGGCTTCCCTCAACCGGCCGTCTTGCTACAGTGTAGGGTCACGCAACATGGTGTCCCGCCGCTGTTTCATCGTCGCGCTTGCCGCTCTCGCCATGGCTTTTGTCTGGCAGGCGCTCACCATACACTACAACTACGGCGGGAATTGGACCGCCCTGTTCTTTACAGGTGACCAGGGGCCGCCGGTTCCCCCCGCATTGGCCGCCCACACGTTCGTCATTCCCCATTCGCCCGGCTACGACGGCTACCAGTACCGTTACATGGCGCACGATCCCCTTCTGCTCAAGGGCTACGATCGCTATCTGGACTCGCCGCGCCTCCGCTACCGGCGGATTCTCGTCCCGGCTCTGGCGTGGGCCTTGGCGTTGGGTCATTCGCGCGCAATTGACGCCGCGTACATCGGTCTGGTTCTTCTTTCGGTCTTCCTGGGAGTCCTCTGGTGCGCGGAGTACTTCGAGGATCTCAAGGCGCCCCCCAGTTTCGGATTGCTCTTCCTGCTGGTGCCGGCGACGGTAACCTCCGTGGATCGCATGGTCCTGGACGGCACTCTGGCGGCCCTGGCGGCAGGGTATTTTTTGGCGGATCTGCGCGGTAACCGGAAGTCGCGATGGTCGATCGCGGCTCTGGCGGGGTTGGTGAAGGAAACCGGTCTGGCCTTTACGCTTGCGGCCGTGATTGCCGACCTGTGGCGGCGACAGTACCGCCGCGCGGCAGTTTCGGCCACCTCCGCAATTCCAGCATTGGCGTGGTTCGGCTATGTCGAGACCCGGGCCCGCGCGTCGGAGCCGGTTCGTATCCTGAATGTTCCTTTTGTCGGGATCATTCAGCGGATTTTCACGATGCGAAACTTGCCCGACCCACTGCTTCAATCCGCCTTCCGCGCGGTAGACCTGGTGGCGATCCTCGGCTATGCCATCACTCTGTGGCTGGCGTGGCGTTGGATTCGAAAGGACGGCCTGAGCGCGACCACGGTGGCTGTGGCTCTCTTTCTGGCGCTCGCGGCTATCCTGGGCGACCCCACCCACATGAAAGATGCCTACGGCTATGGGCGTCCCGTTTCGCCGCTGTTGCTCTACGTGATTCTGCGAGCCGCGGCAAGCCGGCGGTGGGGCCAACTCGCGGCGCCGCTGGCGGTGACGTTCAGCATCCTCGTCTATTTCGTCAAACCCTTCTTGGGCATCCTCCACGG
>CAZBQQ010000088.1:13713-22252 GCA_964493965.1 uncultured Solibacteraceae bacterium
TGACGTTCAGCATCCTCGTCTATTTCGTCAAACCCTTCTTGGGCATCCTCCACGGGATTCTGTCCTGATGTCCCCGATGTCGCGGCTCACCAGGGCGGCGATGCGGGCGAGCGACTCGGCAACCACGGCCAGCGTGAATTCTTCATCGCCCCATGCGAATGCGCGTCACGCCAGAACCCGCCGAAGCGCCGCCGCCAATTCCGCTTCCTCTTCCGGGAAGACGGTTCGCAGGTCCACGAGCAGAAGGTCCCGTTCAATGCGCGCGATCACGGGAGGATTCGACGAGCGCAGCCGCCGCTCGAGCGCCGCGACGTCCGGCGCCTCGATGGCGACCAGCCAGGTCTCGATCGACTGTTCGGGCGTCGATCCGCCGCCGATCAACGACTCGCCGCGCACGATCTCGGCCGTGATCCCCGGCAGGCTGTCGAGCAGGCGCTGCGCGCGCGCGCGAATCTCGTCCGCCGGGGTGCGGATCATGCGCAGCGCGGGAATCTGGTCCCAGCATTCCAGCAGCAGGCGCCGCAGAGTGGTTTCGAGCGCCTGGAGAATCAGCTTGTCCAGCCGCAGGGCGCGGTACATCGGGTTGCGGCGCAGGCGCGCGACCAGGTCCGGACGGCCGGCCAGGATGCCGGCCTGCGGCCCGCCCAGCAGCTTGTCGCCGCTGAAAGAGACCAGCGAGACGCCGGCGGCGAGGCTGGCCTCCGCCAGCGGCTCGTCGAGCCCATACGGCCGCAGGTCGGCGATGCAGCCGCTGCCGAGGTCCTCGTAGACCGGAATGCCTCGCTCGTTCCCGAGAGCGACGAGCTCTTCCAGGGTTGGGCGGCCGGTGAATCCCCGCATGCTGAAATTGCTGGGGTGCACGCGCAACAGCAGCCGCGTGCGTTCGCCGATGGCCTCGCGATAGTCCTCGACGCGGGTCCGGTTGGTGGTTCCCACCTCGCGCAGGATGGCGCCGGTGTGCTCCATGATCTCCGGGATTCGGAAGCCGTCGCCGATCTCGATCAGCTCGCCGCGGGAGACCACCACCTCGAAGCCGGCGGCCAGTTCGTGCAGGGCCAGGTAGACCGCCGCCGCATTGTTGTTCACCGCGATGCCGGGCCGTCCGAGCAGGCGTTCGATCAGGCCCGCGATGTGCGCGTCGCGCTTCCCGCGGTTCCCGGCCGCGAGGTCGTATTCGAGGTTCGAATAGCCGAAGGCGGGAGCAAGCGGCGCCAGGGGCGCGCGGCCGAGGTTGGTGTGGAGAATGACGCCGGTGGCGTTGATGACGCGCCGGAGCGAGGGCGTTTCCAGATCCTCGAGCGCCCGCAGAACGCGGGCTTCGATGTCGGAGGGTGCCGGCCCGCCGGAGCGGATCGAGGCGCGGGCTTCATCGAGCGCGCGGCGGATCTCGCCGGCGATCACGCGATGCGGAAATCGCTCTCGGAGGCGATCCATCCGCGAGAGGATTTCATCCACCGAAGGCAACGCCCGGTAGCTATCGTCCACGCAGATAACACTTTAGCACGCCGGCCTCCGGCGGCCGGCCGGCGGCAGCTATCAGCTATCAGCTGTCAGCTGTCAGCTATCAGCCTGGTGAGTTACGAACGGCTTCCGCCGCTACCCGCGCCCCGACACCCTGGCCGTTGGAACCGGAGCCGACGCCTTCGCCCTGGCGTGAGCGCACAACTCGCTCAGCTTGGCGTCGGTAAAGGTCAACGCGATGAAGCCTCCGAAAAGGAGAGGAAGCGTGATGGCCGCCCACATGACCAGGGAGAGACCGCTGGCCGTGGTCTTATCCACGCCGAAGAGCGCGAACGCCAGGACCAGCGCGGCTTGGGACGAACCGATATTGCCGGGGGCTTGCGGCAGCACGGTCGCCAGGCGCCAGATCACCAGCACCACCAGCGCCGGGACCACGCCCAGATCGAGGTCGTAGGAGCGGATGAGGGCGTAAACCGGAACCACCTGAAAGAGCAGATACGGCAGGCTCGCAACGGCGGCCATATAGAAGTACCGGGAGCGGCCCATGATGTGCAAATCCTCGATGAGCACGCGAAGCTTCAGTCCCCAGCGGCTCTTGGGAATCGCCGCGTGGGCCCGGCGTTTCCAGTACATCGCGAACGCGAGCGCCGCTCCGCAGACGCCGACGAAGATGCCCAGTGCCTTGGCCAGGTCCGTGACGTCGCGCGGCAGCGCAACCCCGGCGCGGGATGGACGGGAGGCGACGAGCGCGAACGCGGCCACCAGCCAGACCCCGTCGAGAAGCCGCTCGATGATAGCGGATGCGAAGGCGACCGAAAACGGGACCTCGCACCAGTGCGCCTGCAAATACGACCGGATCAGCTCTCCGGGGCGCAGGGGCAGCACCTCGTTTGAGAAGAGGCCCACGTAAATCGCCTGCACGGAACGCCACAAGCTCGGGCGGCACACCGGCTGGAGCAGCAGGTTCCAACGCCAGGCCTGGTAGACATAGACGCCGATATCCGCCGCGACGGCGAAGGCCACCCATCCCCAATGGAGCGAGCGTATGTCGCTCGCCATCTCGTGGTAATCGACGCCGTGAAGGACCCAGACCAGGCAGCTGAGCGAGAACACGTACCCGATGGTCGGAAGCAACCAGGCAGGAATATGGAACGAGAACTTCCGGGGTTCCAACCTCATGGGCTCTCTCTCATCATAAAGCGGCACGCACGCGTCGCGCTCCGACTCCCCACAAGGATCGACGGCCACGGGGCCACAACCGTTTCTCCGCAACTATCCAGCCCCTTCCGTGTTCATACGGGCAAGGAGCGAAAACAAATATGAAAATGATGAACCTGATCGCGGCGGGGGCAGTCTTCGCCGCTGCGGTATTTGGACAGACGGTCGACCAGCGCCGCGAGAATCAGCAGGACCGCGTCGCGCAGGGGATCGCTTCGGGCCAGTTGACGCCGGGCGAAACCACGCGGATCGAGCGGCAGGAGGCGGGGGTGAATCGCCAGATCCACCAGGACCGCGCGGCCAATGGCGGCACGCTGACGCCCGCCGAGCGGCAGCAGGTCAACCACGAGCAGAACGGCATGAGCCGCGAGATCTACCGCGACAAGCACAATGCCAACCAGACCAATTTCCACGGCGAAGTCGGGGCGCGGCAGGGACTCCAGCAACAGCGCATCGCGCAGGGCGTCCGCAGCGGCAGCCTGACGGCGGGCGAGACGGCGAGGCTGGAGCACAGACAGGCCGGCATCAATCACGAAGTCCGCGCGGACCGGGCCATGAACGGCGGGACGTTGACGCCGCAGGAGCGCCGGCAGGTGAACCGCCAGCAGAACCGGGCCAGCGGCCAGATCTACCGAGCCAAACACAACGCCGCCCGGCAGCCCAAGTAAGCGGATGGCTGTCCCGCTTGCTTGTGCCGTCAACTTCCAATACACTCCTCAGAGTTGAGACTCGTTCGGATCAGGCGGATTTCGCAGTGCGTCTTCCTGGCCCTGTTCCTCGCGCTGTTGCTGTGGGGAACGGGGCCCAACCTCTTTCTGCGCGCTGACCCGCTGGCCGCCGCGCTCAACGCGCTTTCGACGCGCGCGCTGTATCGCGGGCTGGTCTGGTGCCTGGTGGTTCTGGTCCCGACCGTCTTCCTGGGGCGGTTCTTCTGCGGCTGGATCTGTCCCCTGGGCACGCTCCATCATTTCTGTGGAAGCCTGCCCTCGGAGCGGAAACTCGGCCGGCGCCTCCTGGAATCGAACCGCTACAAGAGCTGGCAGAAGCTGAAATACTACGTGCTGATTGCGGGCCTGGCCGCCGCTGCGCTGGGCTCGGGGATCCTGGGTCTGCTCGACCCGGTCTCGCTCGCGATCCGCTCCTTCGCGCTCGCGGTATTTCCAGGCCTGAACTACGCGTTCGAGCGAGTCGCGGGGATCGGCCTCGTCAGCCTCAAGCAGCCGCACTTCCGTCAAGCGCTGCTGATGGCCGCGGTCTTCATCACGCTCCTGGCGCTCAATTTCCGCGTGACGCGCTTCTGGTGCCGCGCGCTGTGCCCGCTTGGAGCACTGCTGGGCGTGGCGGCGCGGTGGTCCGGCCTGCGTCTGGAAAAGAACGGCGCGCAGTGCGGCGACTGCAACCGCTGCCTGCTCCATTGCCAGGGCGGGGACGATCCCATCCCGGGCGCGCGCTGGCGCAAGGCAGAGTGCCATCTGTGCCTGAACTGCGTAGCGGATTGCCCGGGAGGCGGCCTGGCATTCCGTTTCAACCCGGCCAGGAGCGATCGCGAATCGGCCAACGGTCCGGAGCTCAGCCGCCGTCGCGCGCTCACGGGCCTCGCAACCGGGGTCGCGCTGGTGCCGCTGGCCCGCATCGGCGCCGCGTCCATCGAGAGCCGCGATCGACTGGTGCGGCCGCCCGGAGCGCTCGATGAGCCGGCGTTTCTGGCGCGCTGCATACGCTGCGGCGAGTGCATGAAGGTGTGCCCCTCGAACGCCGTGCATCCCGCGTTTCTCGAAGGCGGCGCGGAGGGCTTGTGGACGCCGCTGGTGGTTCCGCGCATCGGCTACTGCCAGCCGAGTTGTGTGCTGTGCGGGCAGGCTTGCCCGACCGGCGCCATCTGGGAGTTCACGGCCCGGGAGAAGGGCTGGCGCGGCGAGGCGGGCGCGGCGGCATCGAAACCCATCCGCATCGGCACCGCGTTTTACGACCGCGGCCGCTGCCTGCCGTGGGCCATGGCCACCGAGTGCATCGTGTGCCAGGAGTGGTGCCCCACCTCGCCCAAAGCCATCACCCTGCGCGAGGCGGACGCGGAGGGCAGGAAGCTACGCCAGCCCTATGTCGATCCGGAACTGTGCGTCGGCTGCGGCGCGTGCGAGTTCGCCTGCCCGGTGGCCGACCGTGCGGCGGTATACGTGACCAGCGTAGGCGAGAACCGCTCCCGCACCAATCAGTTCCTTCTCAGAAAAGCGGCCACGGCCGCGATGCCAGCGCTGCCGGCATCCGCCGAGGGCTGGACGAAGACCGGCGCAACGCGCACCTTCGACGCGGCGAGCTTATGGCAATACATCGACGGCGGCGCGGACAAGTACGTGAACGCGGGCGTCGTGGTCACCGTTACCTCGCCCTACCATTTCCAGACCGGCGTCGACGCCGTAGCCGACCTATACGTGTTCGCCGGCAGCGCCGGCGCGGCGCGAGTATTCGATTCCGAGCCCACCGCCGGCAGCGCTCCTGTCTCCGTGGGCGACGCCGCGCGACTATCGCCGGCCACCCTCACCTTCCGCAAAGGCCGCTGCCTGGTCCGCCTGGTGGCCTATTCGCAAGGCCCGGAAGTGCCGGCGGCACTCACGGCGCTGGCGCGAGCCATCGAACGCGGGCTCTGAAAAGCCAAGCAGAATGGGCCACGAATGAACACGAATGCACACGAATAAGATAGGAGCCTCAGCGTCCCACGGCCCTGACGGCCCCGGCCGTCGAGCGGGGCTGTAAAACGGCCCAGACGAATTCGGAGCGCCTTGTTTTATTCGTGTCCATTCGTGTTCATTCGTGGCCACTCTTGTTTTTACGGTTTTGCCCCGCCTAGCGCGGCCGTAGCCAGCGTCCCGCCCAGACCCATGGTCTCCACCGCCGAGGACGGCACGATGACCATCGCGCCCTTCTCTTTGATGGCCTCGTACAGCATGTTCATCGCGCGCAGGTGGAGCGCCACCGGATTGTCCTGATAGGTGGCCGCGGCCTTCGCGAAGCTGTCGGCAATTTCGGTCTCGGCCAGGCCCAGGATGGTGCGCGCGCGGCGCTCCCGCTCGGCCTGCGCTTCCCGCGACATGGCGTCCTGAAGCTGCGGCGGGATCTGCACGTCGCGGATCTCGACCGATTGCACCGTGATCCCCCAGGGGTTCGTCTTTTCGTCCAGGATGCGCTGCAATTCGTGCCCGAGCATCTCGCGCTCCGCCACCATCTGATGCAGCTCGTGGCGGCCGATCGATTCCCGCAGCGCGGTCTGCGCGCTGAGCGAGATCGCCTGGTCGAAATCCTGCACTTCGAGAATCGCCTTCTCCGCGTTCCACACCATCCAGAAGACGATGGCGTCAACGCCCACGGGAACCGTGTCGCGCGTCAGCGTGGATTCGGCCGACACGTTGGCCACGCGCACGCGCTGATCCACCACGCGGCTGACCGAATCGACAATGGGGATGATGTGGAACAGGCCGGGCCCGCGCAGGCCGACGTAACGGCCGAACCGCAGCACCGCGATCTTTTCCCACTGGTCCGCCACGCGGATCGCGAACAGGAAGTAGAGGCCGATGGCGGCCCCTACGATCAGCGGCCAGGGCTGACCGGCCGCACGGGACGCCGCCCAGCCTATGGCGGTTGAGATCACGAACAGCGTCACTCCGACATTGCCGACTCCGGATCGGTTGAGACCGGTTGCCATGGCGCTACCTCCGTTTCTTTTCCTGATCAGCTTGTAGATCATGCAATTGCTCTACCAGGTCGCCCACCGTGAAGCCGCCCGCCCCGGCCCGGGCGACGAATTCGCCGACGAGCTGGTCGAGACGCCGCTGCCGCTCAGCCTGGTCACTCTTCACCTTCTGCCTGCTGATGAACGTGCCGGTTCCCTGCTGCGTCTCGAGCAGTCCGCGGATTTCGAGTTCCCGATAGCCCCGCACCACGGTGTTCGGATTGATGGCGAGGTCCACGGCGAGCTGGCGGACGGTGGGTAGCTGGTCGCCCGGCTTCAAGGCGCCCGCAGCCATGCCGCCGGTCACCTGATCGATGATCTGGCGGTAGACCGGCACGCCGCTGGCGAGATCGAGCCGGAACCGGAAGGCCCTGGCGCCGCCATCTTTAGCCGCCGTAGTCATCCTGACTATAGTGTACTAGTTTATTAGTACAAGTCAAGTGGGGCAGGACTCCAGTCCTGCAGCGGGTCTCCAGACCCGCCTCCGTGCAGTCCGGCGCAGCTCTGGAGAGCCGCCCCACACGACCCTAGCGCGGCTTGACTTCGTATCGCGCCACCATCCCCGCCAGCATGTGATCGCTGATGTGGCAATGGTAGAGCCAGATGCCGGGCGCGTCCGGGACCATGTCGGCGGTCACCATTTGCGCGGAGGTCACCATGAGAACGTCGGTGCGCTGCCCCGCGACGAGCACCGTGTTACCGTGCCAGTGCGGCGTGTGCGCGTTGTTGAAGTCCCCCAGCGTCGCCACGTACCAGCGCACGCGTTCGCCTTGCCGCATCGTCATCAACGGCATATTCCCGAAGATGTAGCCGTTGATCGACCACTTGACGTTCGTGTCCACGAAGCCCGTCCCGGCGATGGTCCCCGCCATTCCTTCGGCCGTGATGGGGGAGAACTGCGTCCGGTCCACGCCCGACGGGTCGGTGGTACGAGCGCGGATGTTGTCCTCCAGGTACCAGCTCTCGTTCTCGTTGATCGCGATGTACATGCTGACGAACTCGCGATCGACGTCCTTGGGATGGCCATCGGGGAGCGCCATGCCCCTGCGCGAAACGACGATCACACCGAAGAGGCCCGAGGCGACATCGCGGAGTTCGTCCGCGTGCGAGTGGTAGAGCCAGAATACCGAACTGGGGTCGGCCGGCCCGGGCCCGGCGCGCTCCGGGATCTCCCAAACATAGACGTGCGTCGCGCCGGGAGGCACGCCGCCATCGGCTTTGTCCGCGCCGGTGGTGCCGTCATTGTAGTCCGCGCCCTCGGAATCCTTGCGGTAGAAGACGCCGTGCGGGTGCATGCTGTAGGGATGCGAGGCGCGGTTCTTGAAGACAACCCGGATGGTGTCGCCCACCTCTCCGCGTAAGACGGGTCCGAGCAGGCCGAGATACCGCTCCTCGGGTGCGCGCACCTTCAGCGTCGCGAAGGAATCGTCGGTGTACTCGCGGTAGATCGCCTTCTTGTTGACGCGGCCGATGCGATGGGTCCCGGTTCCGTGTAGCCCTTTGCGATCGAGTCAAACGGCTGTCCCATCGCTTCGTCGCGGCCGGAGGGAGCGTAATCCCAGTCCACCTCGTCGGCAGCGACATAGTAGGTGCGCTTCTGTTGGCCGTGCACCGCGGGTGCGCATAGGAGAGTTCCAATCAACCAGGTCATGCCCGGGAAAGCGCGCATATGCCGGTAGCATACACTATCCGATGCTGGCCTTATGGGATCACTACCTGCCTGCGGCCGGGCACCTTGCGTTCCCACGCGCTCTCGATGTCCGCGAGCGGGACCCGCTCGGTGTCTACGCGCAACCGGCCGCCCGCGGCGTGCTCCATCACTTGTCGAAAGGCGTCCGTGAGCACTTGCCATGGCGGGATGCCAGCCGTCCCCAGGATGGACACGGCCGCGCTTCGCAGCACCGCCGCGGGGAGCGCGATGGTTGGCCCTGCGCTTTCGCCCACCTCGATGTAACGCGTCTCGGAACCGGCGACCGCAAACTCCGCGCGCGTCAGAGCGGCCAGCAGCGCTTCGGTCGGCGGTCCCCACACGTAGTCGATAATCACGCCGTAGCCCTGGGCGCCGGCCTCGCGGCGGAAGGCTTCAATCAAGGCCTCGCGCGGCTGATCGAGTTGGATCGTGGCGTCCGCGCCGAG
>CAZBQQ010000089.1:0-22145 GCA_964493965.1 uncultured Solibacteraceae bacterium
CGCCCCACGCAAACAGCGCCGGCGGGCAAGGAGCACCGATCTTGAACTATCCCAAAAAGGGTTCACCCCCCGTCCAGAACCTCGCGGATCTTCCGCGTCAGCACCGTCGGCGTGAAGGGCTTCCTCAGGAACGCCCCTCCCGCCCCCGCCAGGCCGCGCCCTTCCAGCGCATCCTCCGCGTAGCCCGACATCAGCAGCACCCCACGTTTGGAGAATCCATTAGCATAACGTACCACTTGGAGGATTACGCAATCCGCGGAGGAGCGTTTGGAGCTCGAGCATGCGGAAACTGAGACTAGCGCTTGTCTTGCCGATCACCCAGTTTATCGTTGCCACTATCTTGCTGCACTGGGGTGTCCGGGTCGAGTTTTATGCCCCTACCCCACGGCTGATTTGTTGGGGACTGAATGCTCCTGCTCTGTTGTTTACGTCCCTTGACCCGGGCAGGTGGGGACCGACGTTCGCCTGGTGGCCTGGGTCGATCATTGGCGTTGACATGGATGACGTCTTCTTCCTGGCGGGAGTGATTGTTGTCTGGTATGTTGTTGGGCGCGCTCTGGACCAGCGACGAACGTCGGTGTCGGCGGCCCGCCGACTAGGAATGGTAACCACTTTGATAGTGCAGGTTCTCCTGCTGGCCCTAGGGGCATTGCTCTTGGTTGGCGGCCTGTGGGATCTGAGGCACTGGCAGTTCGGTGTTGTAGGCCAGCCTCCTTGGCGCGCGGTTCTCACGCTGATGTGGTCCGCGGGTTTGATCTTGCTTTCCGGTCGAGGGCTCGTGCGGGCGATTTTCGCTGACCGGAGAAGGCTCACTGGAGGATCAACGACATGACACTTCGGGAGAAGTTGCCGTATCGATGCGTCGCAATCACCGGCCGTCCACCCGACTAGCACTTCCCCCGTCCAACACCTCCCGGATGTTCCGCGTGAGCACCGGCGGCGTGGACGGCTTTCTCAGGAACGCCCCGCCCGCCCCCGCCCTTCCAGCGCGTCTTCCGCATAACCCGACATCAGCAGCACCCTCAAATCGGGACGCATCAGGCCTACCTGCTCCGCCAGCGCCCGGCCGCTCATCTCCGGCAGGACGGCGTCGGTCAGAAGCAGGTCGATCGCCCCCCCGTGGCTGGCACACAGCGTGATCGCCTCATTGGGCCGCGCCGCCGGCAGCACCGTGTAGCCGTGGTGTTCCAGCACGCCTGAAACCAGGCGGCGCACTTCGTCCTCGTCCTCGACCGGCAGCACCGTCTCGGTCCCGCGCTGCCGGCGGACGACCTCCGGCCCCGTGCCTTTCTCCGATGGAGCCGGCCGGACCCGCGGCAGATAGACCCGGATCGCCGTGCCCCGCTCCGGCGCGCTCACGACATCGATCTCGCCGCCCGCCTGCTTCACGATGGCGTACACCGTCGCCATGCCGAGGCCGGTGCCCTTCCCGCGTCCCTTGGTGGTGAAGAACGGCTCGAAGATGCGGGTCCTGGTCTCCTCGTCCATCCCCACGCCGTTGTCGAGGACGTACTCGCCAGCTCCGATCGTCCCGCTGGAGGTCTCGATCGTGATCCGGCCTCCCGCCTCGACGGCATCGCGCGCGTTCAGGACCAGGTTCATGATCACCTGCTCGATCTGCGCGCCGTCGGCGTGGATCATCCCCGCATCCGGACTCAGCGCGGCCACCAGCTGGCCTCAAACCGGGTACCGGTGAGCCCTCCCCAGCCGCCCACAACGCCCGCAGTCCTCACTCCGTTTGGTCAACGCATGACGGCGATAGGGACACCCGATCGGAACCATGCAGCCCGCGAGACAGGGCACCAACTCTCAGTTCCGAACATGGACTGCGGCAGCAACCGCACCGAAAAGCCAGACAAGGCATGCCCGTTGCGGAAGCGCGTTCCGCAACGGGCTTAGCGAGACTAACCTACGGCGTGACTGTTAACTGGCTGGATTCCTGCCCTGTCTTCCCGTGCGTGTACATGAACAGGAGGCCCTTCTGCGACGGGGAGTTGCCGTTGTAGGGGCCGGTGAAGTACGGGTTTGCGGCGTTGTTCGGAACAATTGGGATGGTGGTGGACCCGACCGGCATGGCAAAGCTCGAGAAGGCTGAATACTCCTTTGGCATGTCGAGTTCGTACTTCATCCCAGAGAGTATGTCGGTCAGGTTGCCGGTGTAGTAGTTGTCGAATGCGAGCACGGAGAAGGTGAACGGGCTGCTGACCGTCACGCTGGTGGCGCCATGGACCAAGGCGCTCAACGGAGCGGTCAGGATGACGTTCGCGGAGTCGAGGTCCGCATTGGTGTAAAAATACGGGCCAGAGGCCGTGCCGGCAGCAAGGTCGGCCACAAACACGCCGTTCTGGCCATTGATGGTGGCGGTGGAGGTGGTCATCTGGCCGATATCCGCATTGAAGACGACGAAGTCATCCGTGCCGTCGTTGTTGGCGTCAATGCGGATGTCGAACTCGGCCGGAACGTCGGGATGGGACCTCTGGCCGAACGTGGTTACCGCAAACTGCACACCAACAGTCGCGCAACCGGAGGTAAGACATACCAGTCGTACCCCGGTAGACTGCAGGTTGATCACGGCGTAATCGTCGCCCGGCGCTGGAAGTACCGAAGCCGGAAACCGGACGCCGGTTCCGGTCAGAGAGAAGACGTCCACCGGGCCGGCGATCGGCGCGGAAAGGTTCGAGATGCCGAGGTTAGCAACGTTCCCGTTCAAAGCCAGCGGGGTGGTGCCGACCTGCACGTTGGCCGACTGGTGGGGCAGAATGTGCCAGGGCAGATGAACCGTGTCGTTCGGATCGCTGAAGGTCAGGTAGCCGGCGTACTCCACGGAATTGAGGAGCTCGCCATTGCCGCCCTGCGCGCCCCCGTTTAGCGTCCAAGCGGGAAGCGAAGCGGGAACCACAGTCGCCGAGACCGTGATGCTGGCGCTGCCGTTGGCGGGGACTACGACAGTGGCCGGGAAGCTCAGGGTAAAGCCGGTGGTATTCGGAGCGTCCCGATACGTGTTGCTGATCGCATACGTGCGGCTGGTGCTGCCGTAGTTACGAATCGCCACCTTCTTCTTGAAGGTCTGGTTCGCGCTGACGCGATAGGTGCCGAACGACATGCTGACCGCCAGCGGATTGCTGGTATCCCAAACGGAGGTGGTCGACGCTACGGCCCTGTCGACGCGCAACTCGCCGCCACCGATGCGGCTCAGGGGCCCGAGATATCCGGGCTGCGTGAGGGCATTGTTGTAAACGAGGGGCTCGGCATTCTCCAGCAGGAGCGCCTTCACATCGAGCGGAGCCAGGGCGGGGTTCTTGGAGAGCACCACCGCGGCGGATCCGGCCGTGATCGGGCAGGCGAACGAAGTGCCGCTCTCGGTTACCAGGCCGTTGCCGGTTCCCACCGCAGCACCCATGATGGTCCCAGGGGCACTCATGTCCGGCTTCAGCATGTTGTAGCTGTAGTTCGGACCGCGCGAAGAATAGCTGGCGACGTTCCCGGCCGTGGAGATCGCATTGTCCGGGCTGATGGTCGCGTTGACAACAGCGGTTGCCAGCGCGCCCTTGATGATGTTGGCGGTGGCCAGTGTGACGACCAGCGTCGGCGCGAAATTCGATCCGCCGCCATTGGAAAACGTAACGGCATCACCGGCGGCAACGAGGCCGATCAAGACGCCAACCGCATGGCCGGTCCCCACCGCCTGGTCCACCTTCAGGCTCACCGAGCAGGTGCCGCGATCGATGAGAGCGATTTTGCCTGAGGGATCGGCGAGATTTGTGTCCCCGGGGCAACCCCGTCCGATATAAACCACGTTGGCCGTAACCGGGGTGTTGACAGGGGCCCAGTCGACTGTGGCGGTGTTGGGGTACGTGCCCGCGATGCTGGCGGGCGAATTGACGACCAGCGGAATCCCGAACGACACTACGCTGGTGGTCGCAGCCAGCGACAGCACTTCCGGAGTAGCCGCCGGGTGCGCCAGAATGTACGGGATATCTCCATCGTTGCCGGCCGAGACTACGCCCACGACTCCGAAGTTCACAGCGTCTGTAAACGCCTCGCTGACGTCGTCCTCGCGCTGGCCGAACGAGCCGCCGATGGACATGCTGATGATATCCACGGCGTTGTTCAAGGTGTGCGTGTGGGTCGGGTCGAGGGCAAAATCGATGCCCTCGGCCATGGCGACGCCGCTGCAAGAGGAGGACACGGAACTGCAGACCTTTACCGCATAGAGTTGCGCTCCCGGGGCGGCGCCGAAATGAACGCCGTCAAGGCTGTGGCCTCCGGCCGTGTCGGCCGTGAGGGTGCCGTGACCGTTGAGGTCGAGAGGATTCGGGTCGGGGGCCAAGGCGCCGTTCGGCCACACCTCGCCGGTGAAGTCGTAACCACCGATCACCTTGGTGGTCGGGAAGAGACTTGGCGGCGGCGTGCCGGCGGCGGCAGCCTTCGCGGTGTTGTAGTCGGCTATGTTGCCCGAGCCACCAAGATTGTAATGGGTGTAGTCAATGCCGGTGTCCAGCATGGCAATACGCACGCCCTGGCCCTTGAACCCGTTGTTCTGAGCGGTTACGCCACCCACGTAGGTAAGCGTCGTCGCAAGGTCGGGTTGTCCCGTGATGCTGACGCCGGCGGCAACCGTGTAGTCGCCAAGCGGACGCACAGCGGTTACGCCGGGGATGCCGTGAAGGACCGTAAGCATGCGGGCATCGATCGAGACCATCACCGCGTTGTGCCCTAGGCTAACGCGCCCTAGTTCCACCCCTCCGAGGGACCGCACCTGCGACATGACCGCGTCCTGCTTCTGCTTCAACATCGCCAGGTAGGCCTGCTGCTGCGCGGCAGTCATCTTGATGCCGTTCTGCTTGGCATTGGCCCCGACGGCGACGACCAGCGGCGGGTCTTGCAGCTTGATCGTCACTTGAACCGGTCCCGTCAGAGTGCTCTGCGCGGGCGGCGCATAGCGCACGGTTGTAATTGCCCCCTGATAGGCGGATGAGGATACATCCACCGCTGGGGAATGAATCTGGGCGATCGCAGAGCTGCAAAGCAGCGCTGTCGTAGTTAGTATCCAGAGCGGGCGCATAGCGACAGTTCTCCTGTTTGAAAATGGATGTCCTGGTGCAAGGTCGATATCGCCATGTAACTCTAATCTGCTCAAAATGTCAAGTGACCTGTTTCATGCGCCTTGGGCGGTGCGTGGCGCGCCCGGGGCGCCTCGTGACCCGGGCCACGAGTCCCGGTTCGCTGACAACAAACGGGAAAGTTAGTACTGCTAGTACCACTAGTACTAAATAGGACGTCTTTTTTTCTCTATCCTTTTGTCTTGTCTTTTGTGAGACCTCCAGTTAGACTAATAAAAACCGCTAGCCGAAGGAGGCTCTCGTTGCGAACGCTGATTAGCATCTGCGCACTGTTATTGACACTGAGTCTGGTCCCGATGTGCTCGGCGAATGTCATCGTCGCCAACAACGCTGGATCGACGATCGCCACCGCCCAGGATCTGACGGGCCTGTTTCCGACCGAGATTACCGGAACCCTTAGCGGTACAGACCAGACCGATGTCAACATCTTCAAGATCATCAACAGAAAGCCCTTGGACTTCTCCGCGTTCACCAAACCAGGCGCATTCAGCATACCGGACACCGTCCTGAGCCTGTTTGACTCGACCGGCGTGGGCGTCCTGATGAACGACGACATTTCCGGTGCGAACACCCTGTCGTGCCTGCCCTCTCCCGGCGTTTCGAACCCGTGCCCCACGAGTGGAACGGCGCTGCCAGCCGGAGTCTACTTCCTGGCGATTTCGCGTAGCGCCAATTACGCGATCGACGAGTTCGGCAACGAGATTTTCAGCCCGATCTCGTCGTCCGACGTAGTTGGTCCTTCTTCAACCAACCCGCTCGCAGGGTGGGACGGTGGCGTCTTCACGGGGCCGGACTTCGATAACATCAAATACGACATCGTCCTCGGCGGAACCGTTCCCGAACCGGCCACCTGGCTGTTGCTCATGAGCGCGGGCCTCGGCCTCGGGATTTTGCGACGGCGCCGTAGCTGACGGCCGCTTCCTTCGCCTGATTCATCCGATGCGAACGGCAAGCATCGAGATGGAACCGCCATCGATGCCTTCGACCGGGAAGGTCACCGGATCGCCCTTCCCGGCGGCTCCACTCACATACAGGAGCGGCAGGTAGTGGTCGGGTGTAGGAACCGAGAGTAAGGCATCGCGCTCCAGACTCTCGTAATCCACCAGGGAAGCGTATTCGCCCGCCATCAGGACCTCTCGCGCCCGGCGTTCGAACCTGAGCGCCCACTCATAGGGTTCGGCAGCGTGTGTGCCCCACGCGTAGGCGTGCAGGTTGTGCACCAGGTTGCCGCTCCCGACAATCAGTATGTTCTCCTCACGCAGAGCAGCCAAACGCTGGCCGATCTCGTAGTGAAAGCGGGCGGTCTCGGTCTCATCGATGCTGAGTTGCACTACCGGGACATCCGCCTGCGGGTAAATGTGCTTGAGCACAGACCAGGTGCCATGATCGAGTCCCCAGTCCTCGGAAAGAGCCACAGTCAGCGGAGAAAGCAGTTTCTGTATCCGGCGCGCGAGTTGAGGGTCGCCGGGCGCGGGATACTGAACCCGGTACAGCTCAGGCGGGAAGCCGCCGAAATCGTGGATCGTCCGCGGCGCCGTATTCACGGTCAGCGCGACTCCGGGAATGTACCAGTGGGCAGACACGCACAGTACGGCACCGGGACGGGGGACTTCTGTCCCGATGATCGACCATGCTTCGGTGTAGCGATTCCGAAGTAGCGCATTCATCGGATTCCCGTGTCCGATGAAGAGTGCGGGCATTCTGGCTGGCATGGGTGGGCTCATCCCTTCCTTGCGGCGAAGATCGCATGGGCGCCGTACAAGCTTCCGAAGGCGCCTACGGCCAACAGTAGCGCATACAGAACTGCTGCCCGCCAGAACCCGACAGGCGAGATTGCGTGTTCGCTCAACTGCCCGTGAATCAGCAACACGCCAAGGGGCAAGTTGAAGAGCATCCCCGTTCCCACTCCGGGCGAATAGGAATGCGTAACCAGGCTGATCACGAGGTGGGGCAGCACTGCATTGATTGCCATGGCGAGGGCAAATCCTGAGAGGGCGTTTTGGAAAGAGGCGCTCTCCTTCGAAACGCAGACGCCGACAACCGGAATCCAGATCACAACGCTAACCAACGAGGTCAGGACCCAATATATCTTGTGGTCCGGCTCGAACCAGAGTTTCCAATGAGAGCGGGACCAGTCTACCAGGAACATCGCTTCCTCGAGATTGTGAAGCGTGACGCCAATTCCGAACAGGACAGCCGTCAGCTTATAGGAAGAGGCAGTCATTGGATCCGCTCCACACGGCCAGTCCGCAAAGGGCGCGTTATGCGTTTCATTGTACGTTAGGTCGATGTGGTGTTCCACGAAGGGCATGCGCGATTGCGGCCCTTGGGACTCCTGCGAGATTTCGATTCGGGTGGCTCGCCAGAAACCGCAGTTGCCAGCCAGTTCTCCGGCTCATTGCTTGCCCAGAAGGGGCACGACTGCTTCCGGCGTGAGGGAGCGCACGGGAGACCCGCGAAACCCCTTCGGGTCCCGCGTCACGATGCACTCACAGCCCGCCGATCGAGCCGCGGCCGCGGCCACCGCATACTCAAAGTCGGAAGCAGGTGACTGGAGCGCCTGTTGAACGACGTCATGATCGACAGCGGCTACTCGAAAGACGCTTAGTACGGCCGAGAGGATCCCCCTGGCCTTGACGTTGCCCAACTCCTTCCAGAGCAAGTAGTGGATCGTCGTCACCGCGTGAGCGGCCAGCATCCCCTCCGTGGCGCCCGTCTCGACAGCCGCCCACGCCGCCGCGCTTGCCGCCACATATGGCTCCCGGTCCAGAAGAACGTCCAGAACCACGCTGGTATCGAAGAGGATCCTTTTCATCGACATTTCACCGCCAGATGCTTCCGGTACTCGCGGATGTCTGCGCTCTTGAGAACTCCCCGTACGGATCGCAGAATGGGGGCGTCGCCGGCCGGGGGAGAACTCGGCCCGGCGACCGCCGCGAGATAAGCCTCGACCATCGCGGACACGGAGACGCCCCGCCGTTTCGCGTATTGCTTCGCTCGCGAAACCACGCGATCGTTTACGCTCAAGGTTAGCTTCGCCATATACGTATGATATCGGGAACGCAGTACGTACAGTCTGCGCGAGGCGGGGCGAGTCGTTCTAAGAATGGGGCTGGGAAACGCTATCCTTCAGTCCGACGTCGCCGATACAGTCAGCTTCGCTCCCGCGGCCAGCCGAACCACCCGCTTGAACCGCAGTACCAGCTCGCCACCCTCAACGGACGCCGCCGCGGGATGCGACGAGACCACCGTGGCCTTCTCGCCCGCGAAGGGCACTCGCAGCGTCTCCAACTCCAGCCGGCCCTCTTCCACCGCCACGGCTGCGTCGATCGTTCCCGCCGCGGTTTTCTGCGAGTACACGCCCCACGCCGATCCCGCGCAGAACAGGCATCGGAAATCGGCCGCGGAGACGCGCGGGCGAAGCCGCATCTCTTTCGCCGGCGCGGAATAGCCGAACCCCGAGAGCGCCAGCAGAAGCGACCAGCTCGACATCGCGCGAGCATAGTGGTGGCCGCACTCGACCTCGTCCCAGGGATTCCGCCGCGCGCCGTTGTAGCGCCCGCGAACCGCCTCGACGATGCTGAGTCCCTCCTCCACCATGTCCTCATAGATCAGATGGGCCGCCACCTGGTATTCGATGCCCGTCCACACCTCGTCGGAGTAGACGAAGGGAAGCGCGGGGCGCTTGTCGTGCGGCCAACTGCACAACAGCAGGCCCGCCTCGTCGTTGAGAGCATAGATCCGCTGCGCGTTCGCGAACCTCTCGAAGCCCCGCCGGAAGTTATAGCGATAGATGGAACCAAGCGCGCCGCGAATGTGGTCTTGCGGAAGCAGTTTGCCCAGACCCGCCACCTCGGCGAACCACTGGCCCAGCAACTGATCGGAAAGGCATCCTTCGCCGTACTGATACTTCGCCGCCGCCTGCTTGGTCTCGTCCACCTTCTGCACGAAATACTCGCCGTTCCAGAGCAGGCCGTCGAGCTTCTTCCCGCCGCCGGCCAGCACCGCTTCGTACGCGGCAGCGGCGGCATCGTCGCCCAGATGACGGCCCATGCGCGACGCGGCTTCGAGCGCGCCCAGGTACAGGCTGCCCATCATCGAATTCGGGCCGTAGAAGTTGATGTCGTACGTGTTGTGCTGCTGGCCTTCCATGACGCCATCGCGATTGGCGTCCCACTGGACCCAGGCGTACTCGAGCGCGCGTTTGACCTGCGGCCACAGGCGCCGCAGCCAGGCGTCGTCGCCCGACAACTGCCACTCGCGGTACACCTTCATGACGCAACCCATCTGGCCGTCGGCCGCGGGGTGGACGTCGTTCCCGCCCTGGTGCAAGGGCACGGGAGTGCGGAAGCTCATGCTGCCGTCGGGCCGCATGTTGACCAGGAAATCGGTCTCGCGCATGCTGCGCTCGAGGTCCGGGAACAGGTGCGCCATGGCCTGCTCGTAGTTGTAAACGTGCGTGCAGTTCATGGGGCAGCAGCCCTCGTTGTCGCCGCAGCCCTCGAAGGCGAGCGTCAGCTTGTTCTCGGCCACCATGACGGTAGAGGTCCGCATGATGGAAGCCTGGCTCGATACGGCGTCGATGACCGGCTCGGGAAGCGTGGACCCGTAGAGCGCGTCGCGGTAGCGCAGCGAGCGCGCGCGCAACGACGGAAGGTTCGCGAGCATGTAGGCCGCCGGCTCCCAGGCGGAGCCCCAGCGGACGCCGTACTGATTCCTCACCACCTGGCCTTCGTGCTCCTTCCCGCTCCAGTAGTTCTCGATGTTCGGGAAGTGCCAGGCGAGCACGAACACGATGTCGCGCGACTCGCCGGGAGCTAGCGAGAAATGGCTGGCCAGCGTCGCGAACTCGGTGCCGCCGTCGTCGGAGGGCTTCGCCGGCTGATTCCCGAAGCGGCCTTTGCCCAGGAATTCGTCCCACCACTTCTGGAAGTCGTCCCACCATTCGCCGTGCTCCCACGTCAGGCGGTAGGAGACGTCGCCGTCCGTGGTGGCCAGCGCCATCGAGCCGTAGTGCCGCGCGTCCTGCTGCTGCTTGCTCGACGTCATGAGGACGCCCTGGCAACCCGGCTGGCGTTTGAACTCGTTCAAATTGCCGCCGAAGAAAGGCGCGGTGCGCTCGGTGAGGGCGCCCACACCTCCGTAGCCGACGGGGTTCATCGCGGAAAACGCCAGCGCGGCTTCGAGCGGCGCGGCGGCCCGCGAGACGCAGCGATAGGTCAGCACGGCCACGGGCAGGCTGGAGTTCTCGGTGTCGAGGGGCACCATGGGGTTGAACGCCTCGAGCGAAACTTCCACGGGCAGGCTTGGGTCCTGCAACTGGACGTGCGCGAACGGATAGGAGCCCGTGAAGACGGCGTCCGGAAAGTGCGGCAGGCCGAGCGCCGTGGAGCGTGGGGATCCGAAACCGCCGGAGAAGGGCGGCAGAGGCTGCCGTTCTACTACGCGGACCGAGGGCGCCGCGAGGCCGCCACCCGCGATCCGCAGCGCCGCAAACGTGAAGGGCAGCGTGCTCCCTTTATTCGGCCGGTTGAAGATCTCCCAGTCGCGCAGCCCTCCGAGACCGCTCAGAGAAACCGTGCCCGTCCCGATGCCGCCCAGCGGAAAGGCGATCTCGCGTAGCGCTTCGTCGCGAAAGCGCCGGCCCGGCAGTGGCGCCCCGCCGTTGGATGCCTCCTGAAGGGCCGCGGACGATCCAAGCTTGGGCTGGGCGGTCGATGCGGCGGTCGCCAGCAGCAGACTGCGTCGGCTGATCTTCATCAGCCACCCTGCGCGTCGTGGGTGCCGGTGCCGCCGAGATCCTCCACCTTCGTGCCCTTGCAATCGATGCGCTGCGGAATCGAGCCGCGCATGTTCATCTGATCCTCCGTAGCACCGAGTCCGCCGGTGTGCACGCCGGCGACGGCGGCTGCCGCAACGGCTCGTGGCGCGGCCGCGCCCTCCATGATGCGGCGCAGGAGATCCCCGAGGGGCGTGAGAAGCGGCGCCAGATCCGTGCGGTTCAGCGGGCGGCAGAGGTCGAGCGGCGACGCCGTGGCCAGCGTCGTGCGCCCGCCCTCGCTATACGCCGCGATGCGGCAGGGCAGGAAGGCGGAGATGCGTATGTCGGCGGCGAGCAGCGCCGCGTAGAGTTCGCCGGCGCAGATGGAGAACACGAAAGCGTCCTCGGCCGAAGCGGACTCAGGCAGGTGCTGGCCAACATGGATGACGCTGAGTACGCTCGACCCCTCGTGTTGTGCGGCGTGCCGCAGCGCAGCCTCGATAGCCGAAAGCGGATGTTCCGAAGCGACCTGAAACATGGCGGACCTCCGGGATGCGTTCTGACCCAGCATAGCCGATCCGCCAACCCGGGGGCAGCCCTCCGTCAGGCAACGATTTCGTCCGCTTGCTCACGCGCGCGGTTCGGTGCTACCGGTCGCGCCGCCGCGGCTGCTACAGTACCTCGAGCACCAGGCACTTCAGGTAGTGGGTCTCCGGAACGGTGAGCAGGATGGGATGGTCCTGCGCCTGGGTGCGGCGATCCAGCACCCGCAGCGTGCGGCCCGCGTCGAGCGACGCGCTGGCGACGATTTCGAGCAGCAGCGATTCAGGCACGTGGTGCGAGCAGGAGCAGGTGATCAGCACGCCGCCCGGATCGAGCAGCTCCAGTGCGCGCAGGTTGATCTCCTTGTAGCCACGCGCCGCGCTGTCCACCGTCTGGCGCGACTTCGAGAAGGCGGGGGGATCGAGGACGATGGTGCCGTACCGTCGCCGCGCGCCGCGCTCCGCGGCCAGGAAGTCGAACACGTTGGCTTCGCGGAACTCCACGTTCTCGATCCCGTTGGCGGCCCGGTTTCGTTTGGCTACTTCGAGCACCGCTTCCGAGCTGTCGATCGCGATGACGCCCTCCGCGCGCGCCGCCATGTGCAGCGCGAAGCCTCCGCTCGAAGTGAAGCAATCGAGCGCGCGGCCGTGCGCATAGCCGGCGGCGGCCAGGTAGTTTTCGCGCTGGTCGAGAAAGACGCCGGTCTTCTGGCCGTGCAGGAGGTCCGCATGGAACAGCAAGCCATTCATGCGTACCGGGACCAGCGGCGGGGGCTCGGCGCCGGCGAGCATGCCGGTCACCAGCGGCAAATCCTCGTGACGCCGCACGGCCGAGTCGTTCCGTTCGACGATGCCCCGCGGCGCGAACAGCTCCTCGAGGGCCGCGACGATCTCGCCCTTGGCGCGGTCCATTCCCTGGTCGAGGGTCTGCACCACCAGGTAGTCTCCGTAGCGGTCGACGATCAGCGCGGGCAGGCGGTCGCCCTCCGCGTGCACCAGGCGGTAGGCCTCGGCGCCCGCTGCGACACGGCGGCGGAACTCGGCGGCGGCGCGAAGCCGGCGCAGGAAAAACTCCCGGCCGATCTGCTCGGGCTCGCTGCTCAGCAGGCGCAGCGAGATCTGGGACGCCTCGCTGTAGTGCGCCACGCCCACGAAACGGCCCTTCGGATCCGCGACCCGAACCGCTTCCCCGCCCTCGGCGCCGCCCCGGTCCCCAACATCGGACGCGAAGATCCAGGGATGTCCCGAAGCCAGCCGCTCCGCGCCTTTTCGATTGATGTGGACGGTTTTCAACGGATCGGCTTTGGCAGAGCCATCTCCCGCAGCCGCGCGATTCGTTCCTCGGTGGGGGGATGGGTCGAGAACATCCGCGTCAGCGCCTGGCCGCTGAACGGCTTGATGATGAACATGTGAGCGGTGGCCGGCGAGGCGTCCATCGGAATCCGCTTCGAGGCCGATTCGAGCTTCCCGAGCGCCGAGATCAGGGGATAGGGGCTGCCGGTGGTTTCCGCCGAAGCCGCGTCTGCCGCAAACTCGCGCGTCCGCGAGATCCACATCTGGATCAGCAGGGCCGCGAACGGGGCTACGATCAACATGAGCAGGCCGCCTAGCGCGCTGCCGCGGTCGTCATCGTCGCGGCTGCCGCCGAAAAAGAAAGCCATGCGCGCCACCAGCGTGATGGCCGCCGCGATGGTGGCGGCTACGGAGCTGGTCAGGATGTCGCGATTCTTGACGTGCCCCAGCTCGTGCGCCAGGACGCCCTCCAGTTCGCGGTCGTCCATGGTCCGCAGGATGCCGCCGGTCACGGCCACCGAGGCATGCTGCGGATTGCGGCCGGTGGCGAAAGCGTTGGGCGATTCCTCCGGAATCACGAACAGCTTGGGCATGGGCAGTCCCATGCGCTGGGTGAGGCCCTGAACGATGGGCGCCAGGCGCCGGTACACTTCCGGATTCTCGGATGGGCTTACCGGCTGGGCGGAGTACATCGCAAGCGCCAGCTTGTCGGAGAAGAAGTAGCTGAAGAAGTTCATCCCTCCGGCGAAGACAAGGGCGATGAGGAGCCCGTTCCGGCCCCAGAAGGCCTCGCCGACCACCAGGAACACGCCGCTGAGCAGCCCCAGCAGAAGGGCCGTCTTCAGGTTATTCAAGGATTGCCTCCTGTCTCCCATTCTGTCACAATCATTTATAGGATCCAGTTGACCGCCGCGAAAACGGGCGGGCGACTCGTACGTCTATCCTAAGGAAGCATTTTTATGATTGAAGATCTCCTGCGACCCCAACACCTGCTGGTGATTCTGGTGATCGCCGTTCTGTTTTTCGGCCCGAAGAAGCTGCCTGAACTCGGCAAGGGCCTGGCCCAAGGCATCCGCAGCTTCAAGGATGGACTGAAGGGCGCGACGGTGCCGCCGGACGATTCCTCCGCACCCCCCAAGGCCTGAGAGCCATTCCGCCAGCCGGGCCTGAGGGCAGGCCTGAAGGCCCGCCCCTGCCCTGTTGGTGCCGCCTTCGTTACTCTCCGTCGACGCCGATCTTGATGGTCTTGGGCTTGGCGACCTCTTTCTTCGGCAAGGTCACCGTCAGGACTCCGTTCCGGTAATCGGCCTTCACCTTCTCCGTATCCACCGTGTCCGGCAAGCTGAAGAACCGCTGAAACTCGCCGTAGCTGCGTTCGATTCGGTGGTATCCGGTACCCTTCCCCTCGACTCGCTCGAACTTCCTCTCGCCCCTGATCGAAAGCGTCCCGCGCTCGATCTGTATGTCGATGTCCTTCAGATTGACATCGGGGAGATCGGCTTTGAGAGCCAGTTCGTTCTCGGTTTCCAGGACATCGACCGCCGGGGCCCAGGGCCGGGTTGCGAACGGTTCGCTGAACAGGCGGTTGACCGCGTCCTGGAAGAGGCGGACGCCGGTCGGGAAGTCGACTTCGGTAAAGGGGTCATACTTGGTAATGGTCATGGATTGGTGTCTCCTCACGTACACATCATAAAATATGACTCTATAGTTGTCAAGTATATCTTAGCGTTGTTAAATACGGGGATCGGCCTACATAACCGTGACCCGGACGCGCTCCCCCCAATGGCGGACTTCCAATACCCACCATACACTTAGCCCCTACACAGCGACATTGCGTACAGAATCTCGTGAGGCAGCGCGGCCTCCGGTTTAATCAAATTTTAAAACTCTTAACTCGGAAATTGCTTGAACTGGCCATGGGGTCATGCTAGTATTCTCTTTCAAAGATTAAAAGGTATTAGGAGGCCCAATCCCGTGACTGCCCTTGACCGCACCGCGTCCTTGAAGCTCGCTCTGATGGTGTTCCTGCTCGGAATATTCGCCGTTTCGACAGTGCAGGCGACCCCGGCTGTGTACAACCTCTGTGCCCAACAACTTTCTGGCCCCGGCTGTATCTTCACGGCGACCACGAGCGTCAACGGCGTCGTCGTTACCGGGGGAGACGAGTCGGGGGAACCGGGGGACGACGACCCTGCGGCTCAGGCTCCGATCTTGAACCTCATAGCCTCTCCCACCGCGCGTGGCGGCGTCACTGTTACCGGGACCTTCGGCTTTACGGCGGACGTACCAGGCCTTAACGAATACGCGCTTGTGCTGCAGTTGACCGGCCCGACCTCTAATGTACCCCTGGGGGCCCTGGCTATTGCTGGCCTTTTGGACTTCAACGCGGACCCTGGGGCGGTCGGGGGCATCCTCGGCACGATAACGCAGTTTGGGTTCACGCAGAACGGCTTCCCTTATGCTCAGACTGTCCAAACAGGGACAGAGGTAAATCACGGTGTCGGCTCTACGCAGTTCGCGTTCCTCGATCCTGGTGCACCCGTAACTGACTGGACGATGACGTTTGGCGTCGACTGGTTTGCCGATCAGGGCTCCACACTGGCCATCGACTTCCCGCTGACCGAGGACCCGGTTCCGGAGCCCGTGTCGGTTCTCCTGGTGGGATCCGGGATTGGCCTGCTGGCGCTCCTGCGGCGCTGGCGCAAGGCCTAGTCCGCGGCACGCAAACAAAGGGGCGGGTTCTCACCCGCCCTTCTACTCCTCTCCTCTTCTCCTCCGCGGTCTTCCTGTATTGCTTGAGTCACTCTCCTTCCGCTTGGCACGGCACGCTGGTCCGGAGCCCTCCAGCTGGGCGCGCGGCAAAGTGGCAGGCAAACAAAAAGGGCGGGTGCTCGCACCCGCCCATCCACCAAGCCGGAATGGCAGAAACCGCTATTCTTCTGTCGGCTTCTCTTCCTCGCCGCCCTCTTCCTCGTGGCGGCCTTCCTGTATGGCTTTGAGCCGCTCTTCCTTGCGCTTCGCACGCTCGGCGGCGCGCTTCACCAGCTCGGAGCCCACCAGTTCCAGCATCGCCTGCTCTGCGCCATCGCCCTTGCGCGGGCCCAGGCGGACAATGCGCAAGTAGCCGCCGGACCTCTGGCCGAACCGCGAACCCAGCGTGTCGAACAGCTTCTTGACCGACTTCGGCGTCATCAGATACGCGGCGGCCTGGCGGCGCGCGGCCAGCGTGTCTTTCTTGGCCAGCGTAATCATCCGCTCCACCAGCGGCTTGACCGCCTTGGCCTTCGGCACCGTGGTAATCACGCGCTCTTCTTCGATCACGCTGGTGACGAGGTTGCGGAACAGCGACCTGCGCGCCGCCAGCGTTCGTCCCAGCTTGTAGCCATCTACCCTATGTCTCACGGTGTCGTCTCTCCTACTCGCTCAAACTCTCGTCGAACTGCTCTTTGTCGTCGTCGGCCGGTTCCTCGGGACCACCCTCGTCCTCGAGCCGGTCCTCGGCGTTCTGCGCATCTTCGTCTTCGTCGCGCGGCCGGCCGCTCGGCGGCGTGGGCGTCACGGGCAGTCCGCTGCCCGAAATCAGCCGTCCCGTCGCGTCGAACTTCATGCCGAACTGCAGGCCCATGCTGGACAGGATTTCTTTGATCTCGTTCAGGGACTTGCGGCCGAAGTTCTTGGTGCGAAGCATTTCGGCCTCGGTCTTCTGCACCAGGTCTGCTATGGTCTGGATATTGGCGTTCTTCAGGCAGTTGTACGACCGCACGCTCAGCTCGAGCTCGTCCACGGAGCGGTTCAGGATCTCGTTCATCTGATCCATGGCGCGCTCGGCCTGTTCCTCGGCCATCTCGGGAACTTCCTCGAAGTTGATGAAGATGGTCTGGTGGTCCTTCATCAGCTTGGCGGCCTGCCCGATGGAATCCTGTGGGGAGATCGCGCCGTTGGTCCAGACTTCGAGCGTCAGCTTGTCGTAATCGGTCATCTGGCCGAGACGCGCGCCCTCGACCGCGAAGTTGACCTTGCGCACGGGCGAGTGGACCGAGTCGATGGGGATGTAGCCCAACGGCAGGTCCTCGTCGAAGTTGCGGTCCGCGCCCACGTAGCCGCGGCCCAGCTTCAGGCGCATTTCGATGTTGAGTTTCCCCCCGTCGCTGACGGTGGCGATGTGGACGGTGCGGTCCAGGACCTCGACGTCCTGGTCGGTCTCGATCTGGCTGCTCAGCACCTCGCCCGGCTCTTCGATCCGCAGCCGCGCCGTGCGCATTCCCTCGCCGGACATCTTGAAGGGGACTTGCTTGAGGTTGAGGATGATGTCGGTGGCGTCTTCCACCACTCCCGGAATGGGGCTGAATTCATGAGCCACGCCTTCGATGCGCACGGCCGTGATGGCCGCGCCCTCGATGGAGCTCAGCAGCACGCGCCGCAGGCTGTTGCCGATGGTGGTTCCAAAACCGCGCTCGAAGGGCTGTGCGGTAAACATGCCATAGCGGTCGGTCAGGGTTTCGGTGTTCGCAACCAAACGCTTGGGTTTCTGAAAACCTTTGAACATAACCAGTCTTCTCCTCACTCCGGACATCCGGGAAAGCGGGCGGTTCTGACCGCCGCGCCTCCCGCGTCCATGAGACTTACTTGGAGTACAACTCCACGATCAGCCGTTCGTTGACCTGGATCTGCACCAGTTCTTCGCGCTTCGGCAGACCGATTATGCGGCCCCGCAGAGTCTCGCGGTCCACTTCCAGCCAATTCGGGCACGGCAGGTGCGCCGTAGCGTCCCGCGCCGCAAGAATGGTCGGGTGGTTGCGGCTCTTCTCGCGCACCTCGACGATATCGCCGACCTTCACCATGAACGAAGGAATGTTGACCTTGCGGCCGTTGACCTGAAAGTGGCCATGGCGCACGATCTGGCGGCTCTGCGGATGCGAGACGCCAAAACCCATCCGGTAGACCACGCTGTCCAGCCGCCGCTCCAGCATACTCAGAAGGTTGTCGCCGGTGATGCCCTTCATGCGCAGCGCCTTCTCGTAGAGGTTGTGGAACTGCGTCTCGAGCAGCCCGTAGAACCGCTTGACCTTCTGCTTCTCGCGAAGTTGCAGGCCGTAGCCGACGATCTTGGGCTTGCGATCCTTACCGTGCTGGCCGGGGATGACGTTACGCTTCTCGATAGCGCACTTCTCGCTATGGCAGCGCTCCCCCTTGAAGAATAGTTTCATGCCCTCGCGCCGGCAAAGCCGGCAAGTCGGGCCGCTGTATCGTGCCAAATTGCCTCCTACCCTGTCTACCCTTTCGGGTGCGGTTTACAACCGGAAAAACCGGTCTTCATCCCGCTTGTTCGCGGCCTTTCGGCCGCTCAAGCCATCAGCTCTCAGCCGTCAGCTGACAGCCACTAAACTCTTCTCTTCTTCGGCGGCCTGCAGCCGTTGTGCGGGATCGGCGTGACGTCGCGAATCGCGCGCACATCGAGGCCCACCGTGGCCAGCGTACGGATGGCCGACTCGCGGCCTGCTCCCGGACCCGCCACACGCACTTCCACCACGCGCAGTCCGCTCTCCTTCGCCTTGTTGGCGGCGGTGAGCGCGGCTTGCTGCGCGGCGAACGGCGTACCCTTGCGCGATCCCCGGTAGCCGAGCGAACCGGCGCTCGACCACGCGATCACGTTCCCGACCGGGTCGGTGATGGTCACGATGGTATTGTTGAACGTCGCCTGAATGTGAACCAGACCGGTGGGAACGCTCTTCTTTTCCTTCTTCTTGAAGGACTTCTTCTTGGTCGATTTTGCAGGTGCTTTGGCCATTCCGCCTCTTTACGTCTTCGACGCCGACTTCTTCTTGTTGGCGACCGTACCGCGCCGCGGTCCCTTGCGGGTGCGCGCATTGGTGTGGGTCCGCTGACCGCGCACCGGAAGGCCGCGCCGGTGCCGGAGCCCGCGATACGCGCCCATTTCGATCAGGCGCTTGATGTTCATGGAGATCTCCTTGCGAAGGTCTCCTTCCACCGCGCCCTCTTCTTCGATGATCTGGCGGATCTTGCTTACTTCTTCCTCGGCCAGATCGGCGATCTTCTTATTGGGGTCCACACCCGCCCGATAGAGAATCGAGTTGGACCGGGCACGGCCGATGCCGTAAATGTACGTCAGCCCGATCTCGGCTCTCTTCTTGTTGGGGAGATCCACGCCCGCGATACGCGCCATATCTTACTCCCTCATCCTTGCCGCTGCTTGTGCTTCGGATTGGTGCAGATGACCCGGACCACACCCTGGCGGTGGATCACCTTGCACTTGTCGCAAATCTTTTTAACCGACGCCCGAACTTTCATGATCTCTCTCTCAAAACCTTCGTAATCCGCCCGCGGCCCGGATCGTGCGGAGAAAGCTCAACGCAAACCCGATCGCCCGGACGGACCCGGACAAAATTCTTAACCGCGGCCCCGGCCGCATGCGCCAGGACTTGCTCCCTGCTTTCCAGCTCAACCCGGCAGGTCGCGTTCGGGAGCAACTCCAAAACCGTCGCAACCAGTTCCTTCTCGCTCGCAGCCATCAGCTCTCAGCTTTCAGCTCTCAGCCACACCCGGCCAGCCTTAGCTGACCGCTGACAGCTGATAGCTGACAGCACGCGGCCCGTCAGGGACGCGTCAACACCCAAGGGCCGCCCTCCGTTACCGCCACGCAATGCTCAAAATGCGCCGAATACGAGCCGTCGGCGGCCACCGCGGTCCAACGATCGCGCAACACTCTGGCGTCCGGCTTTCCGGCGTTCACCATCGGCTCGATCGCCAGAACCATTCCTTCTTTCAACCGCGGGTTCTCGTTCTTCTTGTCCACGTAATTGGGAACCTGCGGCTCCTCGTGAAGCTGCGTTCCTATCCCGTGGCCCACGTACTCCCGAACCACCGAAAACCCGTTCGACTCCACGTGCTTCTGAACCGTCCCGCAAATGTCGAAAAGCCGGTTGCCCGGCCGAACCTTGTCGATCGCCAGCTCCAGCGCCTCGCTGGTCACCTGCATCAGCCGTTCCGTCTTCGGATCCGGAGTGCCGATAGCCACCGTCACCGCCGAATCCCCGTAGTAGCCTTCGAGCGACACCCCGGTATCGATCGACACGATGTCGCCGGGTTTCAAAACCCGCTTTGCCGACGGCATGCCGTGCACAATCTCTTCGTTCACCGAAGTGCACAGCACGAACGGATACTTGGACCCGGCCGCCGCCGCAAAATATCCCTTGAACGCCGGCTTCGCGCCCGCGTCCCGCATCATCTTCTCGGCCGCCGTTTCCAGATCCAGCGTCGTGACGCCCTCGCGAGCCATCTCGCGAAGCTTCTGCAGAATCTGCCACACCAGCAGGCCGCTACGCCGCATTTTCTCCAACTCCGCGGCGGTCTTGCGAATGATCATCCGTTCTTCAGTCCGTCGAGGATCTTAGCCGTCAGGTCCTCCGGGGCGCCATTGCCGCCCACTGCCTCGACCAGCTTGTATCCATTGACCTTGAAGAAGTCCATCACGGGAAGCGTCTGGGCGTTGTACGCCTCGAACCGTTTCCGCATGACGTCCTCTTTGTCATCCTCGCGCTGGATCAGCGGGGTGCCATCCCGGTCGCAGACGCTGTCGTTTTTCGGAGGATTCGAGACCAGGTTATAGACAGCGCCACAGGCCGGACACGAGCGGCGGGCCGTAATTCGCTCAATGATTACATTGTAATCCACAACAAGGTTGACCACCACCTTGGGGACTCCCGTGCTTCTCAGGTAGCAATCCAGCATCGCCGCCTGGTTCGCCGTGCGGGGGTAGCCATCGAGGATAAACCCCGCGCCGCAATCCGCCTGGCCGAGCCGGTCCGACACGATCTGGTTCACCAGCTCGTCGGGCACCAGCTGGCCCGATTCCATAATCTGCTTCACCTGCTTGCCGAGCTCGGTCCCTTCCTTCACGTTCTTGCGGAAGATGTCGCCCGTCGAGATATGGGGCATCTTCAAGGCGCCGGCCAGTAGGACGGCTTGCGTCCCCTTGCCGGAACCGGGAGGTCCGAACAGCAGCAATGCGGAATTCGTCATTGTCTAAAACACGCTCCGGGGTCTAAAACCCGCTCGGTCTAAAAACCCGCTCCGGGTCTAAAACACGCTCCGGCGGCCGCGAATCCTGCCGGCGCGCGGCGTAAATCCTTCGTAGTGGCGCATGATCAACTGCGCCTCGACCTGGTTGATGGTATCCATGGCCACGCCCACCACGATCAGCAGGGACGTGCCGCCGAAATAGAACGTCACCCCCAGGCCGTCCAGCAGCCAGCGGGGCGCCCAGGTGTCCACCCAGTTGCCGATCAGCGGCAGCGACTGAAGCCGTATGCCCGAGATCATGATCTCCGGGATCAGCGACAGGATCGCCAGGTACATTCCGCCCACCACCGTGATCCGGCTCAGGATCTTGTTCATGTATTCGGCGGTGTTCTTGCCCGGACGTATGCCTGGGATGAACCCGCCGTACTTCCGCATGTTGTCCGCCGCCTCGTTGGGGTTGAAGATGATCGACACGTAGAAGAAGGCGAAGAACATGATCAGCGCCACGTACAGCACCACGTAAAGCGGTTGCGAGTGGCGGATCGAACCAAACATGGACATCAGCCAGGGGCTGTTCTTCACCCAGGGCAGCATGGTGAAGGTCTGCGGGAAGGTCAGAATCGAAGAGGCGAAGATGACCGGCATCACGCCGCCGGCGTTGACCTTGAGCGGCAGGTGAGTGGCTTGCCCGCCCATCACCCTCCGGCCTACCACGCGCTTGGCGTATTGCACCGGGATGCGCCGTTCGCCGCGCTCCACCAGCACGATGAAGGCTACCACCCCAACCATGACCGCCAGGATGATGATCAGGTGCAGCGCCGTCCACTGGTGCGTCTGGAAAACGTTGATGTAGATTTCGTCGGCGGCCCGGGGCAACCCGACCACAATGCCGGCGAAGATGATCAGCGACATCCCGTTGCCGATACCTCGCTCGGAGATCTGCTCGCCCAACCACATGATGAACACCGAACCGGTGGTCAGCGTCAGCACGGTCATGACGATGAAGCCGGGGCCGGGGTGCAGCACGAAGCCGCCCTCGCTCGCCATCAGCGTGGTCGCGATGCCGAAAGACTGGATGATCGAGAGACCCAGGGTCAGGTAGCGGGTCCACTGGGTGATCTTGCGCCGCCCCAGTTCGCCTTCCTTCTGCAACTTCTCGAGGGTCGGGATCACCACCGCCAGTAACTGCAAAATGATCGAGGCGGTGATGTACGGCATGATGCCCAGGGCGAAGATGGTCAGCCTCCGGAACATGCCGCCCGAGAACAGATCCATGAAGCCGAAAACCGTCCCCGCGCCGGCCGTGCGGAAGAAACTATCGAGCTTGTTGGCGTCGATTCCCGGCGTGGGGATGTGCCCGCCCAGGCGATAGATGGCCAACAGCGC